>NZ_CP041091.1:3443525-3773781 GCF_006494815.1 Nocardioides sambongensis
AGGGCGATGACATTCATCGTGGTGAGCGTAGACCGATCCGGTCGCCTGAGTGTCGCCTTGCTCGGTGCCGTGATCCGCCGGACGTCCTGCATGGTTCGGATGACCAAATCACTCCGATCCCCGTCCTCATGTCGGTCGAATAGGAAAAGCTGCACCCATGACGCGCGAGCCGATCGCACCGGGCCTCCACGAATCGCTGGTGACCACCGACCTGCAGAGGCGCCTGGCCACGGTGACGGGTCTCGAGGCCGCGACCGGGGAGATCGATGCAGTCGATCTTCCTCGCGTCCTCGCCCAGCACGTCTCTGCTTCCGCACACCGCGCGTTCGCCGGGCGCAGCCCCGAGGACGCCGTGGACCTTGCCAACCAGCTGATCGACGCGATGCAGGAGTCAGGCACCGAAGTCTCGGCACCCGCGTCGCAGTTGCTCCGACTCGCACCCACGCCTGGGCCCGGTGTGGTCACCTATCCAGACGTCAGGCCGCGTACGCCGCTGACCGAAGCGGCCCTGATGACGAACGCGAAGTCCGAGCCGAGCCTCGGTCCCGAGCTGCGTACCGAGATCGACACCGCGGACCGCGTCGATCTCCTCTGCGCCTTCGTCCGGTGGGCCGGGCTGCGCCTCCTCGACCCCGAGCTACGCCGGCTACGCGAGCGAGGCGGCCGACTCAGGGTGATCACGACGACCTACACAGGCTCCACCGAACGGCGGGCGCTCGACCACCTGGTGCGCGAGTACGGCGCCGAGGTTCGTGTGCAGTACGACGCCCAGCGCACGCGACTTCACGCCAAAGCGTGGATGTTCCACCGCAACACCGGCTTTGACACCGGGTATGTCGGTTCCTCGAACCTCACCCATGCCGCCATGCTCGAAGGCGTTGAGTGGAACGTCCGGCTCTCCCGTATTGCGACGCCTGCGCTGTTAGAGAAGTTCGACGCAACGTTCGACACGTACTGGAACGACGCTGCGTTCGAGGTCTATCAGCCCAGTCGGGACGCCGACCGGCTCGACCTGGCGTTGGCCGAGGCGGGCGGCAGCAGCCAGACCAATCGCGTCACGCTCTCCCTTTCAGGACTCGCGGTCACTCCCTATCCCTACCAGCAGGAGATGCTCGACGAGATCGACGCGGAGCGCAGCGTGCATGATCGCCATCGGAATCTGGTCGTGGCGGCGACCGGAACCGGCAAGACGGTGGTCGCTGCCCTCGACTATCGGCGGCTCGCGTCGAACCCGGCCCGTCGACCTTCTCTCCTCTTCGTCGCGCACCGCAAGGAGATCCTCACCCAGTCGTTGCGTGTCTACCGTGAGGTGCTGGCCGACGCGAACTTCGGTGAGCTCTACGTCGACGGAGCGTTCCCGAAGGAGGAGTGGAAGCACGTCTTCGCCAGCGTCCAGTCGCTGAGCTCCTACGGCGTCGCGAACCTGCCAACTGACGCCTTCGACGTCGTCGTGATCGACGAGTTCCACCACGCGTCCGCCCCGACGTATCGGACGCTGCTCGACCACCTCGACCCGACGGAACTGCTTGGACTCACGGCAACCCCCGAGCGCGCAGACGGCATCAACGTCCGCGACGCCTTCTTCGACGGACGCGTGGCCACCGAGCTCCGACTGTGGGACGCACTCGGCGCCGAACTGCTGTGCCCGTTCCACTACTTCGGCGTCGCGGACAACACCGACCTCAGCCAGCTCGGCTGGAAGGGCGGCACCTACGACGACGGGGAGCTGTCCAACCTCTTCACCGGCAACGACGCCCGGACGCGGATCATCCTCAAGGAGCTGCACGACAAGGTCCTCGACACCGGATCGATGCGGGCGCTCGGCTTCTGCGTCACGATCGAGCACGCGACGTACATGGCAGCGGCCTTCAACGACGCTGGGATCCCCGCGCGTGCGGTGACCGGCGAGGACACACCGCACGAACGCGCATCCGCTCTCGGCGCGCTCCGGGACGGCAACGTGAACGTGCTCTTCACCGTCGACCTGTTCAACGAGGGCCTCGACATCCCCAACGTCGACACGATCCTCTTCCTGCGGCCGACCGAAAGCGCGACTGTCTTCCTACAACAGCTCGGCCGCGGACTTCGCCGTACGGCGGACAAGGCGGTGCTCACCGTGCTCGACTTCGTGGGGCACCAGCACAAGCGATTCCGCTGGGACCTCAAGCTCACCGCCCTCACCGGTCTCTCGCGCAGCAGGCTCGGCACCGCCGTCGACCAAGAGTTCCCCTTCCTGCCCAGCGGCTGCCAGATCGTCATGGACAAAGAGACGCAGGCTGCCGTTCTGGCGAACCTCAGGACGCAGATCGGTAGCCGCTGGAGCGACCTGCTCTCCGAGCTGCGCGGCATCGGCAACGTCGACCTGCGCGAGTACCTCGACGAGTCCGGCGCCGCCCTCCCCGATCTCTTGAGGTCCGGACGATCGTGGACCAGGCTCCGGCGGGAAGCCGGCTTCGAGACCAGGCCGGTGGGTGACCGTGAAAACGAGCTCGTGAAGCGCGGCCGGTCGCTGATCCACGTCGACGACCGCCCTCGGGCGTCGACCTACCAGTCGGTCCTCAACTCGGACACTGAGCCAGCAGCCTGGACGCCGGCCGAACGCCGCTTGGCCGAGATGCTCTTCTTCTCCCTCTGGCCCAACGGCGGCAGGTTCGCCAGCATCGAGGACGGCATCCGCGCACTTCGGACCAACGAAGCCGCGGCGGATGAGCTGTCGGTCCTGGTCGATATCGGCTTCGAGAACGCGCGGCGCACGACGCTCGAGCTCTCCGGCGACCTTGCTGACGTCCCGCTGCAGGTGCACGGCCGTTACCGACGAGAGGAAGCGCTCGCGGCGCTTGGCGACGCGAGCCTGGCGAAGCCCCCGATCAACTTCCGCGAAGGTGTCCTCTGGGTCCCCGACATCAACACCGACGCCTTCTTCATCCAACTGAAGAAGTCCGAAGCAGCCTTCTCACCCACCACTATGTATCGCGACTACCCGATCAGCCCGACGCTCTTCCACTGGGAGTCGCAGAGCCGCACCACCGTCTCCTCGTCAACCGGGCAGCGGTACGTCAACGGCACCGGCAACGTCCTGCTGTTCGTTCGCGAGACGTCCGTCGACGAGTACGGCACCGGGGCCCCGTACCTGTTCCTCGGACCCGCCACCTATGTCACCCACGAGGGCGAACGACCGATCGCCATCACCTGGAGGCTGGAGACCCCGATGCCGATCGACTTCTTCACGGCCGCCAAGGTCGTCGCGAGCTAAGGGGGACCACGTGACCAGATTCGCGCCGTACCCGCGCCGTGCCTACAGCAATCTCTTCAAAGCATGGGCACGGAGAAACAAGAAGTCCCTCGCCTTGCTCACGTTCGGCTTGCTCGTGCTGCTCGCTTTCGAGACAGCGGTGATCCTCACCCTTTTCCCTGACGGCAGGTTCCAATGGTGGTTCCTCGGTGGCCTGCAGGCTGCCCTCATCGCGACCGCCCTTCACTTCGTCAATGCCGCCTTCCTCGCCCACGAGCGGCAGGCGATCTGGCAGCTCCGCGGCGCCTGGGGGGAGGAAGCGACTCGGGATGAGCTGCGGCGCGCCAAGAAGAAACGGCTGATCTGGGGTTGGGTCGACAGCATCAACCTCCAGGCCGGCGACCTCGATCACCTGGCCTTGACGCGAAGCGGCGGGATCGTTGCCATCGACTCCAAGTGGCGCAGCGACGGCGCTGACACCACGGAGATGGCGCGATCGGCGGCCCGGGTCAAGCTTCGAGCCGATGCCGTGACCCGGAGCCTTCTCAAGCCCGAGCGAGGCGCGCATCGCGCGAGACTTCACTCCGCGGCGGTGACGCCGCTCATCGTCATCTGGGGTCCGGTCCAGGACCACGTTCCGGAAAGCTTCCAGATCGACGGAATCGAGTTCGTCGGCGGTCGTCGGCTGCTGGATCGGCTGGCCACCCTCACCGGGGAGCCGGTCGACAGAGATGCCGCCGCAGACGCCCTGACCCGACTCAAGGACTTTCGGGCGAACACCTGGGCACCGGCCTCCAACAGGAGCTGACCGGCCGAGCGAAGGAACCACTCCCCTCCCGAGGCCGCTGAAAGGATGCGGGTTGGGATGGGCCCGAAATGACAGAAACCGCAGGCTGACCTGCGGTTCCTCGAGTGGAGCCTAGGGGACTCGAACCCCTAACCCCCTGCTTGCAAAGCAGGTGCGCTACCAATTGCGCCAAGGCCCCTGATCACCGACCAACGGCCGGCGTGGGTTGGAGGCTCAGGCCTCCGGGAGCTTGTCCGTCGCGTCCGCCCAGAGCGCCTTCTCGGCCTTGCTCTGCTGCAGCTTCTTGCTGGCGAACACGGCCGCGGCGGCCGCGAGCGCTGCCAGAAGGATCTTCTTCACGAGGACCTCCGTGGTGCGGATCGGGGTGGTCACGAGTGACCGGTGGGCCTAACAGGACTTGAACCTGTGACCTCTTCCTTATCAGGGAAGCGCTCTAACCGTCTGAGCTATAGGCCCGGGTCGGCTTGGACGTCAGGGTGGAAGCCCCATCAGCCCAAGCCGAGGATGAACGTTACCGGAGCGGGTCCGGCCGACGAAATCGCGGGTGCGCTCTCAGTGGTCCTCGGCGAGGGTGACCTCGACGCCACCGAGCAGCGCGGCGGACATGTTGTAGAGGAACGCGGTCAGGGTCGCCGCCGCCGTGAGCAGTACGACGTCGATGGCGGCCACCAGCATCGTGAACCCGAGCACGCGGCTGGTGCCCACATAGTCCTCGATCTGGAAGTTCTGGACGTCCTCGCCGCCGATGCTCTCCTGGATGGTGGAGTTGATCGAGTCCCAGACGCCGGCGGCGCCGAGCACCTGCCACACCATCGCCACCGCCACCACGGTCACCACCGCGAACGCGATGGAGAGCAGGAAGGCGGTCTTCATCACCGACCAGGGGTCGACGCGGGTCAGGCGCAGCCGTGCCCGTCGTACCGGACGGGTGGCGGCGGGGGCCGGCTTCGGCGCCTCGACCGGACCCTCGGCCGCGGCCGGCCCGCCGGCCGACGCCGGCAGGGGCGCCGTGGTCGGGGGCGGGGGGAGCGACGGGGCGGGCTTGGTGGGAGCCGCGGGGTCCTTGGCCGCCTTCGCGGCCTTGGACTTCTTCGACTCCTTCTTCATCCCCGTCTCGGCGCCGGCGTCGGCGCCGCCGTCCGAGTCTGCGCCCTTCTCGTCACCCGACTTCACCGTCGGGACCTCGGCGGTGCGGGCGTCGTCGGTCTCCGCACCGTCGGTCCTGATCGTGGTCTCGTCGACGCGATCGGTCATCAGCTCTCACTCTCTCCCGCACTGTCGGGAGCGCCGTCACCGGCGGCCCCGGCGTCCGTGGACCCCTCGATTGTGGCATCCGGGTCCTGAGCCTCCGAGTTCTCAGCGGCGACGTCCCCTGCTTCAGGGGTGTCGTCGACGCCCTCGGCGGCCTCCTTGCTCTCCACGGAACGGGCGACCACGGCCACCGCGTCGTTGTTCTTCTTCAGCTTCACGAAGGTCACGCCCTGGGTGGACCGTCCGGTCGGGCGGAAGTCCGCGTTGATCGGGCTCCGCACCACCTGACCGGCGGTGGTGATCGAGAGCACCTCGTCGCCGTCGACCACGATGAACGCACCGACCAGCGAGCCGCGGTCCTCGTTCGCCAGCGCCATCGCCTTGATCCCCAGCCCACCACGGCCCTGCACGCGGTAGTCGGCGATCGGGGTGCGCTTGGCGAAGCCGCCGTCGGTGATCGTGAAGACGTACTGGATCTGCACGTCGTCGTCGGCCGCGGCCTCCGCCTCGGACTGCTCGACCACGGCCGCGCGGATCACCGACATCGACAGCAGGTCGTCGCCGTCACGGAACTTCATCCCGGTCACGCCGGAGGTGGCCCGGCCCATCGGCCGCAGCTGCTCGTCGGTCGCCTCGAACCGGATCGCCTGGCCCTTGCGCGAGACCAGCAGGATGTGGTCGCCCTCGGAGACCAGCTCGGCCCCGATCAGCTGGTCGTCGTCCTCGCGGAAGTTGATCGCGATGACGCCGGCCTGCCGCGGGGAGTTGTAGTCCCCGAGCCGGGTCTTCTTCACCAGGCCGTGCTGCGTCGCGAGCACCAGGTACGGCGCCTGCTCGTAGTCGCGGATCGCCAGCACCTGGGCGATCGACTCGTCCGGCTGGAAGCTCAACAGCCCCGCCACGTGCCCGCCCTTCGCGTCGCGCGAGGCCTCGGGCAGGTTGTAGACCTTCGTCCGGTACACCCGGCCGGCGGTGGTGAAGAAGAGCAGCCAGTGGTGGCTGGTGGTGGAGATGAAGTGCTCCACCACGTCGTCGCCCTTGAGGCTGGCCCCGCGCACACCCTTGCCGCCGCGCTTCTGCAGGCGGTACTGGTCGGCGCGGGTCCGCTTCGCGTAGCCGCCGCGGGTGATCGAGACGACCTGCTCCTCGTCGGGGATCAGGTCCTCCATCGAGAGGTCCCCGTCGGCCGCGATGATCTGGGTACGACGCTCGTCGCCGTACTTGTCGACGATCTCACCGAGCTCGTCGGCCACGATCTGCCGCTGCCGCGCGACGTTGGCCAGGATGTCCTTGAGGTCCGCGATCTCCAGCTCGATCTCGGCGAGCGTGTCGATGATCCGCTGCCGCTCCAGCGCGGCGAGGCGGCGCAGCTGCATGTCGAGGATCGCGTTGGCCTGCAGCTCGTCGATCTCGAGCAGGTCGATCAGCCCGCGACGGGCGTCGTCGACCTCGGGAGACCGGCGGATCAGCGCGATCACCTCGTCGAGCATGTCGAGCGCCTTGACCAGGCCGCGCAGGATGTGAGCCCGCTCCTCGGCCTTGCGCAGCCGATACTCGGTGCGCCGGCGGATGACCTCGACCTGGTGCTCCACCCAGTTGCTGATGAACTGGTCGATGGACAGCGTGCGCGGCACCCCGTCGACCAGCGCCAGCATGTTGGCGCTGAAGTTGGTCTGCAGCTCGGTGTGCTTGAGCAGGTTGTTGAGCACCACCCGGGCGACCGCGTCGCGCTTGAGCACGATCACCAGGCGCTGGCCGGTGCGGTCGGAGGTGTCGTCCCGCACGTCGGCGATGCCCTGCACCCGGCCCGAGTCGGCGAGCTCGGCGATCTTCAGGGCCAGGTTGTCCGGGTTGACCATGTAGGGCAGCTCGGTGATCACCAGGCAGGTGCGGCCCTTGGCGTCCTCGTCCACCTCGATCACCGCGCGCTGGGTGATCGAGCCGCGACCGGTGCGGTAGGCCTGCTCGATGCCCTGGTGGCCGACGATCAGCGCGCCGTTGGGGAAGTCGGGGCCCTTCACCCGCTCGATCAGCGCGTCCTGGAGCTCCTCGCGGGTGGCGTCGGGGTGCTCCAGCGCCCACTTCGCCCCTCGGCGACCTCCCGCAGGTTGTGCGGCGGGATGCTGGTCGCCATGCCGACCGCGATGCCCGCGGACCCGTTGACCAGCAGGTTCGGGAACCGCGCGGGCAGGACGACGGGCTCCTGCGAGCGGCCGTCGTAGTTGGGCTGGAAGTCGACGGTCTCCTCGTCGATCTCACGCACCATCTCCAGCGCCAGCGGCGCCATCCGGCACTCGGTGTAACGCATCGCGGCGGCGGAGTCGTTGCCCGGCGAGCCGAAGTTGCCCTGCCCCTGCACCAGCGGCGCGCGCATCACCCACGGCTGGGCCAGCCGGACCAGGGTGTCGTAGATCGCGGTGTCGCCGTGCGGGTGGTACTGACCCATCACGTCGCCGACGACGCGCGAGCACTTGGAGAAGCCGCGGTCGGGGCGGTAGCCGCCGTCGAACATCGCGTAGAGCACCCGGCGGTGCACCGGCTTCAGTCCGTCGCGTACGTCGGGCAGCGCGCGGCCCACGATCACAGCCATCGCATAGTCGATGTAGGACCGCTTCATCGACTCCTGCAGGTCGATGGAGCGGGTCCGTGCCTCGGGGCCGGTCGGGTCGGTCGGTGTCTCGGTCACGATTGCTCTCTCTGTCGCGTTCTATCGATGTCTAAGGAATCTGCTAGATACCTAGATATCGAGGAATCGCACGTCCTTGGCGTTGCGCTGGATGAACGACCTGCGCTGCTCGACGTCCTCGCCCATCAGGATCGAGAAAATCTCGTCGGCCTGGGCGGCGTCCTCCAGGGTGACCTGCAGCAGCAGCCGCTGGTCGGGGTCCATGGTGGTCTCCCACAGCTCCTTGGCGTTCATCTCGCCGAGACCCTTGTAGCGCTGCACCGGGTTCTCCTTGGGCAGCTTCTTGCCGGCGGCCTGGCCGTCGCGCAGCAGCGCGTCGCGCTCGGCGTCGGAGTAGACGAACTCGTGCTCGTGCGGCTTGTTCCAGCGCAGCCGGTAGAGCGGGGGCTGGGCCATGTAGACGTAGCCGTGCTCGATCAGCGGCTTCATGAAGCGGAACAGCAGGGTCAGCAGCAGGGTGTTGATGTGGTGGCCGTCCACGTCGGCGTCGGCCATCAGCACGACCTTGTGGTAGCGCAGCTTGTCGAGGTCGAACTCCTCGGTGATGCCGGTGCCCAGCGCGGAGATGATCGACTGCACCTCCTGGTTGCCGAGCACCTTGTCGATCCGGGCCTTCTCGACGTTCAGGATCTTGCCGCGGATCGGGAGGATCGCCTGGATCCGGGGGTCGCGGCCCTGGCGCGCGGAGCCACCGGCGGAGTCACCCTCGACGATGAACACCTCGCACTCGGCGGGGTTGGTCGACTGGCAGTCGGACAGCTTGCCGGGCAGCCCGGCCCGGCCGAGCAGGCCCTTGCGGTCCCGGGCCAGGTCGCGCGCCTTGCGGGCCGCGATCCGCGCCGAGGCCGCCGCCTGCGAGCGGCGCACGATGTCCTTGCCCTCGGCCGGGTTCTTCTCCAGCCACTCACCGAGCCGGTCGTTGACCACCCGCTGCACGAAGCCCTTGGCCTCGGTGTTGCCGAGCTTGGTCTTGGTCTGACCCTCGAACTGCGGCTCGCCCACCTTGATCGAGATGATCGCGGTCAGGCCCTCGCGGATGTCGTCGCCGGAGACCCGGTCCTCACGCTTCTTGATCAGGCCCCACTCCTCGCCCCAGCCGTTGACCAGGCTGGTCAGCGCTGCCCGGAAGCCCTCCTCGTGGGTGCCGCCCTCGTGGGTGTTGATGTTGTTGGCGAAGGTGTGCACCGACTCGGTGTAGGTGGTGTTCCACTGCATCGCCACCTCCAGGCTCATGTGCGAGTCGGAGTCCACGGGCGTCTCCGCCTCGAAGCTGATCACCGTCGGGTTGGCGGCCTGCTTGGTGCGGTTGATGTGCTCGACGTAGTCGATCAGGCCGCGCTCGTACTTGAAGACCTGCCGCAGCCCGGCGCCCTCCCGCTTGATCGCGCCGGTGCCCTCCTCCCCGCCGTCGACCCGGGCCGGCACGGTGTCGTCGGCGACCGCGTCGGCCAGGTCGCCGGCGTCCTCGCGCTCGTCGATGACGACGATCTCCAGGCCCTTGTTGAGGAAGGCCATCTCCCGGATCCGGGTGGTGATCGTCTCCAGCGAGTAGGTCGTCGTCTCGAAGATCTCCTCGCTGGCGAACCAGGTGACCGTGGTGCCGGTGCGCTCACCGGGCTCCAGGTCGCGGACCTCGCGCAGGTCGTAGTCCGGGTCGCCCAGGGAGAACTCCTGCTCCCACAGCTTGCCCCGGTTCTTCACCTCGACCTTGAGCCGGGTGGAGAGCGCGTTCACCACGGACACACCCACGCCGTGCAGACCGCCGGAGACCTTGTAGCCGGCGCCGCCGAACTTGCCGCCCGCGTGCAGCACGGTCAGCGCCAGCGTGACCGCCGGGATCTCCTGGCCGGGCGCGGTGCCGGTCGGGATGCCGCGGCCGTTGTCCTCGACCTTGAGGGATCCGTCGGCCTGCAGGGTCAGCACGATCCGGTCGCAGTGACCGGCCAGCGCCTCGTCCACCGCGTTGTCGACGATCTCCCAGATCAGGTGGTGCAGGCCGCGCTCGCCGGTGGAGCCGATGTACATGCCCGGTCGCTTGCGGACCGCCTCGAGCCCCTCCAGGACCTGGATCGCGGAGGCGTCGTAGTCCCCGGTGACGGCGACCGGAGCGGTGACCTCCGCGAGCTCCGCGGGCGTGGGCTGATCGGCTGTGGACACACGAACCTCTTCGGGTCGGCGATCCGCGCGCGTGCGCGCGGGACGGGCATGACGCTGGCCGAGTCGAGCGCCCCGGAGTCCCGGTGGCGGCATGGTCCCGGCCAGATCGCCATGATACCCCGTAGAACGCCTCAGATCACGGTGCGCCGCTCGCACGGGGGACGACCGGCGCTGCCCGTGGCCGCTCAGAGGCCCGCAATCGCCATTCTGCGCGCCGCGGAGGGGGGTCGCCAAAGGCCAGTACGGCGAAACCGCTGCCAACGGCTCTGGTGCGGGACGGGTGGAGCCTCATCCGACGCGGCGCGCGGCGCTCACCCGTAGGTGTCCCGCGGGCCCCGCGAACCCCGGGCACTGCGACGGCCGTGCTTCCAGCTCGGCGCGTTCGGTCCGCGCACCTCCACCACGGTCACGGTCCCGTCGCCCAGCTCGTCGTTGAGGCGTCGTACGACGTCGGCGGCGAGCAGCTTCAGCTGGGTGGCCCAGGCGGTGGACTCGGTGCGCACCACCAGTACGCCGTCGAGCAGCGTCTCGGGCGTGGAGTGCGCGCCGATCTCCGGGCCGACGATCTCGGTCCACCGGGCGAAGACGCCGCGCACCTGCAGGTCCAACGCCCAGCCGCGGTCGCCGATCAGCCGGTCGAGCTCGCTGCCGACCCCCTGCGGATCCCGGCCGTCGGGGTGCGCGCCGCTCATCTGCGCCTCGCCCGGCCGGATCCGCCGGTTGCGGCGCTTGGCGCCGTCCGGACCGAACGGTGAGCGGGCGCCGCCGCTGCGCCGGGCGCGGGGATCCGTCGCCGGCGTCGATCCGGCCGCCGAGCGCATCGCGCTGCGGGCCAGGTCCAGCCCGTCGGGCTCGTAGCCGGCCTCGTCGGGCGGAGTCTCGGCCGACTCCTCGGCGCCCTCGGCGCCGTCGGAGTGCTCGGTCGGGTCAGTCGGCACGTCGGACCTCCCCGTCGGCGACGTGGAAGGTCACGCCCCGCAGCTCCGCCGGTACGTCGGCCTCGACTGCCGCGGTGACCAGCACCTGCTCGGCCCCGGCGACCAGGGCGGCCAGCTGGGCGCGACGGTCGGAGTCGAGCTCGGCGAAGACATCGTCGAGGATCAGGATCGGGTCGTCGCCGTCGGCGCGGAGCAGGTCGTAGGCGGCCAGCCGCAGCGCCAGCGCGAACGACCACGACTCCCCGTGCGAGGCGTAGCCCTTCGCGGGCAGCCGCGCCGACTCCGGCTGGTCGCCGGGACCGAGGGTCAGCTGCAGCTCGTCGCGGTGCGGCCCGACCAGGGTGACCCCGCGGTCGATCTCGTCGCGCTGTCGCCGCGCCAGCTCGGCGCGGAACACCTCCGCGATCTCCTCCGACGCCGGGACTCCCTCCACGGCGGCCGTCTCCACCGCTACCGTCCCGGCGTAACCGAGCCGGGCGTCGTCGCGCGACGCCCCGCGGGCCACCGCCTCGTACGCCTTGCCCAGGTACGGCGCCAGGTCGGCGACCAGGCGCAGCCGGGCGGCGAGCAGCTCGGTGCCGGTGGTGACCAGGTGGTCGTCCCACACGGCCAGCGTGGCCAGCGCCGCGTCCCGACTGCTGCCGCGCGCCGAGTAGAGCGTCTTGAGCAGGGTGTTGCGCTGCTTGAGCACCCGGTCGTAGTCGGCCCGGGTGCCGGCGTACCGAGGAGCGCGCAGCACCAGGAGTTCGTCGAGGAAGCGGCGCCGCTCGCCCGGATCCCCCTTGACCAGGGCCAGGTCGTCGGGGGAGAAGACGACGGTGCGCACCAGCCCCACGATCTCCCGGGCGCGGGGGAGCGGGGAGCGGTTCACCCGGGCCCGGTTCGACCTGCCGGGGTTGAGCTCCACCTCGAGCACCGCGGTCCGTCCGTCGCGGACCACCGCGGCGCGCACGATCGCCTGCGGCTGACCGGCCCGGATCAGCGGCGCGTCGGAGGCGACCCGGTGCGAGGAGAGCCGGGAGAGGTAGTCGATCGCCTCGACCAGGTTGGTCTTGCCCTGGCCGTTGCGGCCGACGAACGCGGTGACGCCGGGGCGAGGTCGACGTCGAGGGCCGGGTAGGACCGGAAGTCGTGGAGGCTCAGCCGCGCGACGTGCACGTCTCCTCCTTCTCGTCCACACCCTCGATCCGCACACGGATCCCCTCGGCGCACCATCCTTCCGCTCCGGTGTGCGCACGAGAAATCGCCCGCAGGGCCGTCCGACGACGTTTCAACAGGCTCCGATCAGCCTAGGCTGCTGCGCATGACGCAACCACCGAACCCGCCGTACGGCGCTCCCGGCGAGCAGCCTCCGCAGGGTCAGCCCTACGGCTACCCGCAGCAGCCGGCCGGCTACGCCGCACCGACCGGCCCGTTCTTCGTCTCCTACATGGGCCAGGAGCAGGGCCCGATCGACTACGGCGGCCTCGCGCAGATGGCGGTCACCGCGCAGATCAAGCCGGACACCCCGGTCCGCACCGCCGACTCGCAGCAGTACTACGCCGCGCGCGACATCCCCGGCCTCTACTCCGACAAGGAGTGGCTGACCACGGTGCTGATCTCGTGGTTCCTCGGCTCCTTCGGCGTGGACCGCTTCTACCTGGGCTACACCGGTCTCGGTGTCGCCAAGCTGCTCACCCTGGGCGGCTGCGGCATCTGGTCGCTGATCGACCTGATCCTGATCCTGCTCCGCAAGGTCCCGGACTCCAACGGTCGTCCGCTGCGCTGAGCCTGTGCACCCAAGCTGAGCCCGTGCATCTCGACCGGCCTGGGTCGCGCGGCATGATGGCCGCGTGACCGACCTCCGTACGACGACCCCGTCGCTGACGAGCGCCCAGCTGCTCGCCGGCGGCGGGGTCGTCGCGTTGGCGGCGTCGTACCTCTTCTCCCCGGAGACGATCGAGGACGGGCCGGTGCTCTGCCCGTTCCGCCGGCTCACCGGCCTGCCCTGCCCGGCTGCGGGTTGACCCGGTCGTGGGTCTACGCCAGCCACGGCTGGTGGCGCGAGTCGTTCCTGGCCCACCCCTTCGGGCTCCTCGGCATCGCCGTGGTGCTGGTGCTGGCGGTGCTGCTGGTCCGCGCCCGGGTGACCGGACGCCGCGGACCGGACCTGGACCGCTGGGTGCGCCATCCGGTCGCGATCACGATCGCCGCCGCGTGGCTGGTCTTCGCGGTGGTGCGCGCGGTGCTGGCGGCCTGAGCCTCAGCTTGGCTCAGCCGGGGTTCTCCTCGCCGCCGGGCGGCGGCGAGGTGTGCACGGCGTGCCCGCCGAACTGGTTGCGCATCGCGGCGATCGCCTTCATCGCCGGGCTGTCGTCCTGGCGCGAGGTGAACCGGGCGAAGAGCGAGGAGGCGATCACGTGCATCGGCACCGCGTTGTCGATCGCGGCCTCCACCGTCCACCGACCCTCGCCGGAGTCGTCGGCGTAGCCGCGGAGCTGGTCGAGGTGCTCGTCGGCCTGGACCGCCTCGGTGAGCAGGTCGAGCAGCCAGGAGCGGATCACGGTGCCGCTGCGCCAGGAGTCGAAGATGTCGGGCACGTTGTCGACGATGTCGACCTTCTCGAGCAGCTCCCAGCCCTCGGCGTAGGACTGCATCATCGCGTACTCGATGCCGTTGTGGACCATCTTGGCGAAGTGGCCGGCGCCGGCCGCCTTGCCGGCGTGGACGAAGCCGCCCTCGTCGGGCTTCAGCGCGTCGAAGATCGGCTGGGCCAGGGCGACGTGCTCCTCGGCACCGCCGCACATCAGTGCGTAGCCGTTCTCCAGGCCCCAGACGCCGCCGGAGACGCCGCAGTCGACGAACCCGATGCCGGCGGTGGCCAGGTCGGCCGCGTGCTCGGCGTCGTCGGTGTACTTGGAGTTGCCGCCGTCGATGACCAGGTCGCCCTCGTGGAGCAGGCCCTTGAGGTCGGCGATGGTGGCATGGGTCGGGTCGCCGGCCGGCACCATCACCCACACCACGGCGGGGGAGGGGAGGGCCTCGACCATCGCGGCCAGGCTGTCGACGTCGCTGACCTCGGGGTTGCGGTCGTACCCGACGACGGTGTGGCCGGCGTTGCGCAACCGGGTGCGCATGTTGCCGCCCATCTTCCCGAGTCCGACGAGTCCGATCTCCATGTGCGTCACCTGTTCTCCGTGGGGGACCTGTGCGTGCGTGCCGGCGTGCCGCGGCCGGGACCGCCGGGGCTCAGCTCAGCAGGCGGCGCGGCATCAGCAGGTAGCGGAAGCTGGCCGCGTCGCTGTCGGCGTCGGTGACGCCGCTGATCACCACCGGCTTGGCCGGCTGGGTGAAGGCGAGCTCCACCTCGGCCTCGTCCATCGCGTTGAGGCCGTCGAGCAGGAACTGCGGGTTGAAGCCGGTGACCAGGTCGTCGCCGTCGATCTGCGCGGGAACTCCCTCGGAGGCCTGGGCCTCGTCGTCGGAGCCGGCGTCCAGGGTCAGCACCCCGTCGGCGAAGGCGAGCCGGACCGCCGAGTTGCGCTCGGCGACCAGGGCCACCCGCTTGACCGACTCGATCAGCGACTTCCGCTCGATCTTGGCGGTGGTGAGCTTCTCGTTGGGGAAGAGGCTGCGGACCTTGGGGAACTCCCCGTCCAGCAACCGCGTGGTGGTACGACGTACCCCGCCCGGTCCCTGTCCTTCGAAGCCGATCAGGCCGTCGCCGGATCCGCTGGCCGACAGCGCGATGGTGACGTCGCCGCCGGTCAGCGACTTCGCGGTGTCGCCGAGCACCTTCGCCGGGACCAGCGCCGCCATCGACGCGTCCGGCGTGCTCGGGCGCCAGGTCAGCTCGCGCTGAGAGAGCCGGAACCGGTCGGTGGCGAGCAGTGCGATGTTGTCGCCCTCGATCTCCAGGCGGACACCGGTCAGCACCGGGAGCATGTCGTCGCGGCCGGCCGCGGTGACCGCCTGGGCGACGGCGTGCGCGAAGTCCTCGCTGCTCACCACGCCGCTGGCCGCCGGCATGTCCGGGATGCTCGGGTAGTCCTCGACCGGCATCGTCTGCAGCGAGAACCGGGTGGAGCCGCAGGTGACCGCGACCCGCGCGCCGTCGAGCGCGAGCTCGACCGGCTTGGCCGGGAGCGCGCGGCAGATGTCGGCGAGGAGGCGGCCGCTGACCAGGGCGGTGCCCTCGTCGGAGATGTCGGCCTCGAGCGTCGCCCGTGCGGAGGTCTCGTAGTCGAAGGTGGACAGCACCAGGCCGTCGGCACCCGCCTCGATCAGCAGGCCGGCCAGCACCGGGGCGCTCGGACGCACCGGAAGACTGCGCGCTGCCCAGGCGACGGCGTCAGCGAGGACATCGCGGTCGACTCTGAACTTCACTACGGCGTACCTCTTCTGCGACGGGCCTGCGACGACCGCCGGGTCGCCGTCTGCCGGGACGTGGTGGACAGTCCGCTCCGAATCCCACGGACATTCCTGCACCGAGCATCCTGCCACGGGCGCGGTCGCCGTGTGGCGTGCGGGCGAAGGGATCCGTCCCGCCGATCGGGTTCATCCCCAGGCCGGGGCCCGGGAGAAGTTCACGAGCTGTCTGGTGCCTAGGTAATTCGGGAGGAGTAATAGCACCGGTGGAAACTGTGGATGACACTCGTTCCGGCAGGTCAGCGCCGGATCCGGCGGGGGAGAACGGTGTGGATGAAATCGGGCTGACCTGTGCCGCGGTGTGGAGCCGGACGGGTCTGGGGAGGGCGCTCCCGGTGGGTCCACGGAATCCTCCCCGTGTAGTTCGCACCGTTTTCCCGGGTTCATCCACAGGCCTGGAGGGCGATCAACCCTGGCGGGCCTGCATCTTGACCCGGTTGGTGAGCTCGCTGACCTGGTTGAACACGGCGCGCCGCTCGCCGAGCAGCTGGTTGATCTTGCGCTCGGCGTACATCACGGTGGTGTGGTCGCGGTTGCCGAACTGGGCGCCGATCTTGGGCAGCGAGAGCCCGGTGAGCTCGCGGCAGAGGTACATCGCGATCTGGCGGGCCATCACCAGGTGGCGGCCACGGCTGGGTCCGGTGAGCTCCTCGATGGAGAGCCCGAAGTAGGCAGCGGTCTGCGCGATGATCAGCGGCGCGGTGATCTCGGGCTCGCCGCCCTCGGGATCAGGTCCTTGAGCACGATCTCGGCCAGGGTCAGGTCGACCTCCTGGCGGTTCAGGTTCGCGAAGGCGGTGACCCGGATCAGGGCGCCCTCGAGCTCGCGGATGTTGGTCTGGATCTTCGAGGCGATGAACTCGAGCACGTCCGAGGGCGCGGTCAGCCGGTCCATCGCGGCTTTCTTCCGCAGGATCGCGATCCGGGTCTCCAGGTCCGGCGGCTGTACGTCGGTGATCAGGCCCCACTCGAACCGGTTGCGGAGCCGGTCCTCCAGCGCCTCGAGCCGCTTGGGCGGGCGGTCGGAGGTGAGCACGATCTGCTTGTTGGCGTTGTGCAGCGTGTTGAAGGTGTGGAAGAACTCCTCCTGGGTCTGGGTCTTCCCCTCCAGGAACTGGATGTCGTCGATCAGCAGGACGTCCACGTCGCGGTACTTCCGCTTGAACCGGTCCTGCCGGTCGTCGCGGATCGCGTTGATGAACTCGTTGGTGAACTCCTCGCTGGAGACGTAACGCACCTTGGAGCCGGCGTAGATCGTGCGGACGTAGTGACCGATGGCGTGCAGCAGGTGCGTCTTGCCGAGACCGGACTCGCCGTAGACCAGCAGCGGGTTGTAGCTGCGGCCGGGAGCCTCGGAGACCGCGACCGCCGCGGCGTGCGGGAACCGGTTGGAGGATCCGATGACGAACGTCTCGAACGTGTACTTGGGGTTGAGCCGTGACTCACCGGGTGCGGCGCTGGGCTGCGAGATCTGGTTCACCGGCGTGGTCACGCCGGCGCCGGTCGGCTCGGCGGGGTCGAACCCCGTGGCCGGCGCCTGCTCGGTGCTCGTGGCCACGTCGACCTGTCGCTTTGTCGACATGTCGACGGTCGGCGCGGCAGGCGCTGCCGGCTCGCTCGGGGCGTCGGTGGCGGTCGGGAAGTCGCCCGCGTAGGGGTCGCTGCCGTCCGGTGACTGGGTGAGCAGGTCGGCGTCGACGGTGACCGCGAGCTGGATGTCGTGCTGGTAGCGCTCGCTCAGCGCGTTCTCGATCGGTGCCCGCATCCGGTTCTCCAGGCGTCCGCGGGTGAAGTCGTCGGGGACGGCCACGATCGCGGTGGTCCCGTGCAGCGTGATCGGCTTGCTCGCCTGGAGCCAGGCGCGCTGGTGGGCCTCGAGGTCGTCCACGATGGCGCGCCACACCTGGGCGAGGCGTTCGTCGGGGTTCACCGGGGCGGTGGGGTGGTCTCGTCGCTGCCCTGGTGCTCGGGGTTCCCGGTCACGTCTGCCTCTCGCTCGCTGCTGGTCGGTCGCGGTCCGGATCGGTCGGACGCTGATCCGGTTCCACAAGTTTGTCCACAGGCTGTGAACGTGGCGCCGCCGGGGGTGGAGGAGCCTGACCGAGGCCGATCGTGGAAGGCCGGGTGACCGAGGTTTCCGCAGGTCAGATGCAGGTAGAGGGAGCATCGGGCGTCACGGGCCGCTTCGGCACCAGGACCACACCGTGGAGCGGCGGGGAATCCCGGAAGGTTCGAAACTAGTCGCCCGCAGGCCTGTGGATCAAGACGCTATCCACAGGTGGTCGGGCACCGCTCCCGGGACCCTCGTCCCGGGGGTGCGCGCTGGTTTGACCCTGTCTTCGCGCACCGCGTACCGTAGGTCGGTCTGCCGTTGTCGACCGGTGCCGCATGTCCACGACGCCCAGACCCGCCGCACGCGGGAGCTGGGAGCGTGGCTGCGCGGTGCCGGCCGACCCACGGCGCGGTGTCCTGCCGCGTATCGGCATACCCTTCCCAACCACCTTTGAGAGGTCAGACGTGAGCAAGCGGACGTACCAGCCGAACAACCGTCGTCGTCACAAGACGCACGGCTTCCGACTGCGCATGCGCACCCGTGCGGGTCGCGCGATCCTGGCGAACCGGCGCCGGAAGGGCCGCAAGAGCCTCGCCGTCTGAGGCGGACATGTGCCGCCTCTGCCGGGGCCGGTGCTGACGTGCTCCCCGTTGCTGCGCGCCTGACCGAGGCGGACCTGTTCCGCCGGGTCGCGCGCACGGGCCGGCGCTCGGGATCGGCGACCCTCGTCACCCACCTCCTCACCCGCCAGGGTGAGGAGGCTTTGGTGTTGTCGGGGGCTGCCGCCACCCCACGCGTCGGCTTCGTGGTCAGCAAGGCGGTCGGCGGGGCCGTGGTGCGCAACCAGGTCAAGCGCCGGTTGCGCCACCTCGTCCGCGAGCGGCTCGACCTTCTGCCCGGCGGTAGCGTGTTGGTCGTGCGGGCCACCCCCGCGTCCGCCGCGGCGTCGTACGACGAGCTGCACCGCGACCTCGACAGGTGCCTGTCGCGGGTCTGCGCCTGATCCGCGGCTGAGGCCGGAAGGGAGACGTTCCACGTGAAACGAGTCGTGGTCGCCCTGATCCGCGTCTACCAGTTCGCGATCAGCCCGATGTTCGGACCCACCTGTCGCTTCTACCCCTCGTGCTCGGCGTACGCGATCACCGCCGTCGAGCGGCACGGGGTGGTGCGCGGCAGCTGGCTGACGGTTCGGCGCCTGCTCCGCTGCAACCCCTGGAACCCGGGGGTGTCGACCACGTGCCGCCGGCGCGCGGAGAGACTCCCCACGATGCAACGCCCCCGGCCGATCCGGTCGACGGGGCCCGACCCCTACAAGGAGCCTGATCCGTGGGCATTCTCGGCGACATCGGCAACCTCATCATGACGCCGCTGTACTACGCCATCTCAGCGGTGCTGATCGGTTGGCACGAGCTGTTCAGCCTCGTCCTCGACCCCGCGGGCGGCATGTCCTGGGTGCTGTCGATCATCGGACTGACCGTGGTCATCCGTACGGCGCTGATCCCGCTCTTCGTCCGGCAGATCAAGTCCAGCCGGAACATGCAGATGCTGCAGCCCAAGGTGCGGGCGCTGCAGAAGAAGTACGGGCACGACCGGCAGCGTCTCGCCGAGGAGACGATGAAGCTCTACAAGGAGGCCGGGACCAACCCGTTCGCCTCCTGCCTGCCGCTGCTGCTGCAGATGCCGATCTTCTTCGCGCTCTTCCGGATCCTCGACCAGGCGGCCCGTAACGGGACCGCGCACGGCTTCCTCACCGAGGAGAAGGCGGTCCAGTTCGGACAGTCGGAGATCTTCGGAAAGATCCCGATCGCGGACTCGTTCTGGAGTGCCCGGGTCTGGGGCCCGGACCCGAACGCGCTGGTGATGATGGTGGCGTTCGTCCTCTTCGCCACCATGGTGGTCACCAGCTTCACCACGCAGCGCCAGCTGATGATGAAGAACATGCCCGCGGACGCGATGTCGGGCCCCTACGCGCAGCAGCAGAAGGTGCTGCTCTACGTGCTGCCGTTCGTCTTCGCGGTGACCGGCGTGGCCTTCCCGATCGGCGTCGTCCTCTACTGGACCACCTCGAACATCTGGACCATGGGCCAGCAGTTCTACGTCATCCGCAACAACCCGGCGCCCGGCACGCCCGCCTTCGCGGCGAAGGAGGCCCGGGACAAGGAGAAGGCGGCCAAGCACGGTGTCGTGATCGAGGAGGAGGAGCCGGAGGCTCCCACCGAGAGCGAGCGGCGCCCCACCCAGCGTGAGCAACCGAAGCGTCAGACGCGCTCAGCGCGCAAGAAGTCCTCGGGCGGGCAGAACCGTCCCAGCCAGAACAAGGGAGACGGCAAGTGAGCACAGAGACCGACCTGGAGACCACGTCGGAGACCGACGAGTCGGTGGAGACCGAGCAGTCGGCACCGAGCGACGAGTCGGCCGAGGTCGTGGAGACCGACGACGTCGTGGAGACCGATGAGTCGGACGACTCCGACGACTCCGACGAGGACGCTGAGGAGGCAGGCGCCCCCGGCAGTCGGGTGGAACGCCTGGAGCGGGAAGGTGACATCGCCGCCGACTACCTCGAGGAGCTCCTCGACATCGCCGACCTCGACGGCGACCTGGACATGGACGTCGAGATCGACCGTGCGTCGGTCTCCATCGTGGGCGCCGACCTGAACCAGCTGGTGGGCAGCGACGGCAAGGTGCTGGAGGCGCTCCAGGAGCTCACCCGGCTCGCTGTCTACCGGGAGACCGGTGAGCGGTCGCGGCTGATGCTGGACGTGTCGGGCTACCGGGCGGACAAGCGGTCCCGACTGACCAGGCTCGGCGAGGAGGCCGCCGAGCGCGTGCGTGCCTCCGGTGAGCCGGAGTCGCTGGAGCCGATGTCCCCGTTCGAGCGCAAGGTCGTGCACGACGCGGTCGCGGCGGCCGGACTGACCTCGGAGTCGGCCGGCGTCGAGCCGCGACGCTACGTCGTGGTGCTTCCGTCGGAGGAGTGACGTTTCACGTGGAACATGCTCCGGACGCGGCCGCGGGTGGGAATGAGGTTCCCCCCGCGGCCGCGCGGCTGTTCGGGCCGGACCGTCTGCCACTGGCTGCCCGCTACGCCGAACTGTTGCGGACCGACGGCGTGGTGCGGGGACTGATCGGCCCCCGCGAGGCGCCGCGGATCTGGGACCGGCACCTGCTCAACTCCGTGCTCATGGCACCCGCCCTCCCCCGGGGCGCCCGGGTAGCCGACATCGGCTCCGGTGCCGGCCTGCCCGGCCTGGTCCTCGCGATCGCCCGCCCCGACCTCCACGTCACGCTGGTGGAGCCGTTGCTGCGGCGGACCACCTTCTTGGAGGAGGTCGTCGCCGAGCTGGGCCTGGACAACGTGGTGGTCGCCCGTGGTCGGGCGGAGATGTTTCACGGGAAACAGTCCTTCGACGTGGTCACCGCGCGTGCGGTCTCGGCGATGGAGCGCCTGGTCCCCTGGTGCATGCCGCTGGTGGCCGCCGGCGGTTCGCTGACGGTGATGAAGGGGTCCTCGGCCGAGGACGAGCTGGCCGACGCCGGCGATGTGCTGAGCGCCTGGGGTTGTGCGCCCGCCGAGATCGTCGAGTACGACGACCCCGATGCCGGCTCCGTCCGTCTGGTCCGGGTCACCTGGGCCGGTGAACCGCGGGTATCGTTGCGCACTTCCAGCGCCCGCGGATCGTCCACGGGTGCCAGGCCTTCGTCGAAGCGGTCGAAGAAGCAGAGGAGACGGACGTGACCCCAGACCCGTCCCATGGGTTTTCCACCGGTGATGACCATCCCTCTGAGCGTGAGATTCCACAGTTCGCCGCAAGTTATCCACAGGGCGAACCCGGGGCTGAAGGAGACAACGACGTGGACGTTTCACGTGGAACATCGGCGGGCGAGCCGGTGCGAACCGTCCGGACCGCGGCCGAGCTGGCCGAGGTGACAACCGACTACGACGACCACCAGACGCCGCTGGCCCAGGCCGCGCAGCGCACGGTCCAGGTCCGCCAGGGCATCCCGCACGAGCAGATGCAGCGGCCGGAGTCGACCCGGGTCTTCGTCGTGGCGAACCAGAAGGGCGGCGTGGGCAAGACGACGTCCACGGTGAACATGGCCGCGTCGCTGACCCAGCTGGGACAGCGGGTGCTGGTGGTCGACCTGGACCCGCAGGGCAACGCCTCCACCGCGCTGAACATCGATCACCACCGCGGCACGCTGTCGACGTACGACGCGCTGGTGGAGGGCACGGCGCTGACCGAGATCGCCCAGCAGTGCCCCGAGATCAGCGACCTGTGGGTGGTGCCGGCGACGATCGACCTGGCCGGCGCAGAGATCGAGCTGGTCAGCGTGGTGGCCCGGGAGGGACGCCTGAAGAAGGCGATCTTCGGCCACCCCCGGGTCGGTTCCGCCGCCGAGGTCGGCGAGGACCGGTTCGACTACGTGCTGATCGACTGCCCGCCCTCGCTCGGCCTGCTCACGCTGAACGCGCTGGTGGCGGCGTCGGAGATGCTGATCCCGATCCAGGCGGAGTACTACGCGCTCGAGGGGCTGGGCCAGCTGCTCAACACGGTCGAGATGGTCAAGGCGCACCTGAACCAGGACCTCACCGTCTCCACCATCCTGCTCACCATGTACGACGGTCGCACCCGGCTCGCGGCCGGAGTGGCGGCCGAGGTGCGCGAACACTTCTCCGGCCAAGTGCTGAAGACGTCGATCCCGCGGTCCGTCCGGGTCAGCGAGGCGCCGTCGTACGCGCAGACCGTGATCACCTACGACCCGACGTCGCCGGGTGCGCTCAGCTATCTCGAGGCGGCCCGCGAAGTCATCGAACGAGGGGGCAACTGAGCATGGCGAACCCACCGCGCCGGGGCCTCGGACGAGGTCTCGGGTCGCTGATCCCGAGTGCACCGCCCGAGCCCGAAAAGGCACCCACTGAGACCGCGAATGTCAAGGGTGTAGTTCAGGATTCGGACTTTGCCGCGAGAGCGCCGTCCAGCGACGTGGCGGACCCTGGGTCCACCGGATCTGCGGCAGGCCCGCAGAGCGCGGAATCGGCTCTGCAGCCGGTCGAGGGCGCCTACTTCGCCGAGATCCCGGTCGGAGCGATCCGGCCGAACGCGGTGAACCCGCGGCAGGTCTTCGACGAGGACCAGATGGCCGAACTGGTCCACTCGATCAAGGAGATCGGGCTGCTCCAGCCCGTCGTGGTGCGCCGGACGTCCGCCGACTCCTATGAGCTGGTGATGGGTGAGCGTCGGTGGCGCGCCACCGAGCAGGCGGGCCTGGAGACGATCCCGGCGATCGTCCGCGAGACCGACGACACCGACATGCTGCGCGACGCGCTGCTGGAGAACCTGCACCGCAGCCAGCTCAACCCGCTGGAGGAGGCGGCCGCCTACCAGCAGCTGCTGGAGGACTTCGCCTGCACCCACGAGGAGCTGGCCCAGCGGATCGGCCGCTCCCGTCCGCAGATCAGCAACACCCTGCGCCTGCTCAAGCTGACCCCCGCGGCACAGCGGCGGGTGGCGGCCGGGGTGCTCTCCGCCGGTCACGCTCGGGCACTGCTGGGTGTCACCGACGCCGAGCAGCAGGACAAGCTCGCTCAGCGTGTGGTCGCCGAGGGCATCAGCGTGCGCGCGCTGGAGGAGATCGTGGCGCTGGGCGAGACGCCCGGCACGAAGCCGCGGGTACGACGTACCAAGCCGACCGCTCCGGGCCTCTCGGAGCTCTCCGACCGGCTCGGCGACCGCCTGGAGACCCGGGTGAAGATCGACCTGGGCAAGTCCAAGGGCAAGGTCACCATCGAGTTCGCGAACACCGGCGACCTGCAGCGGATCGTGGACCTGATCGATCCGCGCAACCGCCAGGACCGGCCGATCTGACGTCCCCCGACGGCGAACGAGGCCGCCACCCGAACGCGGGTGGCGGCCTTCGCATTTGTCGACAAAGCGATAAGGCGACAGATCGACGAGTCGCTTTGGCGACGAAGAGACACCGCCACGCGCGTTTCACGTGCAACACACGTGGTGGCGCGCCGAAGCTCGGATCGGGCCGACTCGGGCGCGGGCTGTCGGCGGCGGAGCGGGACTACTTCTCGGTGGCGCGCTTCTCGGCGGCCTTCGCTGCCCGCTTGGCTGCCCGCTCCCGCAGCTCCGCGGCGTCCAGCTCCGCGGCGCGCTCGGGGTCGGCGCGGAGCCACCGAAGCGGGCGGGGTCCACCACGATCCGGGGCCTTCTCGTCCTCGGGGTAGGCCTCGATCACCTCGTCGAGCATCAGCTGCATCGCGGTGCGCAGCGCGGCGGTCTCCTCGTTCGGGTGCTCACCGGTGGGGTGCATCGGCTCGCCGACCTTGACCGCGATCGTCTTCTTCGACCGGGAGAAGTCCCGGGGTGGTCCTTGGTCATCAGCCGGTGCGGTCCCCAGACGATGACCGGGATCAGCGGGACACCGGCCTCGGCCGCGATCCGGACGGCACCACTCTTGAGCTCCTTGATCTCGAAGGAGCGGGAGATGGTGGCCTCGGGGTAGATGCCGACGATCTCGCCCCGGCGCAGGTAGTCGATGGCGTCCTTGGCCGACTGCACGCCGGAGCCGCGGTCCACCCGGATGTGGTGGAAGGAGCGGAGCAGATGACCGACGCCGGGGGCGTCCATCATCTCCTTCTTGATCATGAACCGGACCAGCCGCTTGGACGGGTGCGCACCGAGGCCGGCGTAGATGAAGTCGACGTACCCGGTGTGGTTGATCGCCAGCAGGGCACCACCCTTGCGCGGCACGTTCTCGGTGCCGGTGAGCTGGAACCGCTGCCCGAGCACCTTGAAGAGCACCTTCGCGGTGAAGATGACGGGCGGGTAGGTGATGTCGAGCATCGAGGGCCTCTCGGACGGGGTCGTTGAGGCAAGCGTAGGGGGACCGCTCAGCGGCGCGTGGCGAGGAAGTCCGCGATCCGGGTGATCGCCTCCTCCAGCATCTCCACGTCGGGCAGCGTGACCAGCCGGAAGTGGTCGGGCTGGGGCCAGTTGAAGCCGGTGCCGTGGGTGACCAGGATCTTCTTCGCCCGGAGCAGCTCGATCACGAACTCCTCGTCGTCGACGATGCCGTAGACCTCGGGATCCAGGCGCGGGAAGCAGTAGAGAGCGCCGCGGGGCCGGACCGAGGAGACACCGGGGATCTCGTTGAGCATCCGGTCGGCGAGCATCGCCTGCTCGTAGAAGCGCCCACCGGGCACGATCAGCTCGTTGATCGACTGGTAGCCGCCCAGCGCGGTCTGGATCGCGTGCTGGGCGGGCACGTTGGCGCACATCCGCATGTTCGCGATCAGGGTGAGGCCCTCGAGGAACTCCTCGGCCACCTCCTTCGGGCCGGAGATCATCACCCAGCCTGCGCGATAGCCGCAGACCCGGTAGGCCTTGGACAGGCCGCTGAAGGTCAGGCACAGCACGTCGGTGCCGGCGGCTTCCGCCGCGTGGTGGTGCACGGCGTCGTCGAAGAGGATCTTCTCGTAGATCTCGTCGGCGAACACGACCAGCTCGTGGCGCCGGGCGATGTCGACCAGCGCGGCGACCATCTCCTTGCTGTAGACAGCGCCGGTGGGGTTGTTGGGGTTGATGATCACCAGCGCCTGGGTGTGCTCGGTGATCTTGGCCTCGATGTCGGCCAGGTCCGGCATCCAGTCGTTGTCCTCGTCGCACCGGTAGTGCACCGGGACACCTCCGGAGAGGGTCACCGCGCCGGTCCACAGCGGGTAGTCGGGCGCTGGCACCAGGATCTCGTTGCCGTCGTCGACGAACGCCTGCAGCACCATCGAGATCAGCTCGGAGACGCCGTTGCCGATGAAGACGTCCTCCACCTCGGTGTACTGCAGCCCGCGGGACTGGTAGTACTGCGCGACGGCGGTGCGCGCGGAGTAGATCCCGCGCGAGTCGCTGTAGCCCTGCGCCTCGGACAGGTGGTGGCGCATGTCGGCCAGGATCGCCTCGGGCGCCTCGAACCCGAACGGGGCGGGATTGCCGATGTTCAGCTTGAGGACGCGGTGGCCCTCGGCCTCCAGGCGCTGGGCCTCGACGAGGATGGGCCCGCGCACGTCGTACCGGACATCGCGGAGCTTCTGGCTCTGACGGATCTGGCGCACCCCCGCATTCTCGCAGGAGGGCGCCACCGACTTTCCGCCCCGGTACGCCGACGGCCGGCGCCCCGTCGGGGACGCCGGCCGTCGAGGCGCGTGGAGGTCAGCCGGTGAACTCGGCGAGCTCCTTGAGCAGCGCGGCCTTGGGGCGGGCGCCGACGATGGTCTTCACGACCTCACCGTTCTGGTAGACGTTGATGGTGGGGATGCCGGTGACGCGGTAGGACGCGGGGGTGACCGGGTTCTCGTCGACGTTCATCTTGAAGAAGTCGACCTTGTCGGCGTGCTGGCCGGCGATCTCGTCCAGGATCGGGGCGACCTGGCGGCACGGACCGCACCACTCGGCCCAGAAGTCGACCAGGACCGGCTTGTCGGACTTGAGGACCTGCGCGTCGAACTCGGCGTCGGTCACGGCTGCGATGTTGCCCACGACAATCTTTCCCTTCGTCTGGGCCTGTCGGCCCCTCGGTGTGTGCGGTGCTATCTGGTTGAACACCGAGCGCGGGGACCCTGTTCCCGTCGCCGGTGTGAGCTGCAGGTCAGCTGGTGGCCGCGGCCACCGCGTCGGCGGCCGTGGAGGTGGCGAAGTCGAGCTCGGCCAGGTACTTCTCGGCGTCGAGGGCGGCTGCGCATCCGGTGCCGGCGGCGGTGATCGCCTGGCGGTAGCGGTGGTCGACGAGGTCGCCGGAGGCGAAGACGCCGGGCAGGTTGGTCGCGGTCGAGTCGGGGGCGACCAGCACGTAGCCCTCGTCGTCGAGGTCGACCTGGCCGGTCAGCAGCTCCGAGCGGGGCAGGTGGCCGATCGCGATGAACAGGCCGGTGGCCGGCAGCTCGGAGGTCTCCCCGGTGACGGTGTCGCGCAGGGTGAGGGACTCCAGGGAGTCGGTGCCGTTGATGGTGGCGACCTCGGAGTTCCACACGACCTCGAGCTTGGGGTCGGCGAAGGCCCGCTCCTGCATGATCTTGGAGGCGCGGAGCTCGTCGCGGCGGTGGATCAGGGTGACCTTGGAGCCGAACCGGGTCAGGAAGGTGGCCTCCTCGACCGCGGAGTCGCCGCCGCCGACGACGGCGATGTTCTGGTCGCGGAAGAAGAAGCCGTCGCAGGTGGCGCACCAGGAGACGCCGCGCCCGGAGAGGGTGTCCTCGTTGGGGAGGTCGAGCTTGCGGTAGCCGGATCCCATCGCGAGCACCACGGCGCGGGCGGTGTAGGTGTCGGTGGCGGTCTTGACGATCTTGATCGGGCCGGTGAGGTCGACCTCGACCACGTCGTCGGCGATCAGCTCGGCGCCGAAGCGCTCGGCCTGGGCGCGCATCTCGTCCATCAGGGCGGGGCCCTGGATGCCGTCGCGGAAGCCGGGGAAGTTCTCCACCTCGGTGGTGTTCATCAGGGCGCCGCCGGCGGTGACCGAGCCCTCGAAGACCAGCGGCTCGAGGTTGGCGCGGGCGCTGTAGATCGCCGCGGTGTAGCCGGCAGGACCGGAGCCGATGACGATGACGTTGCGGGGGCCGACATCGGGTCGGTCGGGGTCGGGCTGGTGCTCACGAAGTCTCCTCTGGGAACGGCGGGCGCGATCATCCCAACCCGATCGTAGGCGGGAAGATTCCCCGCCCCAGACCCGTCCGGCGCGCCGGACGTCAGGAAGCCGGGAAGCCGGAGCTCAGGGAGCCGGGAGCGTCATCGAGCGCAGCACGTCGTCGGTGCCGCAGCGCAGCACGTCGGCGACCTGGGTCGAGCCCACCGGCTCCCGGAAGCCGACCAGCGCCGTCTCCCCGCGGTAGCGGGCTCCGACGAAGATGCCGTGGCCCAGGTCCATGTCGGCGCAGGCGAAGCCCCGGGGGGCGGTCACCTGGGCGCCGGAGTAGTCCGCGGTGGCGGGCGAGGGCAGGTAGCGGTCCTGCATCCGGAGCAGGTCGTCGCGCATGCTGCGGTCGTGCAGCACCGGGACCGGCTCGTGCACGGTACGGCGCTTCGCCTCGGCCAGGGTGTTCGGCGCGGCGTCGGCCTGCGAGCGCTCCGAGGAGCCCGCGTCGCCGTCCCGATCGGCCCCCGCGTCGGCGTCGGCGAACAGCTCGTCCTCGGGTGCTGCCTGCGCCGAGGACTCCTCCGGGGCGATCGAGCCGGCGGCGTCGTTGCCCCGCTCGGGCTCGCCGTCGGCCAGGGTCGAGACGTCGTCGCTGGTCACGTCGTCGGTGAACTGCAGGCCCAGTCCGATCACGACCACCGCTGCCGCGGCGCCCAGGACCCCCCGCATCACCCGGCGCCGGCGCCGGGAGGCGAGGTCGGTGACGGTCCCGGTGGCCGGAGCCGTGGGCGGGTCGGTGCGCTCGCCGACCAGGTCGGCCAGGGTGTCGTCCAGGCGCGCGGCGACGTCGTCGGGCACGGTCTCGGGACCGCCGGCCTCGGCCAGCAGGCGGCGTACCGCCGCGTCCCGGGCGGGGTCGAGCGGGGCCGGGTCGGTCGCGGACCCGTCGTGCGGGTCGTGGGGGGTGGTCATGGGTGGTCCTCGCGGAGGGGGTACGCCGGGAGCGCCGGGGTCGGTCGCGCGACGCTCAGTCGAGCGTCGTGGCGGCCGGCGGTGGCCCGCGGCGGGTCCCTGATCCGACGTCCGTCCCGGTCGGACGGTTCCGCTCCGGGGCCGCGGAGGGTCGGTGACGCTGCTCACCGTCGGGCAGCAGGTCGGCGAGCAGCACCGAGAGACGGGCCCGGGCCCGCGAGCAGCGGCTCTTCACGGTGCCCTCAGCGCACTCGAGGATCTCGGCGACCTCCGCCACCGAGTAGCCCTCCATGTCGACCAGCACCACGGCGGCCCGCTGCTCGGGGGTGAGTCGGCCCAGGGCCTCCAGCACCGCCGCGCGCCGCTCGACCCGGTCGTAGGTGTGGGCCGGATCGGTGCCGGGGTCCGGGTCCACGGTGGTGCGCACCAGGTGCTCGGCGTCGTCGAGGTCGTCGGGCAGCGGGTCGGTACGACGCACCTGCGCCGACCGCAGCCGGTCCAGGCAGGAGTTGACCACGACCCGGTGCAGCCAGGTGGTGACCCGGGCGTCGCCGCGGAACGAGTCCGCCCGTCGGAACGCCGCGATCATCGCGTCCTGGAGCCCGTCGGCAGCGGTCTCGGGATCGCCGCAGGTGCGCAGCGCGACCGCCCACAGCCGGTCCCGGTGGCGGGCGAAGAGGAGGCCGAACGCCTCGGCGTCCCCGGCGACGTGGGCACGCAAGAGCTCGACATCGGTGAGCTCAGTGTCCACGCACCACCACCTCCGCCAGCTCGGCGCGGAACCCGTCGGGCACCTGCGGCAACGAAGTGAACCACACCAGCAGGTAGCGCCCGGTGGTCGTGCCCTGGCTGATCGCCTCGGCGTCGGCGGTGATCGTGCTGGAGGTGCCCACGCTGCCGGCGCCGATCGTCGCCTCGCCGGCCGGGGCCTCCTCCGGCATCTCCCGACCGATCGACACCTCGACGTCCGCCTCGCCGGCGAGCAGCTGCAGGTCGACCTCGGTCACCGTGCGGATCTCGCCGAGGTCGACGACCAGGCCGACCCCCGGCTTGAGCGCGGGCGCCTCCGGGCCGAGCTGGTCGTTGTAGGTCGAGGTGCGCCACGCGGTGGCCGGGTCGCCGTCCACCGCCAGCGGCGCGGTCTCGGGGTTCTCGCCGCCGTCGCCGTAGGGGTCGAAGTCGATCGCCTCGGTGTCGGGGATCGCGGTCGGCGCCACGCTGGGCGCCGGCGAGCTGCCCCGCACCGGACCGGACTCCTCCTCCTGACCCAGCGGCGTGCGCCCGCGTCCCACGTTGAACGCCAGCACCACCGCCACCAGCAGTACGACGACCAGCCCGACGCCGAGCGCGAGCCGGAGCCAGGACCGGCCCGGCACCCCGTCGTCGTCGACCGCGACCCGCTCCGCGGTGCCGGTGTGGTCGGCGTCGTCCCAGGGCCAGTAGTCGCCCGGCCCCGGGGTGCGGTTGCGGGTGTCGGTGGCGACCTGGACCGGGCTGGGGTTGGCCGCTTGGGCGCGTGCCAGGCGGGCGGCGGCCCCCTCCGGGGTCTCCGGAGCGAAGAGCGGGCGCTCGGGCGGGTCCTCGAAGGGCGGTGGTGGCGGCGGGGCGTGGCGCGCGCCCGCATCCAGCTCACCTCGTCGTCCTCGCCGAAGACCGGCATCCCGGCCTCGGTGGGCTGCTCGGTGAGCGCCCGGATCTCCGAGGGCGAGGGGATGTCGAGGTCCTGCTCGTCCGGCGTCGCGTCCGCGGCGGCCCGCTCGGCCGCCTCGGCCGCCTCGGCCGCCTCGGCCGCCTCGGCCACCGAGGAGATCGCGGTCTCCTGCTCGGCCGTCGGCTCAGGCTCGGGCTCGGGCTCGGGATCCGGTTCGGGTTCGGGCCGCGGGAGCCGCACCGGCGGGTCGCTCAGCGCCGGCAGCGACACCGGCCGCACCTGGTTGATCGGCAGGCTGGCCGCGGCCAGCGCGAACGACATCTCGCTCGCGTCGCCGACGAACTCCATCAGCCGCTCGGAGATCGAGGCCGCGCTGGAGACGTCGGGGTGCTCGCCGTACCCGACCGCGGGGACGCGCCAGCGATGCTGCTGGGCGGGTTGGCGGCGCTGCTGGTCGATCTCGCGCCAGATCGCGTCCAGCGCGCGCGGCACCCCGGGGACCATCTGCCGCGGGGCCAGCGGCACGCCGTGGTAGGTCCGGGCGGCGGCGACCTCGGAGGCCGACGGTCCGGGCCAGCGGGCGGTCAGCGCGCAGTAGAGCAGGCCGCCGATGTCGGCCCGGTCCTGCTCGGTGCCGCCCGGCGGCAGGCCGTGCAGGGCGGCGTCGACGCACAGGCCGATCAGCTTCACCCCACCCTGCTGGTCGATCAGCACGTTCTCCGGGTTCAGCCGGCCGTGCGGCACGTCGGCCTCGTGGGCGCGGGCCATCGCCTCGGCGATCTCGGCCACCATCCACGCCGCCGGACCGGGGTCGATCGCCCCGCGGTGGGTGACCAGGATGTCCAGCGAGGTGCCGGTGCCCCACTCGTTGACCACGAAGCAGAGGCCGTCCTGGGTCTCGGCGTCCAGCACCCGCAGGATCCGGGAGTCCAGCACCTTCGCCGAGGAGCGGGCGGCGGCCAGCAGGGACTCGGCCCGCGGGTCGGACTCGGTGATCACGTGGAGGGCGACGTACCGCTCGAGGATCTTGTCGTGCGCTCGCCAGAAGCGACCGCCACCGCTCTCGCTCAGCAGGTCGATCAGGCGGTAGCGGCCGGCGAGCACATCGCCCGGGCGTGTCGACGTAGCCACTCCAGTCCTCTCTGATCGCAGGTCAATGGTAGGCCGCTCGGGGGCCGGTGAGGTCATCCTCGACGAACCCGGGAGAAGACGGTCCGGGTCACCGCGGTGACCTCGGTGAGCCGGAACAGCCCGGCGCTGGCCAGGTAGACCGCGACCGTGCCGCCGCCCACCAGCGCGACCTCGACCGCGGAGAGCGCCCACCCCGGCTCGCCGAACAGCTCGGTGATCGTGTCGTCCACGACGATGCGCAGCGTCACCGAGACCACGGTGACGCCGACGGCCGCCGCGGCGAGGCGCAGCGTGAAACCGAGCCACCCGGTGCGCAGCGCTCCGCTGGTGCCGCGACGGCGCAGCAGCAGGCCGAGGACGACCACCGAGATCAGCGACCCGACCGCGTAGGCGGTGATGTAGGCGACGATCAGCGCCGAGGTGGTGTGCTCCGGGTCGGTGCTGCGCACCAGGGCGATCGCCACCCCGATGTTGGTGGCCGCGATCGCGCACTGGATGAAGAAGACCAGCCGGTTCTTCTCCAGCGCGTAGAACGCCCGCAGCACCAGGTAGTGGATGGTGAAGACCACGATCCCGGCGGCGAACAGCACCAGCGGCTCGACGAACCGCGGATAGGTCTCCGCCGCCGCGCCGTGGCCCCACAGGGCGTGCGCGAGCGGGAGCGCGATCGCCGGCATCAGCGCGGCGAACGGCACCGCGACCACCAGTGCGGTGCGGACCGTGGCGCTCAGCGTTCGGGTCAGCGAGGCGATGTCGTCGCTCGCGGCCGACCGGGAGAGCCGGGGCAGGATCGCCGTCGCCAGGGAGACGGTGATGATCGAGTGCGGCACCATCGCGACCAGCATCGCGTTGGAGTAGATGGTGATACCGGTGCCGTCCGCACCGCTGGCCGTGCCGCCCGAGGCGAGCCGGACGACCACGGTGTAGGCGAGCTGGTTGACGATCACGAAGCCGACCGTCCAGGCACCCAGCCGCAGGGTGTGGCCCAGCCCGACACCGCGGAAGTCGAAGCGCGGGCGGTAGCGCACGCCCGCCGACCGCAGGTAGGGCAGCAGGATCAGGAACTGCGCGGCGATGCCGAGGGTGGAGCCGATGCCGAGCAGCGCCTCCTCACCGGGGGAGAAGCCGCTGTTGGACTCCGCCACCGTGGCCGGCCCGAAGACGAACAGGTAGGTCACCAGCACCACCACCGAGATGACGTTGTTGGCGATCGGCGCCCACATCATCGGCCCGAACCGGCCGCGCGCGTTCAGCACCTGCCCGACCAGCACGAACATGCCGTAGAAGAAGACCTGGGGCAGGCAGTAGCGGGCGAAGTCGATCGCCGACTGGCGCTCGTCGGCCATGTCCGGCGCCTGGTAGGCGTTGCTGAGCAGGACGTCCATCACCAGTGGCGCGGCGGCCACCAGCAGCACGGTGACGCTGCCGAGGAAGAGCAGCGCGAGGGTCATCACCCGGTTCAGGTACGCCGCCCCGCCGTCGCTGTCGTCCTTCATCGCGCGGACCAGCTGCGGCACCAGCACCGCGTTGAAGACGCCGCCGGCCAGCAGCACGTAGAGCATGTTCGGCACGGTGTTGGCGACGGTGAAGATGTCCGCGTGCAGGCCCAGCCCGAGGGCCGCGGCCAGCAGCATCGACCGGACGAACCCGCTGGCCCGGGAGACCACCGTGCCGGCGGCCATCACCATGGTGTTGCGGAGCACGGCACGCTGGCCGTCGTCGTCGCGCGCCAGTCCGGCGGTCTCCTCGACGGCGGGTCCCTCACCGACGGGTGTGCTCATCGGCGCGATGCCCGGGCTCGCCGGATCCGCTTGATCAGGCGGATCGCGATCGCCACGAAGAGGATCGCGACGCCGGCACCGATGATCCCCCAGATCACGATGCTCACCTGACCGGAGCGGACCGGGACGGTGTCGGAGGAGCCGAGCGGCTCGCCCTCGATGTCGGTCAGCTCGAGCCGTACGTCGTGGACGCCGGGCCGGGTGGTGTGCACCTCCAGCGACACCGAGGTGCGGCTGTCGGCGCCGAGCACGATCGGGTCGCCGGCATCGATCTCCACCCCGGAGTCGCCGTCGGCGACCACCTGGACCTGCACGATGTACTCCAGGTCGTTGCTGATGGTCACCGAGAACCGGCCCGACGAGCTGGACAGGGTGACGCCGGGGGGAGCGCTGATCTCGACCGAGCCGAGCCGCCGGTCGATCCGGGCCCGCGACACCGAGAGCCGGGTGGTGGCGCGGTCGTCGCCGCGCAGCTCGAACGACGTCCCGGCCAGGGCCTCCCGGGTGACCTCGCCGCCGACCGTGGAGTCCTCGCCGAGGATGCTCTGCAGGGTCGCCCCGGACCGGGTGAGCAGCTCCGCCTCGCCGTAGAGGCTGGGCTGCTGCTCCTGGGCGGCCTGCTCGTCGGGGTAGGTGAGGGAGTCGGCGTCGATCGCGGTCCGCTCGCCGGCGACCACCGGGCCGACGCCGGTCAGGCTCAGCCAGGGCTGGTCCAGCCCGTCCCAGAACTCGTCGGCGTCGTCGGCGGAGACCGTCGCGGGGATCTCCAGGAGGACCGGGTCCGGGGCGAGGTCGTCCTCGACCAACCGCAGGGCCGCCTCGCTGAGCAGCCGCTGCCGCAGCGCCACCGCGGTCTGCCGGTCGTTGGGGCCGGGACCGCCGCTGGCCGCGGCGGAGGAGGTGACCGCCACCGCGGCGCCGTCGACCTCGCCGGTGGCCGGCGCTCCGTCCGGATACTCCTGCTGACCGAACATCCGGTCGGTGAGCAGCGCCACCGGCTCGTCGGAGAGCTCCGCGAAGACGTCGGGTGCCAGGTAGCCGTCCGGACCGGCGACCGCCGGCGTGGTCGCGGCGTTCCAGGCGCTGAGCACGTCGCCCTGCTGGTCGCGGGCGGCGGCGTAGAGGTCGGCGGTGGCGGTGCCCGCACCGGAGAGGTCGGGGTCGCCGTAGGGCAGGGTGAGGATCTCCTCGCCCGTTAGCGCGGGCTGGGCCCGGTCGAGCCAGGGCTGGGCGTTCGGCAGGCCGTCCACGCCCGGCGCGGTGTCCAGGTCGACCTCCGGCTCCTCGGTGGTCTCCTCGTCGGTCGGCGACTCCGACTCGCCGCCGTCGCCCTCGCCGTCGTCCTCGGGTACGTCGGGCAGCAGCTGGCGCGGGACGTTCCCGTTGGCCAGCTTGCGCACGGTGTCCAGCACGGCCGGGTCGACCAGCCAGCTGACGGTGCGGCCGTCCGCGGCCTCGCCGAAGCCGAGCATCCGGCCCAGGTAGCCGTCGGCGGAGAGTCGACGCTCCCACCGCTTGGTGCGGGTCAGCGACCCGTCGGCGCGGTGGGTGATCGGCGCGCGCAGGGGCAGCACGACCGCGGCGTCGACGGTGCCGGCGGGCGCCTCCTTCCCGGTGGGCACGTAGGGCAGGAAGGTCCGTGCCCGTCCGTCCGCGAAGTCGTCGCGGGGGGTGTCCTCGGAGTAGCCCGACGCGTGCACGCCGAACCAGTAGACCCCCGGCTCGGGGTCGCCGATCTCCTGGCGCAGCACCCGCTGCGGGATGGTCAGGCCGAACGTCATCGTGGCCCCGGGTGCGAGCTCGGTGACGGTGTCCCGGATCTCCAGGTCGGTGATCCGCTCCCCGACCGGCGTCTCCGGATCGGAGTCGGCCGCCTCGACCAGCTCCTCCACCGTGGTCATCGGACCGCCGCAGGTGCCGTCGGCACGGCAGTCGTCGGTGTTCAGGTAGGGGTAGAGGTGGATCTCGTTCCACGCGACGTCGTCGGTGTTGGTGATCGTGCCGCTGATGGTGACCGGTCCGGTGCGCGGCAGCACGCCGGGGTCGAGGGCGTCGATGGTGAGCGCCAGCGGGGCGTCGTCCTCGGTCGAGGCCGCCCGGGTGTCGTCGCGCCGGTCCGCGACGCCGACGGTGGACGGCGCCCGAGCCGGTGATGCCGCGGGGGCGTCGGCCCGGGCGGCGGGCGCGGCTGTCGTCGTACCGATCAGGGTCAGCAGCCCGGTCACGAGGCCCGCGGCGACGCGCAGGGACCGGGAGTGCTGAACCACCCCACGAGCGTAGTGGGGAGGGTCGGCCCGCTCGCGGAGGGCGGGCCGAACCGGGCCGCCGGTCGGGTCCGGGGGTGAGGGGCGAGGCAGCCGGGGCCGAGGTCGCGCTGCGCCCTGCGCCGCACGCACCCCGGCGAGGACCGGATGCGGCCCGGCACGCCCTAGACTTCTGCGCCGTGACCGACCGCACCGATGCCCCGCCGACCGGACCCGCCGGGACCCCCGACGCCGGCGGCGACGCACGGCGGGTGGTCGACGTGCAGGCCGCGGTGACCGCCGAGCTGGACCGGATCGCGCCGGTCGTCGACGAGCTCGGCGAGCGGTTCGCCGCCGCCGGGCACGAGCTCCACCTGGTCGGCGGCCCGGTGCGCGACGCGATGCTCGGCCGCCGTTCCAACGACCTCGACTTCACCACCTCGGCGCGCCCGGAGGTGAGCGAGCGGATCCTCCGCGCGTGGGGCGACGCGTGGTGGGACATGGGGCGCGACTTCGGCACCATCGGCGCCCGGCTGGGCGAGTGGGTGGTCGAGGTGACGACGTACCGGTCCGAGGCCTACGACCCGGACAGCCGCAAGCCCGACGTCGAGTACGGCGACAGCCTGGCCGGCGACCTGGGCCGGCGCGACTTCACGGTCAACGCGATGGCGGTGAAGGTGCCCGGGCGCGAGCTCGAGGACCCGTTCGGCGGCGTCGTCGACCTGGCCACCGGCGTCCTGCGCACCCCCGGTCGCCCCGAGGACTCCTTCTCCGACGACCCGCTGCGGATGATGCGGGCGGCCCGGTTCGCAGCGCAGCTCGGCTTCACCGTCGCTCCCGAGGTGGTCGCCGCGATGACCGCGATGGCGGACCGGATCGAGATCATCTCCGCCGAGCGGGTGCGCGACGAGCTGGTGAAGCTGATCTCCGCCCCGCAGCCGCGGCTCGGCCTCGAGCTGCTGGTGGAGACCGGGCTGGCCGACCGGGTCCTCCCGGAGCTGCCCGCGCTCAAGCTGGAGCGCGACGAGCACCACCGGCACAAGGACGTCTACGACCACACCCTCACCGTGCTGGAGCAGTCGATCGACCTCGAGGCCCGACTCGGCGAGGACGGCGGCCCCGACTTCGTCTCCCGGTTCGCCGCGCTGATGCACGACGTCGGCAAGCCGAAGACGCGACGGTTCCTCGACGACGGCACGGTCACCTTCCACCACCACGACGTGGTCGGCGCCAAGCTGACCCGCAAGCGGATGCGTGCGCTGCGCTTCTCCAACGACGTCACCGACGCGGTCTGCTCGCTGGTCGAGCTGCACCTGCGGTTCCACGGCTACGGCACCGGCGAGTGGACCGACTCCGCGGTGCGCCGCTACGTCCGCGACGCCGGTGACCAGCTCGCCCGGCTGCACGTGCTGACCCGCGCCGACTGCACCACCCGCAACCGGCGGAAGGCGCAGCGGCTGGCCCGCACCTACGACGACCTCGAGGCGCGGATCGAGCGGCTCGAGGCCGAGGAGGAGCTGGCCTCGCTGCGCCCGGACCTCGACGGCAACCAGATCATGGAGATCCTGGGCATCGGCCCCGGCCGCGAGGTCGGCGAGGCGTACAAGTTCCTGCTCGAGCTGCGCCTGGACAACGGCCCGATGAGCACCGAGGACGCGACCGCGGCACTGCGGGGCTGGTGGGCCGAGCGCGGCTAGCCGGCCGGGTTGGCCCGGGTGGACGTCCCTTCCGCCGACGGCGTACTCGCAGTATGTTCCGCGGCATGACGGACACGTACGAGAAGCTCCTCGAGGACTCCATCGAGATCGACGCCCCGCCGGCCAAGGTCTGGGCGCTGGTCACCGACGTCCCGCGGATGGCGCAGTGGAGCCCCCAGGTGGTCCGCTCCACGGTGAAGGGCGGCGTCGTGAAGCAGGGCGCGAAGTTCTCCAACATCAACCGGCAGAAGCTGCTGGTCTGGCCCACCAAGGGCAAGATCGTCCGCTTCTCCCCGCCCACCGACGCGACCCCGGGCGACTTCGCCTTCCGGATCGCGGAGAACAAGACCATCTGGTCCTTCGCCCTCGAGCCCACCGCGACCGGCACCCGGGTGACCCAGCGCCGGGAGACCCCCGACGGCATCTCCTCGCTCTCGATGAACCTGACCAAGCACGTGCTGGGCGGCCAGGAGAAGTTCACCGCCGGGCTGCGCACCGGGATGCGGCAGACCCTGGAGCGGATCAAGCGCGAGGCAGAGGGCTGAGGGGCATCCGGACCACCGCCGTCTGAGTCCCCGGCTCCCGGGGTCATGCCGAAGGGCCGGCCTCCCCGTGGGGGAGACCGGCCCTTCGCCGTACTGGGTCAACCGGAGGCCGGTCGACCGGACACGTACTGAGTCACTCGCCCCTGATGAACGCCTCGAGCTCGGCGCGACCCTCGGTGTCCTCCATCTGCACCGGCGGGGACTTCATCAGGTAGGCCGAGGCCGGGAGGATCGGGCCGCCGTGGCCGCGGTCCTTGGCGATCTTGGCGGCGCGGACGGCGTCGATGATGATGCCGGCCGAGTTCGGGGAGTCCCAGACCTCGAGCTTGTACTCCAGGTTCAGCGGGACGTCACCGAAGGCGCGGCCCTCGAGGCGGACGTAGGCCCACTTGCGGTCGTCGAGCCAGGCGACGTAGTCCGACGGTCCGATGTGGACGTTCTTGTCGTCGATCTTGCCGGCCAGCGAGCCGTTCAGGTTCGAGGTGACGGCCTGGGTCTTGGAGACCTTCTTGGACTCCAGGCGCTCGCGCTCGAGCATGTTCTTGAAGTCCATGTTGCCGCCGACGTTGAGCTGGTAGGTGCGGTCCAGCGCGACGCCGCGGTCCTCGAACAGCTTCGCCATCACGCGGTGGGTGATGGTGGCGCCGACCTGCGACTTGATGTCGTCACCGACGATCGGGACGCCGGCGGCCTCGAACTTGGCGGCCCACTCGGGGTCGGAGGCGATGAAGACCGGCAGGGCGTTGACGAAGGCGACGCCCGCGTCGATCGCGCACTGCGCGTAGAACTTGTCGGCCTCCTCGGATCCCACCGGGAGGTAGGAGACGAGGACGTCGACCTCGGCGTCCTTGAGCACCTGGACCACGTCGACCGGCTCGGCCGCGGACTCCTCGATGGTGGCCCGGTAGTACTTGCCCAGGCCGTCCAGCGTCGGGCCGCGCTGCACCTCGATGCCGAGGGTGGGCACGTCGGCGATCTGGATGGTGTTGTTCTCGCTGGCGTTGATCGCCTCCGAGAGGTCCTTGCCGACCTTCTTGTCGTCGACGTCGAACGCGGCGACGAACTGCACGTCGCTCACGTGGTAGTCGCCGAACTGGACGTGCATCAGACCGGGCACGCTGCTGGCCGGGTCTGCGTCCCGGTAGTAGTGCACGCCCTGGATCAGGGACGTCGCGCAGTTGCCCACGCCGGCGATCGCTACTCGAACCGAACCCATGGGAGTCCTTCCTGTCGTGGTCGTGGACGGCAAGGGCCCGTCCGGTGCGAGGGGTCTCCTCGCGGTGGTGAGGTCACCGGCGGTGTGCGCCGGTCACGTCGTCGTCTGTGGTCAGTCGTTGCCCGCCGGCGACGGTGCCGGGGACGGGGGAGGGGGCGGCGTGTCGGTACGCGCCCCTCGTTCTGCGTTGATCAGGTCCGAGAGCCAGCGGACCTCCCGCTCGACCGACTCGACGCCGTGCCGTTGCAGCTCGGCGGCGTAGCGGTCGACCTCCTTCTGGGTCATCGCCAGCTCACGCTGGACGCGGTCCAGCCGCTCCTGCAGTCGGGAGCGGCGACCCTCCAGGACCCGGAGACGGATCTCCATGTCGGTGGAGGAGAAGAAGCGGAAGCGGATGTCGAAGTTGTCGTCCTCCCAGGCGGTGGGCCCGACCTCGGACATCAGCCGCTCGAACTCGGCGGCGCCCTTGTCGGTCAACTGGTAGACGATCCGCTGACGACGCGACGCGACGCCGGGCACCTGGTCGGGAGCGACCTCGGCGATCAGGCTGCCGCGCAGCATCTTCTTCAGCGCCGGGTAGAGGGAGCCGTAGGAGAGCAGGCGGCCCCAGCCGAGCATCAGGTTCAGCCGCTTGCGCAGCTCGTAGCCGTGCATCGGACCCTCGTGCAGCAGCCCGAGGACTGCCAGCTCGATGGTCTCTCCACGACGTGCCATGCGACCTATCGTACCGATATATCCCGCGAACGTGAACTCTCGATGGGTCGGAAGTCGCGGACGTGGTCGCCGGGCCGTCGGCCGCACGACACCCGCGGTTCACGATGAGGGAGCCCTACCTACTGGCCCGTACCCTGATCTGCGGCGTTCGGCGGGGGGAGTCGGCGCCGTACCGATCCCCAGCACGAATGAGTGAGGACGTGACCCAAGGCAAGCGGAAGGCGGGCGCAGCGAGCGGCAGCTCGCGCAGCTCCCGACGCAGCACCAAGAAGGCTGCGCCCAAGACCTGGAAGACCCGGCTGCGGACCACCCTCAAGTGGGGCCTCATCCTCGGGCTCGTGCTCGCCCTGATCGGCATCGGCGCGTTCGTCTACGCCTACAAGACGATCGACATCCCGGAGGCGAACTCGGAGTTCCTCACCGAGACCACGCACGTCTACTACTCCGACGGCGAGACCGACATCGGGCAGTTCGCGATCCAGCGCCGCGACGCCATCGACTACGACGAGATGCCGGACTCGATCAAGAACGCCGTGGTCGCGGCCGAGAACCGCACCTTCTGGACCGACGAGGGGATCGACCCCCGCGGCATCCTGCGTGCCGCCTTCAGCAACGCCCAGGGCAACTCGACGCAGGGCGCGTCCACGATCACCCAGCAGTACGTGAAGATCCTCTACCTGACCCAGGACCGCACCTGGAAGCGGAAGATCAAGGAAGCGGTCCTCTCCCTGAAGATCCAGAACCAGTACTCGAAGGAGGAGGTGCTGGAGGGCTACCTCAACACCATCTACTTCGGGCGCGGCGCCTACGGCATCCAGGCCGCCTCCCAGGCCTACTTCGGGCGGGACGCCAAGGACCTCACCGTGCGCCAGTCGGCGGCGCTCGCCGCGATCCTGAACAACCCCACCGGCTTCGACCCGGCCAACGGCAAGGACGCCCGCGAGCGGCTCAAGGGGCGCTACGCCTACACCCTCGACGGCATGCACGAGATGGGCAACATCTCCGACAGCGTCTACGAGAAGGCCTCCCGCAAGCTGCCGAAGTTCCCGAAGACCTCCTCCGAGGACCAGTACGGCGGCCAGAAGGGCCACGTGCTCTCGCTGGTCCGGCAGCAGCTGCTCGACCTCGGCTTCGACGAGCAGGAGATCACCGGCGGCGGCCTCGAGGTGACCACCACCTTCACCCCGAAGGCCATGCGCGCCGCCGAGGAGGGCGTGGCCGAGGCCCGCCCCGAGGGGTTCTCCGACAAGCAGCTGCACGTCGGCGTCGCCTCGGTCGAGCCGGGCACCGGCGCGGTCCGCGGCATGTACGCCGGCCAGGACTACCTCGAGTCCCAGCTCAACTGGGCGGTGGCCGGCGGCCAGGCCGGATCCACGTTCAAGCCGTTCGCGCTCGCCGCCGGGATCAAGGCCGGCTACTCGCTGAAGGACACCTTCGACGGGAACTCCCCGTACGAGACCCCGGACGGGGAGTACGTGGAGAACCAGGGAGACGAGGACTACGGGTCCGCGATCACCATGGTCACCGCCACCGAGCACTCGGTGAACACCGCCTACGTCGACATGACCCTGGAGATGGGCGGCGACGGGCCGCAGCAGATCATCGACATGGCCAACGCGATGGGCGTCCCCCGAAGGAGGAGGCGTCCGACCCCTACGGCATCCCGACCACCAGCCCCGGCCTCGACCCGAACGCCCGGGTCTCGCTCGGCTCCCAGACGGTCAGCCCTATCAACATGGCCAACGGCTACGCCACGATCGCCAACGGCGGCGTCGCGGCCGACGCCTACGTCATCGAGAAGGTCGTCGACCGTGACGGCGTGGTCCGCTACGAGCACCAGGTGACCAACCACCGCGCGGTCAGCGAGGACATCGCCGCCGACGTCTCCTACGCGCTGCAGGAGACCGTCGAGGCCGACGGCGGTACGGCGTACAAGGCGGCGGGCATCAACCGGCCCGCCGGCGCCAAGACGGGCACCGCCACCAACGGCGCGGGCGAGGTCTCCTCGGCCTGGTTCGCCGGCTTCACCCCGCAGCTGGCCACCACGGTGATGTACGTGCGGGGCCAGGGCAACGAGCAGCTCAAGGACTGGCTGCCGTCCTACTTCGGCGGTGGCTACCCCGCCGACACCTGGGTCGCGGTGATGAACCGTGCCCTGGAGGGCGAGCCGGTGGAGGACCTGCCGGAGCCGGTCTACGTCGACGGAGACGCGCCGATCGACGGTCACGAGCCGCTGCCCACCTACACGCCGCCCCCGTCGAAGAAGCCGCAGCCGTCGAAGAAGCCGACCACCAAGGAGCCGGAGCCGTCGAAGGAGCCGACGACCAAGGAGCCGGAGCCGTCGAAGGAGCCGACGACCCAGGAGCCGGAGCCGACGGATCCCACCGACGACCCGACCAGCCAGAGCACGCCGCCGGACGAGAGCTCGTCCCCTCCGGGCGGCGGCAGCGGCGGCGGGTTCTTCGGCCGTCGCGGGGCCACGGCGCAACGTGAACGGGTCGGCCGCCGCAGTCATCGCACCGGCCGTCGCGGGCGGCAACGCAGGAGCGGGCCTGGCAGGTGACCGCACACCCGAGCCGGGAGGATCCGGTCGTCCGCGCGATGAGCGAGTCGGTGGGCGGCCCGATGGGTGAGCGTGCCACGCGGCATCGCTGGTGGACCCCGGTCCGGGTGCTGCTGCTGCTCACCGCGGTGGTCTTCTCCCTCGGGATGCTGCAGAAGGCGCCGTGCTCGGTGGCCGAGGGGAAGGACCAGGACTGGACCTACTCCCACATGTGCTACACCGACCTGCGCCCGCTGTACGTCGGCCGCGGGCTGGCCGAGCGGGCGTGGCCCTACTCCGACGACGAGCAGACCCGCGACCGCTACGAGGTCATGGAGTATCCGGTCGGGATCGCCTACTGGGCCTGGGGACGGCTTGGGTGACGCAGGCGATCGACGGCCTCCCGGATCTCTCGGAGCGCTACCGGCTCCCGGTCGACGAGCTGTGGGGGCTGGAGTCGGTGAGCACGGAGGTCACCCGGTTCCTGCTGGTCAACGCGCTCGGATTCGCGGTGCTCGCACTGCTCTCGGTGTGGCTGCTGGCCACCACCCACCGGGACCGGCCGTGGGACGCGGCGGCCTTCGCCCTCTCCCCGGCGCTGCTGCTCACCGGGCTGATCAACTGGGACCTGCTCTCGGTCGCCTTCGTGGCCGGAGCGCTGTGGGCCTGGTCGCGGGAGAGACCGGTCCTGACCGGGGTGATGATCGGGCTCGGCACCGCCGCGAAGCTCTATCCGCTCTTCCTGCTCGGCGGCATCCTGATCCTCTGCTGGCGGGGTCGCCGTTGGCGCGAGCTCGCGGTCACCGTCGGTGCCGCCGCGGCCAGCTGGGTGGTGGTGAACCTGCCCGCCTACCTGTCCGGCCCCGAGCAGTGGAAGGTGTTCTGGAGCTTCAACGCCGACCGGGGCAGCGACCTGGGGTCGCTCTGGCTGCTGGCCGACCAGGCCGGCGACATCGGGTTCGCGCCGTCCACCATCAACGACTGGTCGTGGTACCTCTTCGGGGCCTGGTGCCTGGGGGTGCTCCTGCTCGGCCTGCGAGCACCGGAGTCGCCGCGCCTGGCCCAGCTCGGCTTCCTGATCGTGGTCGGCTTCCTGCTGGTCAACAAGGTCTACTCGCCGCAGTACGTGTTGTGGCTGCTGCCGCTGGCGGTGCTGGCCCGGCCCCGGTGGCGCGACCAGCTGATCTGGCAGGGCTGCGAGATCTTCTACTTCTGCTCGGTCTGGTGGTACCTCGGGGGCTACCTCGACCCGGCCGGCGGCGGCGACGCCGGGTTCTACTGGCTGGCGATCCTGGTGCGGGTGCTCGGCGAGCTCTACCTGGCCGGGGTGATCGTCCGGGACATGTACCGACCCGCACACGACCCGGTCAAGGCGGAGGTGCCGGTGCCGTCGTTCGCCGGCGGACACCGTCCGCGAACGACGGCGGAGAGCCTCAGTCGGTGATGTCGACCCGGTCGAACGCGGTCGCGGTGTAGCGGACCCGCACGTCGATCGGGTCGCCCACCGCGGGCACGCGCGCGCCCGCGGGCAGGAACAGCATCGAGGCCTGCATGTGCGGCGGCTCCGCGAAGAGGCGCTGCTTGCCGTCGATCGAGTACGGCGAGCGCACGAAGCCCGCCGCGTCCAGGCCGCCGCGGGCGATCGTCGCCGCCCGGGCACGCAGCGAGTGCTCCCCGGTCGGGGCCTCCAGACCGATCCCGTGGGCGGTGCCGCCGGAGACGATCAGCAGGTGCCCGTCCTTCGGGGCGCTGCGCCCCCGGTAGCCGAAGTGCTCGCCGCGGGCGACCGGGTGCACGTCGATCACGGTGGCGGCGACGGTCAGCGCCCCGCGGTCACCGAGCCAGAGTTCGGTGCCGATCCGGGGGCGGACGGCGAAGTCGCCGTACTCGCTGCGCAGGCGGGTCAGCTCGGCGCCGGTGAGGTGGGAGACCCAGATCGTGGAGAGGTCGGCGACGTCGGCGCCCACCGCGTCGGTGATCAGTCGGCTGACCTCGCTGTAGTGGCCGCCTGCGGCCAGCGGAAGGTGCAGCGCGAGCCCCTCGACGCGGGCGCCGGGGTGCTTGCGGAGCAGCTCGCCGGCCTCCCACAGCTCGCGGGCGGTCATCCCGTGCCGCCGCATGCTGGTGACGTGCTCGACCACGATCCGGGCGCGCGGGTCGGCGGCGAGCAGGGCACGCAGGTCCTCGAGCCGGCTGACGGTGTGGATCAGGCGCTTGCCGAAGGTGGGGCCGGGCAGGGCGACCCAGGGTCGCCACGGGGTCAGCACGAGCAGGTCGCCGGACCACCGGGTGGCGACCTGGTCGAGCTCCTCGTAGGTGCCCACGGCCAGCGCCGGGACGTCGTGGCCGCGGTCGCGCAGCCACTGCGCCCTGCGGGCGAGCCGGCCGAGGCCGAAGCCGTAGCCGTTGCCCTTGGCCACCGGCACCAGGCCGGGGTTGGCGGAGGCCACCGCCTCGAGGTGGGCCCGCCAGCGGGGTCCGTCGACGGTCAGGGTGAGGCTCATGGACGTGCTCGCTTCGCTCCGGGCGCCCGGGAGGCACCAGGGGCGCTGTGTCGTCCGGTGCGCTCGCTCGGCTCACTCACCGGCCCCTCACCCCCGCCGCTTCATGTAGAGGTCGAACGCCTTGTAGAGCACCCGGTTGAGCGGGAGGTCCCACTCGCCGGCGTACTCGACCGCCTCGCCGCCGGTGCCGACCTTGAACTGGATCAGGCCCACGTGCGGGTCCTCGCTGTTCAGGGTCTCGGTGATCCCGCGCAGGTCGTAGACGGCCGCCCCGCGCTCCAGCGCGTCGCGCATCATCGCCCACTGCACCGCGTTGGAGCCGCGCACCTCGCGCTTGTCGGTGGAGGACGCGCCGTAGGAGTACCAGGCGTGCTCGCCGACCCGGATCGCGATGGTGGCGGCCACCAGATCGTCCTCGTGCCGAGCCAGCCAGAGCGTGAAACGGTCGGTGTCGTCGGCGCCCAGGGCCTCGGCCATGGTGGTGAAGTACGACGCCGGCCGCGGGGTGAAGTGGTCGCGCCGGGCGGTGTGCACGTAGAGGGCGTGGAACTCGGCGAGCGCCGCGGTCATCTCCGGGGTGCCGGTGGCCACCCGGGTCACCTCCACGCCGGACTTGACCGCCTTCTTGATGTTGCGCCGCCACAGCTGGTTCATCCCCTTGAGGACCTCGTCCTCGGTGCGGGGACGTTCCTCGCCGGCCTCGTCGGTGGTGCGCAGTGGGACCTGGAAGACGAAGGCGGGCTGACCGGCGGCGAAGCCACCCTCGACGCCCTGGTGGCGCCAGCCGAGCTCGTCGAGCTGGCTGAGCACGCGGGCGCCGACCGCCGAGCGCTCGGCCGGCGGCACCTGGCTGAGCAGGCGCACCCCGTCGTCGGCGATGCCTTCCTTGACCTGCGCCGCGCTCCACCGGCGGACCACCACCGGCGGGCCGATCCGGACCGCGAACGCCCCCTGCCGGCGCAGGTGGGTGGTGAGCGGGTCGAGCCAGTCGGCCAGCCGGTCGTCGGTCCAGTCGATCACCGGACCCTCGGGCAGGTAGGCCAGGCTCCGCCCGATCTTCGGCAGCTGCCGGTGCAGCACCAGCGCGGCGCCGTACTGGATGCCGTCGGGGCCGAACCAGCCCACCGACTCGCTGCGCCACTCCGGCTTCACCCGGGCCCAGCCCGGGGTCTGCAGGAAGCTCGCCCCCGGCAGGCTGGCCAGGTAGGCGCGGTGCTCGTCGTCGGTGATCGGGCGCAGGGTCAGCGGGCGCTCGGTCGACATGGTCACGAGGCTATCGGTCGGTCCGGCGGCCGCGGTCAGAGGCGCTCGCGCAGCCAGTCGAAGTCGGTGACGTGCTCGTCGGCGCCTCCGGGCGTCTCGCAGATCACCGGGGCGTCGGCGTCGCGGATCACCTGGGCGAGCAGGTCGGGGTCGATCTGCCCGGACCCGAAGTTGGCGTGCCGGTCGGCACCGGAGTCGAAGGCGTCGCGGCTGTCGTTGGCGTGCACCAGGTCGATCCGGCCGGTGATCCGGCGGACGTCCTCGACCACGGTCTCCAGGGCGTTGCCGCCGGCGTGGGCGTGGCAGGTGTCGAGGCAGAAGCCGACCCGGTCGGACCCCTCGGCGCTGCTGATCGCGTCCCAGACGCCCGCGATCCGATCCAGGTAGCGGGTCATCGCGTTGGTGCCGCCGGCGGTGTTCTCGATCAGCAGCGGCACCTTGATGTCGGTCGCCTCGATCGCCTTGCGCCAGTTGTCGAAGCCCTTGGCCGGGTCGTCCTCGTCGGTGACGTGGCCGCCGTGCACGATCAGCCCCTTGGCGCCGATCTCGGCCGCCGCGTCCATGTGCTGCTGCAGCAGCTTGCGGCTCGGGATCCGCTGCCGGTTGTTCGTGGTCGCCACGTTGATCAGGTACGGCGCGTGCACGTAGAGGTCGACGCCGGCCGCCTCGGCCTCGGCCCTGAGCGCCTCCGGCCCGGCCTCGTAGGCCAGCACCGGCCCCTTGTAGGACTGCGGGTTGCCCAGGAAGAACTGCACCAGCGGCGCCCGTCGGGCGGACGCCTCGGCGATCGGGTCGGTCTGGTCGACATGGGCTCCGATGCGCAACGAGGTCATGGCGCCAGCGTAGGTGTGGGGGCCGACGCTGAACGGCCGCGGGCTCGCCGACCCCGGGGGCGGCGTCCGGGGGTGGCGTCCGGGGGTGGCGTCCGGCGGTGGCGTCCGGGGCCCGGGGCGCCGGGCCGGGGCAGGTGGGGCCGGAACGACGATTGGGCGGGCGTCGTACCGGATTGATAGCCTGACCCGTCGCGTCCGCCACCGAGGTGGGCGCATGGCAAAGCCCTCCTGCCACGGAAAGTCCGTGGCCGCCTGAGTCCAGAGGAGGTGGAGACCGCTTTGCGTGCTTATGAAGTCATGGTCATCCTCGACCCGAGCCTCGACGAGCGCACCGTTCAGCCGTCGCTCGACAAGTACCTCAACGTGATCCGCAACGACGGTGGCACCGTCGACAACGTGGACGTGTGGGGCCGCCGGCGTCTCGCTTACGAGATCAAGAAGAACGCCGAAGGCATCTACGCCGTCATCACCCTCACCGCAGAGCCCGCGACGGTCGACGAGTTCGACCGTCAGCTCGGCCTGAACGAGGCGATCCTCCGTACCAAGGTGCTGCGCCCCGTCTCCTGACGTGGCTCGGCACCTCGTGCCTGTGGACCGACGCTGTTGCTTGTCGGAGGTCTCGGACACGATGGTGCGAACGCAAGCTTCAGCGACCCCGGCACGTGTCAGGCGACTGACCGGCATCTGAGGAGAGAAAATGGCAGGCGAGACCGTCATCACCGTCGTCGGCAACCTGGTCGACGACCCGGAGCTGCGCTTCACCCCGTCGGGTGCGGCCGTGGCGAACTTCCGGATCGCGTCCACGCCCCGCACCTTCGACCGCCAGAGCAACGAGTGGAAGGACGGCGAAGCGCTGTTCCTCTCCTGCGCTGCCTGGCGGCAGATGGCCGAGAACGTGGCCGAGTCGCTGCAGAAGGGGATGCGCGTCGTGGTGCAGGGACGGTTGAAGTCCCGGCAGTACGAGACCCGCGAGGGTGAGAAGCGCACTGCGTTCGAGATCGACGTCGAAGAGGTCGGCCCGTCGCTGCGCTACGCGACCGCCAAGGTGGCCCGTGCCCAGCGCTCCGGCGGTGGCGGCGGCTACAACGGCGGCGGTGGAGCCGGCGGTGGCGGCGGCTACGGCGGCGGTCAGCCCTCGGGCGGTGGCCAGCCGGCCAACGACCCGTGGGGCAGCCAGGGTGGCGGCAACAGCGGCGGTGGCAACAGCGGCGGCAGCCGTGCCAACGACCCCTGGGGCGCGCCCGGTGTCGGCAGCGACGAACCCCCGTTCTGAGGATCAACCCGGTGCGCGGACCATTCCGTGTCACCACCTGAATATTCATCACCACCATTCCGGTCGCTCGTGACTGAGGCGGCCGGGCTCTGAGGAGGAGCACCACAATGGCGAAGGCAGTCGTCCGCAAGCCGAAGAAGAAGGTTTGCCAGTTCTGCAAGGAGAAGGCGACCGGTGTCGATTACAAGGACACCGGCCTGCTGAAGAAGTTCATCTCCGACCGCGGCAAGATCCGCGCCCGTCGGGTGACCGGCAACTGCGTCCAGCACCAGCGGGACATCGCGATCGCGGTGAAGAACGCCCGTGAGGTCGCGCTGCTGCCCTACACCTCCAGCGGTCGCTGAGCAGCGGTAGAGAAGGAGAGAACTGACATGAAGATCATCCTCACCCAGGAGGTCGAGGGGCTCGGTTCCGCCGGCGACATCGTCGAGGTGAAGTCGGGCTACGGCCGCAACTACCTGCTCCCGCAGGGCTTCGCCATCCGGTGGAGCCGCGGCGCGCAGGCCGAGGCGGACGCGATCAAGAAGGCCCGCGCCGCCCGCGCGGTCCGCGACGAGAGCCACGCCGCCGAGATCAAGACCAAGCTGGAGCAGACTCCGGTGGACGTCAAGGTCAAGGCGGGCCAGGGCGGTCGCCTGTTCGGCGCCGTCACGGTGGCCGACATCGCGTCGGCGATCACCGAGCTGACCGGCGAGGCCGTCGACAAGCGGACCATCGTCGTCGGCCAGCCGATCAAGTCGCTCGGCTCCCACGCGGTGTCCGTGCGTCTGCACGACGAGGTCTCCGCGGCGGTCGCGCTCAACGTGATCCCCGCCTGACCCAGGCGCAGCTCAGCAGTACGGCGGCGGCCGGTCCCTCACGGGGCCGGCCGCCGCTGCTTTTGCCCGGGGGTGCGGGTTTCCCCGGTCAGCCGGTGAAACCCGCACGACACGCCGACCAGCCTCGGCGTGTCGTGCGGGTTTCGGCCGACAACCCCCCGTCGCGGACCACGAACGACCGACCACCCGGGCTTCGATCGCCAGCCGACCGACTCGCCACGGATCGACCCTGGCGTGTCCCCGCCCGACCTCTTGCCTGGCCCCGCCCGACCTCTCGCCTGGCCCCGCCCGACCTCTCGCCTGGCCCCGAGCGACCTCTCGGCGGTCCCGCCCGCCCCTGCCGGCCGCGCCGCACACAGCGCCGCCCACACCCACGCCAGCGCTCAGCCACCACTCCCTGCGCCGGTGACCATCCACGCCTCTCCCCGCGACCGGCGCAGCAGCGTCACGAAGCGTCCGCCCATGAACACCGTGACGAAGACGAGCCACAGCAGCGGGAGACCGGAGCCGAGGGCGGCGGCGAGCAGCACCGCAGGGGCGTAGGCGGCGAGCACGACCAGCCCGGCCCATGCCAGGTAGCGGCCGTCCCCGGCCCCGATCAGCACGCCGTCGAGGACGAAGACGACGCCGGCGACGGGTTGGCCGAGTGCTGCGATCAGCAGCACCGGGACGAGCGCGTCGTGGACGCCGGCATCCGAGGTGAACAGCGGCCCCAGGAGTGGCGCGACGACCGCCAGGCCGACCCCGGTGCCGATGCCGCTGATCACCCCCCACCACACCATGCGCGTGGTCACCGCGCGGGTGCCGGCGACGTCCCCGGCACCCAGGTAGCGCCCGGTGATCGCCTGCGCAGCGATCGCGATGGCGTCCAGCACGAAGGCGAGGAAACCCCACAGCGTCATTGCGAGCTGGTGGGTGGCGATCGGCACCGCGTCGTCACCCCCGGCCGCGTCGCCGGTGCCGAGCACCACGGCGTAGGTGGTGACCAGCAGGGAGGCCCGCAGCGTCAGCGTGCGCACCAACAGTGGTACGCCGGCCCGGCCCGCCGCCGCGATCCCGGTACGACGCGGGCGCAGCGAGGTGCCCTCCCGCTGCGCGGCGCGGGACACGATCAGCACCAGCACCGCCGCCGACGCGAGCTGGGCGAGCACCGAGCCGAGCGCCGAGCCGGCGATGCCCATCCGCGGCAGTGGTCCGAGGCCGTAGACCAGCACCACGTTGAGGACCAGGTTGACGCCGTTGCCGGCGATGGCGACGACCAGCGGGGTCCGGGTGTCCTGGAGGCCCCGGAGCACCCCCGTCGCGGCGAGCATCAGCAGCAGCGGCGTGATCCCGAGCGCGGCGACCTGCAGGTACTCGACCGCCGGGTCCGCGACCGCCGGCGATGCACCGAACACGCCGACCAGCGGTGCGGCGCCGAGGCCGACGACCGCCGTGGTCGGGATCCCGATCGCCACCGCCAGCCACAGTCCGTCCACCCCCTGCCCGAGGGCGGCTGCCAACCGCCCGGCGCCGAGCTGCCGGGCGACACCGGCCGTGGTCCCGTAGGCGAGGAAGACGCAGAGGCCGACGGCTGTCTGCAGGACGGTGGCGGCGATGCCGAGTCCGGCCAGCTCACGGGTGCCGAGGTGGCCGACGACGGCGGCGTCGCCGAGCAGGAAGAGCGGCTCGGCGACCAGGGCGAGGAAGGCCGGGATCGCGATCCGCGCGATCTCCCGGTCCTCGCTGCGCTGCCGCTCGGTACGGCGGAACGCGGCGCGCTTCACGCTGCTCGCCGACGGTCGGCACGGGGTCCGGGAAGGCCCCGTGGATAACTTTCGTCACTCTGTGGATACCCGAGGCGGGACGAGGTCCCGGTGATGACGTCCGACCGGAGGCTGGACCAACGGAAAGTGAACAAGGTCACACTACATTTCCTGGTCGGAATTTCTGGTTCCACAGACGAGGGAACGCGTTCATGCAGGTCATCGGCCCCTTCTCGGAGTCTTGGCGCCATCTCTCCACAGATCTGTCCCCAGGCCGTGCACACCGACATGGCGTGTCGTCCACGACCGTCCACCAGTTATCCCCAAGGCTTGTGGATAACGTCCTTTCGTCCGCCTCGTCCAGCCCGTAGTTTCTGCGACGGAGATCGGTCGGACCCTCCGGGAAGCATCACCCCGGAGAAGCCCTCCCGATCGGCGCAGGACCGTACCGGCCGGGTCGGCGCGCACAGTCCAGCAGATGCCCCTCGCGGGCGGGAAGACGAGGTCGCGTGAGCGTCACGGAGACGGGGTCTCGGCCCTGGACCGACGAACCTCCCGAGGACTTCGGCGACGGCCCGGCGGCCTACGCGCCGGGCGAGGCGCCGCAGCGCCCCGGTGACCGCACCCCACCCCAGGACATGGCGGCGGAGCAGTCCGTCCTCGGCGCGATGATGATCTCCAAGGACGCCATCGCCGATGTCGTCGAGGTGCTGCGGGGCGTCGACTACTACCGGCCGGCCCACGAGCAGATCCACGACGCGATCCTCGACCTCTACGGTCGCGGAGAGCCCGCCGACATGGTCACCGTCGCCGGCGAGCTCCAGCGCCGGGGCGAGCTGCAGCGGATCGGCGGCGCGCCGTACCTGCACACGCTGGCCGCCAACGTCCCGATCGCCGCCAACGCCGGGTTCTACGCCGAGATCGTCCGGGAGAAGGCGATCCTCCGGCGGCTGGTCGACGCCGGCACCAAGATCGTGCAGCTCTCCTACGCCGGCGAGGGCGAGGTCGACGGCATCGTCAACCAGGCCCAGGCCGAGGTCTACCAGGTCACCGACCGCCGCAAGGCCGAGGACTTCGCGCCGCTGAGCGACATCATGGACGGCGTCCTCGACGAGATCGAGGCGATCGAGAACCGCGAGCAGGGCATCTACGGCGTGCCCACCGGCTTCGCCGACCTCGACGAGCTGACCAACGGCTTCCACTCCGGCCAGATGATCATCGTCGCGGCGCGCCCCGCGGTCGGCAAGTCCACGCTGGCCCTCGACTTCTGCCGCGCCGCCTCGATCCACAACAACCTGGCCAGCGTCTTCTTCAGCCTGGAGATGACGCGCACCGAGATCACCATGCGACTGCTCTCCGCAGAGGCGCGGATCCCGCTGAACCACATCCGCAACGGCAAGATGACCACCGAGGAGTGGGAGCGCCTGGCGCGCCACGTGTCCAAGGTGTCGGCCGCGCCGATGTTCATCGACGACTCGCCGAACATGACGATGACCGAGATCCGCGCGAAGGCGCGCCGGTTGAAGCAGAAGCACGACCTCAAGCTGATCGTGCTCGACTACCTCCAGCTGATGACCTCGGGGAAGAAGGTCGAGTCCCGTCAGATCGAGGTCTCGGAGTTCTCCCGCCAGATCAAGCTGCTGGCCAAGGAGCTCGAGGTCCCGATCATCGCGCTCTCCCAGCTCAACCGTGGCCCGGAGCAGCGTTCCGACAAGCGTCCGATGACCAGCGACCTCCGCGAGTCCGGCTGCCTCACCGCGGACACCCGACTCCTGCGGGCCGACACGAACGCCGAGATCTCGCTGGGGAACCTGCTCGAGTCCGGCGCGCGGGACGTGCCGGTGTGGGCGCTCGACGACCGCCTCAAACTCGTGCCGCGCACCCTGACGCACGCGTTCCCGAGTGGCACCAAGCAGGTTTTCGACGTGACCCTGGCCTCCGGCCGGCGCGTGAGCGCCACTGGCAACCACCCGTTCCTCACCTACGACGGTTGGATGCCGCTCGCCGAGCTCGAGGTCGGCAGCCGGGTGGGCTCGATCCGGCATGTGCCGCCGCCGATGGAGATCGTCCCGCGTGACGAGGACGAGATCACCCTGCTGGCACATCTACTCGGCGACGGTTCGTTCGTCCGGCGACAGCCGATCCGCTATGCGAGCATCGACGAGGACAACCTGTCCGCGGTGGCGGCGGCCGCCGCACGACGGTTCGGCATCACGGCTGTCCGCGACGACTATGCCGCCGCGCGGGTGACGACCCTACGGCTCCCAGCGCCGTTCCGACTGGCGCGCGGGCGACGGAATCCGATCGCCGCCTGGTTGGACGAGGACGGTCTCTTCGGGCTCCGGTCGCACGAGAAGTTCGTGCCGGACTGGGTCTTCGGGCTGCCCAAGGAGCAGGTGGGACTGTTCGTGCGGCACCTGTGGGCTACCGATGGGTGTGTGCACTACGACGAGAAGCGGCGAATCGGGCGGATCTACTACGCCTCGACCAGCCGGCGTCTCATCGATGACGTGGCGCGGTTGCTCGGGCGGTTCAACGTCTTCACGCGGATCAAGCGGATCCGGAAGGAGGGTTACCGCGACAGCTATCACCTCCACATCTACGGGGTGGAGAACCAGCTCCGTTTCCTGGACGAGATCGGCGTCCACGGCGCCCGCGGACTCGCAGCGGAGCGAGTGGCGGCAGAGATCCGCGACGTCCTTCCCAACACCAACAGCGACACCGTGCCCGTCGAGGTCTGGGACCAGGTACGCGGGGTCCTGACAGCCAAGGGCATGACGCACCGCGAGTTCGCCGCCGCCATGGGCACGCAGTTCTGCGGATCATCGATGTGGAAGCACGCGCCCAGTCGCGAGAGGCTCGCCCAGGTTGCGACCGTCCTCGACGACGCGGCCCTCGAGATCACCGCCACCAACGACGTCTACTGGGACAGCATCACCGCCATCGAGCCCGCAGGTGAGCAGCCCGTCTACGATGCCACCGTCCTCGGCGTGCACAACTTCGTGGCCAACGGGATCGCCCTGCACAACTCGATCGAGCAGGACGCCGACATGGTCGTCCTGCTGCACCGCGACGACGTCTACGAGAAGGAGTCGACCCGCCCCGGGGAGGCCGACCTGATCGTCGCCAAGCACCGCAACGGCGCGACCCGCGACATCGTGGTGGCGTTCCAGGGTCACTACAGCCGGTTCGTCGACATGGCCCACTGATCGTGCTGCTGCTGCAGACGAGCGCTGAACCTGAAATCGAACGTTTCAAACTGAAGGAACTTCAGTCTCGGAGTGCGGGCTATGGGTCCTGACGCCGGAGAGACCTCGAGTCCGCGACGTACGGCATGCTGACGGGGTAGCCGCAACCCAGAGACGGTCGTGGCGCTACCGCCGTGGCGTGCGGTGGTACGACGCGCTCTCCGGCGAGTGCCCGGTCTACCGTTCGGTCGACTCTCGGCGACGCCGCAACGCGGCCCGGTGGGGGTAGAGGTCGCCGAGGTCCACGTCGACTTCGTCGCGCAGGGAACGGTGCGCTTCAACGCTCCACGCTCGGCTGAGGTCGACGGTCGCCCGGTTGCCTTTTGCTCGGGCGGTGCGCTCCTGACATCCGCCACGGTGTGGGACCTCGGCGGCCTCCCGGATCGGATGCTTGTGCTCGGCGGCGGCGCGGTCGCACACGATCTCGGCCGCATCAGACCCCAGGAGGCGTGGTGACGACCCTGGTCGCCGGCTCCGCAGGGACCGCAGTGGTCGTCGCCGGTGTGGCGCGGGGCCACGTCCAGGCGTAGCGGAGGATGAGGACGAGGAGGGCCACTTCCAGGACCACCCCGAGTCCGTAGTAGTACGTCCAGGACTCGCCCACCACGTTGAACGCCGCGTAGGGGATCTGGACCGACGCCACGATCAGGTTCGTGATGCGGTTCGCCCGGGCGGGCAGCGTCGTCGACAGCACGACCATGAAGATCGGGATCGCCATGAGCGCGAGGAAGGTGGTCAACAGCGTCTGGGTGACGTCGAACTCCCAGACCCTGCCGGCGAGGATGCCGTCGACGACGCCGGGCTTGAAGAAGGCGATGATGTCCACGTAGGCGTACAGGAACATGACGCCAGTCCACGCTGCGGCGAGCTTGGCTCCCACCGGGATCGGCCGGTCGTCCAGAGTGGTCGTGTGGTGGCGTGTTCGCATCATGGGGCTCCGTTGCTGTGGTGAGGACGAGTGGGTCCACGATCACCGAGCCCGGCGGTGGGGTGCATCGGTCCGGAGGCCGGGGTTCACCTGGCCGATGGCACGGCCGCTCTCTCGTCCTTTCGGCGGGTACGCCGGAGCGCGCCGATCCCTAGGCTGGAGCCGTGGTCACCGTCAGGCGCTCCCTCTGGAGAGAGCCGCGCCCTGCTGACGCGCCGCCCATCGGTCGGATCGACTGGCTGCTGGTGGGCGTGTTCGTGGCCGCCGCCGTGGCCGAGGCACTCGCACGACCGGGTGTGGACTGGCGCCCCCTGGTGACGGTGCTCGCCCTGGCGCTGGTGCCTGCCTTGCTCTGGCGGCGGGTTCGCCCCCTGGGGGCAGTCCTTGTCGGGTGGGGCGTCGCCGGGCTGCTCACCGTCCTGCAGTTGACGATGCACGCCGAGGAGCTCGGCCTCAACTCCATGATGGCCGTCCTGGTCCTGCTCTACTCCCTGGTGCGGTGGGGCTCGGGCCGGGAGATGGTCGCGGGGACGGCGTTCGTGACGGTCGTCGTCGCGCTGGGGATGTACGCCGCCTCCGCAGGCTGGGCCGATATCGTCGGCGGGAGCGCGCTCCTGTTGTTGGTCGTCGCCCTTGCGGCGGTGTTCCGCTACCGCGCAGAACTCTGGCATCGCCAGCAGCGCGAGATCCGCAACGAGGAGCGGGCGGGGCTGGCTCGCGAGCTCCACGACACCGTGGCCCACCACGTCTCGGCGATCGCGGTGCAGGCGCAGGCCGGTGGAGTGATCGCCGGAATCGAGCCCGAGAAGGCCGTCGAGGTCCTGGCCGCGATCGAGTCAGAGGCCTCGCGCACCCTCGAGGAGATGAGGTCCATGGTGCAGGTGCTGCGCGAGGAGGAGGCCGTCGCCTACGCACCGCAGCCGGGCCTCGCGGACCTTCCAGCCCTGGCCCGCGCCGACGCCACACCCACCGTCGAGGTCTCGCTGGACGGTGCGTTGACCGGGCTGGCACGACCCGTGGACGCCGCGCTCTACCGGCTCGCACAGGAGTCGCTGACCAACGCCGTACGGCACGCGCGGAACGCGACCCGCGTCCAGATCGACGTACGCCGGGAGGGCCACGCGGTCAGGCTGCGTGTCAGCGACGACGGACAGACGCGGTCAGGGCCAGCCCCCGAGCCTGGGTTCGGCCTGCTGGGCATGGTCGAACGCGCCCAGCTCCTCGGCGGATCGCTCTCTGCGGGCCCGGCGCCCGAAGGCGGCTGGGTGGTCGAGGCGGTCGTGCCGGCGGAGGCGCCGGCATGACCATCCGGGTGGTCGTCGCCGACGACCAGGACCTGGTCCGGACCGGACTGGTGATGATCCTCGGGGCTCAACCCGACCTCGAGGTCGTGGGGGAGGCCGCCGACGGGCTCGCCGCGCTCGACCTGGCGACCCGGCTCCAACCCGATGTGCTCCTGGTCGACATCCGGATGCCCGGGCTCGACGGCGTCGAGGTGACGCGGCGCCTGGCCGGGCCGGACGTGACGGACCCGATGGCGGTCGTCGTGATCACCACCTTCGACCTCGATGAATACGTCCTCGGCGCCCTACGCGCCGGCGCCCGAGGCTTCCTGCTCAAGGACGCCGGGCCCGAGCTCCTGGTCCAGGCCATCCACGCGGCAGCCGACGGGGACGCGCTGATCGCCCCCAGCGTCACCCGCCGTCTGCTGGCGACCTTCGCCGACCAGGCGCCGGTGGTGCCGGCGCAGCCCCGCGAACCGCTCACCCGGCGCGAGGAGGAGGTACTCGTGCTGGTGGCCCGCGGCAGGACCAACGCCGAGATCGCGACCGAGCTGTTCGTCGGCCTGAGCACCGCCAAGACCCACGTCGCAGCGTTGATGGCCAAGCTCGGTGCCCGCAACCGCGTGGAGATCGCGATGTGGGCCCATGACACCGGACGCGTCAGAGCGGGGTAGCTGCGACGGTCGAGCACCCGACGTCACGCTGCGCACCGCCGACGGGCTGAGCCACCAGGCCCGGTTCGTCCCGGAGCCTGCCCGTTCCTCGGGCCGAGGGATGGCGGTGCTGGTCGCACGGGCAACGGCCGGCGTCGTACTGCGCTCCCCGTTCACCGACTGGGCCGACGTGGGCGCCCACCGCTGTCCGTACCTGCCGGTGCGGTGGCGCGTCGGGACGAGTGGACAGAGCTGGCCGACCACCTCACCGACGAGGTCGTCGGTCAGCTGGTGCCTCAGGTCCCACCGATCGAGTGCAGACCCTTGACGGCACCTTTCGCGATGCAGTGGAGTGACCGGGACTCAGCACCATCTCGGGAGGACGCATGCTGCGAAGGATCGCTGGACCCGCGAGCAGGATCGTCGAACGGTGGCTCCCCGGCGCCTTCGTCTTCGCCGTCGCGCTGACGCTCGTCGTCGCGGCGCTGTCGCTGATCTTCACCGACGTCGGACCGCGCGACCTCACCCGCGCCTGGGGTGACGGCCTGATCGGGCTGCTCGCCTTCATGACGCAGGTGGCGCTGGTGCTGCTGCTCGGCTACACCCTCGCCAACCTGCCTCCGGTGCATCGGCTGCTGACCAGGGTCGCGGGCATCCCGCGCAGCCCGCGGGCGGCGTACGCGTTCGTCGCCGTGGTGGCGGGCCTGGCCTCGTTGCTCAGCTTCGGGCTCGGGCTGATCGTCGGTGGGGTGGTGGCCGTCGAGGTCGCCCGCCGGTTCAAGGAGCGCGGGATCCCACTGCACTACCCGCTGCTGGTGGCGTCTGGGTATTCCGGGTTCGTGGTGTGGCACATGGGCTACTCCGGCTCGGGGCCGCTCAACGCGGCCACCGACAGCGGCGTCTACGCCACCACGCTGGACATGGGCACGATCCCGGTCTCGGACACCATCTTCGCCTGGTGGAACATCGTCGCGATCGTCGTGGTGCTGGTCCTGCTGGCGGTGATCATGCCGCTGATGGCGCCCGGTCCGAACGATCCCGTGCGTGAGGCTCCGGCGGCGGCACTGGAGGATTCCGCGGGGAGCGACAGCAGTGAGCCGGTGGCTCAGGAGGCAGGCTCGCCGGCCGACCGGCTGGAGACCTCCCGACTGGTGACCACGGTGCTCGGGGTGCTGCTCGGGCTCTACCTGGTCATCTACTTCATGGACGAGGGCTTCGACCTCACCCTCGACATCGTCAACTGGACCTTCCTCTGCCTGATCCTGCTGATCGTGGCCAACGCCCGCCAGCTCGGGGGTCTGGTGGCGCGTGGCGGGCGCACCGTCGTCGACGTACTCCTGCAATACCCGTTGTACGCCGGCATCGCGGCGATGATGAGCACCGGACTGGCCGAGGAGCTCAGCAACTGGGTCGTCGACGCCGCCACGCCCGGCACGCTCGGGCTGTTCGCGTTCTTGTCGGCCGGCCTGCTCAACCTTTTCGTGCCCTCCGGCGGTGGCCAGTTCGCGCTGCAGGCCCCGATCTTCGCGACCGCCGCCGAGTCGCTCGACGTCTCCCAGCCCGTGGTGATCATGGCCATCGCGTACGGCGACCAGTGGACGAACATGATCCAGCCGTTCTGGGCGGTGCCGCTGCTGGCCGTCGCGGGTCTGCGGGTGCGCGACATCCTCGGCTACACCAGCATCGTGCTGCTCTTCACCGGGGTGATCTTCGCAGCGACGCTGCTGCTGGTCGGGGCCGGCTGACCCGGGCGGCCACAGGCCCTGCACAGGTGCGCCCGGTAGCCTCGCGCTCGTCCGCGCGGCCGACGTCGCGCGCCCCAACCAGAAGGTCTGAACCCGTGCATCGACGTCTCCGCCGTACCACCGCCCTGCTGTCCGCCGCGGTGCTCGCCACCGCCCTCGCCGCTTGCGGTGACTCCGACTCCGACGCGGCGAAGGACGACACCGGCTCGGAGTCGTCGCCGGCGAGCGGTGAGGGGAGCCTGGCGGAGGTCACGTTCAGCGGCGAGGTGGGTGACGGCATCAGCGCCGAGTGGGCCGAGAGCGTCGCGCTGCCCGAGGAGACCACGACCACCACGTTGGTCGCCGGGGACGGCGAGGAGGTCGCCGAGGGCGACACGGTGATGGTCTACCTCTGGGTCGGCAACGGCACCTCCCAGAAGGAGCTGTACAGCGACTACGACAACGGTGCGCCCGAGGCGATCCCCTTCGAGCCCACCCAGGTCGCCGAGGCGTTCACCGCCCTGTTCGAGGGTCAGACCTACGGCTCCCGCGTCGCCGTGGTCGCCGACCCGACGGCGCTCTTCGGCGATCAGGTCGAGGGCAACTCGCTGGGGATCGGCGCCGAGGACAGCGTGGTGGTCGTGGGGGACCTGATCGAGAAGCAGGCCACCTCACCGGAGCCGACCGACGACAAGGCGCACGACGCCGACCCCAGCACCCAGCCGTCGGTCGTCGAGGAGGGCGGAGCGCCGACCGGACTCGACTTCTCCGGCATCGAGGAGCCCGAGCTCGACACCCCGGTGCAGCGCGTGGTCCTCGAGGAGGGCGACGGCGCAGCGGTCAAGGACTCCGACACCGTCGTCGTCAACTACCTCGGCTCCACCTACGACGCCGACGCGCCGTTCGACGAGAGCTTCTCCCGCGGCGAGCCGCTCACCTCTCCGCTCAGCGGCCTGATCCCCGGGTGGACGATCGGCCTCACCGGTGTGAAGGTCGGCAGTCGGGTCCTGCTGCAGATCCCGCCGGCCTACGGCTACGGCGCCGCGGGCAGCGGTACGTCGATCCCGGGCAACTCCACCCTCTGGTTCCTCATCGACGTCGTCGAGGTCCAGTAGCGCGGACCCTCGGGTCCGCCGGGGGTTCGCGGCTCAGCGTGCCGAGCCGTCGGCCCAGCCCTTGACCATGCCGAGGTTCGCCAGCGGGATGTAGTGGCCGGCGTGCGGATGGTCCAGGGCCACGCCGAAGACGCCGGACCGACCGAACGACGCGACGTAGTCGACTGCCTCCGGCATCGGCACCCCGAGCAACGGCACCGGGCCACCCTCGACCCCCGCCGCGTCCAGCAGCCGCGCCGCCTCCCTCGCCCGAGCGGCGCTGCTGTAGAGGCAGATCACCGGACCCTGGTCGAGCGCCAGGGCGAACGGGCGCGGCTCGTCGTCCGGTCCGCGGGCGATGAAGAACCAGGTCCGCAACCCGGCCACCTGCTGCCAGAGGGCCACCTCCGCCGTGCTGTCGCCCTCGGGCGCCGACCTGACCGCCTGGCTGAGCCGATCGATCTCGGCGACCGTCTCCGGGTCGTTGTCGGCAGGTCGCTCGACCTCTGCTGCACCGTCGAGCTGAGCCGGCGCCGGTCGCGGGTCCCGGCCGCCGAACCCGGCGACGCGGTCCCAGATCCAGTCGGCCATCGATGCGGCCACGGGCTCGTCGGGGTGTCCGGGACGCCGCTTGACGAGTGCTCCGTGTCCGACGACCACCAGGTAGGCCCCCTGGTCGTCGGTCATCACGGGTTCCCAGAGCTCGTTCTCCGGCCAGTCCGGATGGCCCGCGGGGTCCTCCTCGACCGCTGCGTCGAAGGCGATCATCTCGGCCGCCGTCATCAGTCGGAACCCCTCGTCGAGCCCCCACAGGTGTCCGGAGCCGGGCCGCTGACCGTCGTGCCAGGAGACCAGGTCCTCCGCGACCACCGGGCCGAGCCGCTCCCGGTCGGCGAGGTCGGTGACCGAGGCCGCGGGGCGCAGGCTGGCGCGGAGGTCGGCGGGGACCGCGGCCTCCAGGGCGGCCAGTGCGGACGCCAGGTCGATGCCGATCGTCCGGTCGCGGATCTGCTGCCAGGACATCTCGATCACGCCGGAACGGCGGATGTCGTCCAGGGTGTAGCCGTCGGCCTCGCCCGACTCGATCGCCTTCGTCAAGCTGCGCGTGGTCTGCACCAGGTTGTGCAGCAGCTCGTCGGTCGGATCGTCGCGCAGCAGCCGGAGCCCGAGCTCCTCGGCGTCGGTGAAGCGGTATTGCAGGAGGTAGGACCAACCGAGCATCAGTGCGACCGAGGTGTTCGCCGCGTCGGCGCGGATCGCCTCCTCGGCGGCGGCGATGAACCGGTCGGCGGGTGCGAAGGTCTCCAGCAGCGACACCGCCCGCATCCCGAGGGCTCTGGGCAACTCGTCCGGCGTCGTCCGCGCGCACCGTGCCACGGCGTCGTCGAGGTGCTGCCAGCCGGCCTCGTGCTGCCCGGCGGTGGCCTGGGCGGCGCCCAGCTCCATCCAGTCGCGCCAGTCCTCCTGCTCCTCCCGCAGCACGACCTGGGCCCAGTGCAGGGCCTCGCCGCGGTCGTGGTCGACGCTCGCCAGGTGCCGCAGGGACCGCGCGGCATTGACGAACTGCCCGTCGCGGCGGCCGGCGACGTCGAGGTAGAGCCGCCGGGCCTCGTCGGTGTCGCCGCACAGCTCGCGATGGTTGCCGAGCAGGAGGGCCGCGCTGCTGCGCTCCGGCTGGGCCGCGATCACCCGTGCGGCGAGTACCGCGATCTCGGGATGTGTCGGCTGGGCCGCGAAGAGCTCCCAGGCGGTGTCCAGGTCCCGCTCCACGTCATCACGGTCGTCGGACCTCCGCCCGAAGATCCTCATCGCATGCCTCGCTTCACGCGGTAGGCCCGCAGCTGCTCGAAGGTGCCGTCGTCGACACCGTATTCGAGGACCGGCGCGACCTGGTCGAACCACGACGCCGTCGAGGGGGTGACGCCGTCGGCGACGGCGAGCAGCCCCTCGGTCGTCACCGGTACCACGCTGCCGGCCTCCATCGACGCCGTGAGTGCCTGTTGCAGCGCGACCTTGACCACGTGGGCGATGTCGGCGCCCGAGAACCCCTCGGTGGCCGCTGCCACCCGACCCGTGTCGACCTCGTCGGTCGGCTTGTCCGCGAGGGCGCCGGCCAGGATGGCGGCGCGGGCCACGGCGTCGGGCGGCAGCACGAGCACGGTCTTGTCGATCCGCCCGGGACGCCGCAGTGCCGGGTCGATGTCCCAGGGCCGGTTGCTGGCAGCCAGGAAGTACACGCCGTCGTTGGCACTGGAGACGCCGTCGAGCTCCTCGAGCAGCTGCGTCACCATCATCCGCATCGCGTGCGAGCCGCCGCCTCCCGACGTACGACGCCCGCCGAGCGCGTCGAACTCGTCGATGAAGATGACGCACGGGGCGGCGGCGCGGGCGTGGCGGAAGACGCTGCGGATCGCCCGCTCGCTGTCGCCGATCCACTGGCCGATCAGGTCGGCGAGGGTGACGTGGAGGAAGGACGCGCCGAGGTCGCCGGCGATCGCGCGTGCCATGAAGGTCTTGCCACACCCGGGAGGCCCGTACATCAACAACGAGCCGCCGGGGGTCTGGCCGAACGCAGCGGCGAGCTCGGGACTGCGCAGCGGCGCCAGGAAGGTCGCATCGAGGTGCTGCTTGACCTCGGCCAGGCCGGCGACGTCGGCCAGCGTCACCCGGGGACGCTCGGCGTCCCACAGCCCGGTTTCGGCGTCGCCCGTGTCGCCCGTGTCGTGGTGGGCGTCGGTCGGTGCCGGGGCGGGGGTCGGTGCCGGGGCGGGGGTGGGTGCGGCGTGCTCGCTCGGCGCCGGGGACGTACCGCCCCGCAGCCGCGCCGCCATCACCCGCGCCCGCAGCACGCGGGCCCGTGCCGGATCTCCGCCCCTCGCCTCGAAGCCGGCCAGCTCGTCCAGTGCCCGGTCGGGATCGGACTGCAGCAGCAGGGTGATGAAGTCCTCGAGCAGCGCGAGGTTCTGCGGGTCGCGCTCGACCTCGGTCTCGATCACCTCGAGAAAGTCGTCGTCGGCCACGTTCGCTCCTCCTGTGCCACGGTGAGTGGGAAGTCTGTCGCACGCGCGATGAAGCGGCGGGGACCGTCCGTGCTCTGCCCCCGGGACGCCTCCGCAAACCCGGCCGGCCGGCCGCAGGGTCACTCCCGCGGCAGCAGGGAGCCCGTGGTCGACAGCTGCGGACAGAACTCTTCGCCGCGGCCCAGCCGGCAGGTCGCCCCCGACGGCTCGAACAGCACCTCCCCGTCCACCTCCCCGTCCGCCTCACCGTCCGAGAGGTCGCCGGTCTCGCCGGGGACCCAGGTCAGGGTCGCCGGGTAGGCCCCGGCCGACGTGCTGGGCGACCCCGCCGGATCGGTCGGTCTCTCCACGAGACGGCCGCCGTCCTGGAACCAGACCCGAACGCCGGCCAGCTCCTCGCGCTCGGCCCACTCACCGTCGTAGGTCCACAGCTGCCACTGCGCGGTCGCGTCGCGCCCCTCGCCGTCGTACACCCGGAAGCGGACCGCAACGGTGTCGCCGACCTTGTCGACCGCGTCGACCCGCCAGTCCCGGTCGTAGCCGGGCGGCATGCCGTACTCGGCGGCCACCTCGCCGGTCTCGGGGTCGAGCTCGACCAGGTCCTGCTCGACCACGCAGCCACCGCAGTCCTCGTCCTCGCCGTTGTCCTGGCGCAGCAGCATCAGCGCGGAGCCGTCGTAGGCGGGGTAGAGGCGGACGATCGGCTCGTTGCGGAGCACACCGTCGATCTGGTCGCCCTCGATCCGGAACAGACCGTGGTCGGTGAGGGTGTCGTCCTCGGAGTTGACGCCCCACTCGACCCACGTGACGCCGTCGAGGGTGTAGGGGTCGCCGTGGAGCTGCAGCTCGGCGCCGGACCCCGACGCCTGGTCGGTGTCGAACGCGGAGGCCGGCACCACGATGGTGCGACGGTCGGCGAGGTCCGGGGAGAAGACGTCGATCCGGAACCGGTCGCTGTAGTGCAGCGCCGAGATCGCCTCCCCGGTGCTGCCGGTCTGGTCGGGGTTGAGCCCGCGGTCCTTCACCCGGCCGTCCTGACCGTCGGCGCCGTAGAGCAGCAGCCCGCCGGCCGCCGCCGTGACCAGGTCACCATCGCGCGTCCACCAGTCGTAGGCGCCGCGCACCACCCGGGTCCCGGACGGAGTGTGCAGCACCGCCCCGCCCTGCTGCCGGACGGGCATCTGCAGGTACGACGGGCCCGGGGCCCGCCGATCGTCCGCCGACAGCGGCGAGTCGTAGACCTCGGCCTCGGCACTCAGCAGGTCGCAGCCGCTCGCCAGCAGGAGCAGCGCGGCGATGGCGGCCAGGGCGGGCCGCGGCACGAACCGCATCGCTGTCGTCCGTCCTCTCCGGGTCGTCTGGGCGAGCACCGTATCGCGGACCCGCCGGTGGTCACCCCGCCCGCTCCTGCGCCCCACCTCGCCTGAATTGAGGTGACCGGCGGGGGCCACCGGACCTATCCTCCGATCATGTGGATCGGTGTGCTCGGCCCGACCGCCGTCACGGCCGCCGACGGGGCGGTCGAGGTCGCCACGGCGAAGCACCGCGCCCTCATCTCCGCCCTCGCCCTGGCGCGGGGCCGGGCGGTGTCGAGCCAGACGCTGATCGAGTCGCTGTGGGGCACCGATGCCCCACCGAGCGCGGCCGGCACGTTGCAGACCTACGTGTCGGCGGTCCGCCGACTGCTGCAGCCGGGCCTCGCACCGCGCGCGCCGTCGTCGTACCTGCCCAGCGTGGACGGGGGCTATCGGCTGGTGGCCGACATCGACGCCACCACGTTCGCCACCGGGGTGCGCGAGGTGCATGCGGCGCTCGGGCCGCTGGCGGGCGCGACGGTGCCGGTGGCCGACGACCCCGCGGCCGCCTCCGAGCTGCTCGGTCGCGTGGAGGCCGCCCTCGCCCTCTGGCGCGGTGAGCCGTACGCCGACCTGCCCGACTCCGACGTGGTCCGGCCCGAGCGCGGGCGGCTGCAGGAGCTGCGCCACCTGGCGCGCGAGGACCACGCCACGCTGCTGGTCGCGCTCGGTCGCGACGCGGAGGCGGCGGTCGAGCTCGAGGCGTTGACCGCCGAGCTGCCGTTGCGGGAGCGGCCGTGGCTGCTGCTGGCGGCGGCGTTGGCCCGGGCGGGCCGCCAGGCCGACGGGCTCGCCGCGGTGGACCGGCTGCGCACGGTGCTCGGCGAGGAGCTCGGGCTGGAGCCGTCCGCGGCCGCCAACGCGGTGCAGACCGCGATCCTGCGCCACGAGCTCCCCGCGGCACCCGCGACGAGCCCCGCGGCACCGGCCGTATCCGCATCACCAGCATCGCCCGCGGCCCGCGCGGCTCGCGCGGCCGCGGGCCCCCGGCCCCCCGGCGCCGAGGGTCCGCGGATCGCGCTTCCCGACTGGTCGCTGGTCGGCCGATCCGCCCACCTGGCCACGCTCGAGGACGCGCTGGCCGCGGCCGGCCGCGGGACGCCGCAGTTCGTCACGGTGCGCGGCGAGCCCGGGGCGGGCAAGACCCGGCTGGGCACCGAGTTCGCGGTGCGGGCCCAGTACGCCGGGGCGTTGGTCCTGGTCGGTCGCTGCTCCCAGGAGGAGGACGCACCACCGCTGTGGCCGTGGCTGCAGGCGCTCGGGAGGCGCTGGCCGGCGTCACCGACGCCGAGACCGACCACGACGCGGCCCGGTTCGCGCTGGCCGAGGCGATCGGCGAGGCGTTGACCGCACTCGCCCGCGACCGCACGGTCGTGGTCGGGCTGGAGGACCTGCACTGGGCGGACACCTCCACGCTGCGGGTGCTGCGGCACCTCGCCTCCCACCTGGAGACCGGCCGCCTGCTGGTGGTGTGCACGTGGCGTCGCGGCGCCCGGCAGCAGGTCCCGGCGCTCGCCGAGGCCGCGGAGGCCCTGGCTCGGCGGCACGCGGTCGACCTCGAGGTCAGCGGGCTGTCGATCGACGACACCGCGGCCCTGGTCAGCGAGATGACCGGCCTCCGCGACCCGGCGCTGGTGGCGGCGTTGCACCGGCGCACGGACGGCAACCCCTTCTTCCTGATCGAGTACATCCGTCTGGCCCGCGACGAGCACGCCGACGCCCAGCAGCTGCTCGACCAGGTGCTGCACGACCAGGTGCCGGCGACGGTCGCGGCGGTGGTCGACCGCCGGATCGCCCAGCTGCCGACCTCGTCCGCGGAGGCGCTGACCGCGGCCGCGGTGATCGGCCGGGAGTTCGGCCTGGAGCTGCTCGCCGGGGCGTTGCGCGCCGACGAGGACGCTGCGCTGGACCTGCTGGAGCCGGCCCTGGACGCCGACCTGATCGCCGACCTCGGCGGCGACCGGTTCCGGTTCGGCCACGCACTGGTCCGCGACGGTGCCTACATCGCACTGCCCGCGTCGCGGCGCGAGCGGATGCACGCCGTGGTCGCCGGGCTGGTCGAGGCGTCCGGGGAAGCGCAGGCACGTGCTGCCGAGATCGCCCGGCACTGGGGCGCCGCCGGTCCCCGCCACCGGCGCGCGGCCCACGCCGCCGCCGCGCGGGCCGGCAGGCGGGCGATGGCCGCCCACGCCCCCGACGAGGCCCGCGAGCAGTACGCCGCCGCGCTGGCCTGGCACGCCGACGACCCGGGCGGCACCGAACGTGAGCGCTTCGACCTGCTGGTCGGCTATGCCGATGCCTGCCGCTGGAGCACCCGCCGGCTCGAGATGCACCGCGCGATCGACGAGGCGGTGGTGCTGGCCGGCGGGCTGGACGCCCCGGAGCTGGTGGTCCGTGCCGCCACCATCGCCACCGCCGACGCACTGTGGCCGGCGCGTTCCTACGGCGAGCACAACGACGAGGTGATCGCGGTGATCCGGGCGACGCTGCCGCAGCTGGCCGGCGACGGTGCGCTGCGGGTCCGCGCGCTGCTGGCGCTCGCGGCCGAGTCGTACTACGCCGCCGGGTGCGCCGAGCTCGATGCGCTGGCCGAGGAGGCGGTCGCCACCGCCCGCCGTACCGGGGACGGGGCGCTGCTCGTCGAGGCGCTGATGGCTGCGGCGGTGGCGACGACCCGCCGCAGCACCGCTCCGCAGCGCCGGGCCTGGGTCGAGGAGGCACTCGAGATCGCGGGTGCCGACGAGCGCGCGCTGACCAACCTCCGCGCCCTTCGCGCCTCGATCCTGTGCGAGCTCGGCGAGGTCGCCCGGGCGCGGGCCGAGCTCGCCGACCTGACCCGGGTCGCCCGCGCGCAGAAGCACTACTTCGTCGAGATGGTGGTGCTCACCCTCTCCCACAGCTGGGCGGCGATGGCCGGGGACGAGGCGGGGATCGCCAGCACCTACGCCGAGCTCGGCGCCTGCTTCGAGCGGGTCTCGACGTCGCACAAGATCGACATCGTCCGGGGCGCCGCGCTCTTCGTGCCGCTGTGGGACCCCGGTGCCCCGGCCCCGCCCGCGGACGAGGTGATCACCTACCTGGCGGAGGCGGCCATCCCGGTGGCGCCGGCCGCAGCCGTGATGGCGCTGCGCAAGGGCGCGGACGAGGTGGCGCGTGCCGTGGTCGAGGCCCATGGCGTCGACCTGACCACCGACAACTGGTTCTCCGAGTTCCTCTGGTCGCTCGGGGCGGAGCTGGGCCTGGGCCTGGGTCGGGAGGACATCGCCGAGCAGGCCTACCAGCGCCTGGCGCCCTACGCCGGGACCTGCGTGATGTCCGGCACCTCCCCGGCGCACGGCCCGGTCGACGCCTACCTCGCCCTGGCGGCGGCAGCGGTCGGCGCGACCGACCTGGCGACGCGGCACGCCGACGACGCGTGGGCGCAGATGCGGGAGTGGCGGATCCCGCAGGCCGAGAGGTGGTTCCTCGACCTGCGGGAGCGCCACGGGTTCTGATCCGGCCCGGCGACCCCGGTCCCCGGGCCGGTGCCGCCCCCGGCGTCAGCCGGCGTCCGGGACGAACCCGAACGCGGCCCGCGTCCCGCGGTGGTAGCGCCGTCGACCGAGCCACCAGACCACCCGCATCGCCTGGCCGGCCTCGGCGAACGCCCGGTTGCGCGCGGCCGGAGGCAGGTCGTCGGCGATCCAGGAGACGGCGTGGAGCAGGAACGAGATCGGCCGCTTCTCGTGGAACCCCTCCTCCTCGATCCGCTTCCACTCCTCCTGGGTCAGGTGGCGCTGGATGATCGCGATCGCCTCGGACTCCTCGTGCGCGAGGTGCCGGCCGAGCGACTCCCGGGTCTGGGCGAGGACGAGGGCCAGTCGCGCCCGCAGCCGGGTCGCCTGCACGGCGTCGGGCCCGGCCGCGAGGGCGTGGACCAGCTCGTGGCAGGAGGTCAGCAGCGGATCGATCCGGGCGTGCTCGGCCTCCATCGCCACCAGCGTCGCCCGTTCGGACTCGTCGGCCCGTTCCAGCAGGGCCGGCCACAAGGCCGTGTCCTCGCCGGTGTGGTGGCCGTGCAGGATCTCGGCGAAGAGGTCCCACCGCTCGGCGAGCGCCACCCAGGTGGCGGTCGCCGTGGCCGGGGTGTGCTCGGCGGCGACGGCGAACCGGCGCAGGTCGCGACGGAACGCGTGGTGCATCACGTACATCATCAGCATGTCGACCGGGCCCTCCGGTGCGGCCGCCTGACCGGGCAGGCGCACCTGCTCCGGACGGACGGGCTCCGGGGTGGTGCGGGTGGTGCGGGTGGTGGTGCTCATCAGGGGGTCTCCTTCGTGGGGGTGTCGCTCGGATGTCGCCGGGTGCGGCGACGCTGTGGCGGCGGGTGCCGCGGCGGCCGGGGTGCTCACACCGAGACCGGTGTGCGGTCGGGGTCGACGTCGTCGTCGGGCGTGCCGGCGATGCCCGTCGGGGTGAGCGCGGCGCTGCCGGCTGCGGGGGCCGGATCGGCGGCGGCCGGCAGCCCGAACCCACGGCCGGGGAACCACCAGTTCCAGCGGCCGAGCAGCGTCATCGTGGCCGGCACCAGGACCATCCGGACCACGGTGGCGTCCAGCGCGACGGCCACCGCTAGGCCGACCCCGATCATCTTGACCACCACACCCGGCTCGGTGGCGAAGCCCAGGAAGACGGCGACCATGATCGCCGCTGCCGTGGAGATCACCCGGCCGGTCGAGGCCAGGCCCCGGACCACGCTGCCGTGGGCGTCGCCGGTGGCGAGCCAGTCCTCCCGGATCGCCGAGAGCAGGAACACCTCGTAGTCCATCGACAGTCCGAACAGCACCGCGAACAGCAGGATCGGCACCCAGCTGGAGACCGGGATCGCGTGGTCCACGCCGAGCAGGCCGGCGCCGTACCCGTGCTGGAAGACGAGCACCAGCACGCCGTAGGCGGCCGTGATGGAGAGCAGGTTCATCGCCGCCGCCTTGATCGGCACGACGACCGAGCGGAACAGCAGCATCAGCAGGACCACCGACATCGCGACGACGAAGCCCACGACGATCCAGAGCCGGTCGGCGAGCATGTCGGAGATGTCCCCAGGATCGGCGTGTAGCCGGTCGCCTCGACCCCGGCCGGCAGGACGTCGGCGCGCAGGTCGTCGAGGAACCTGCTGGTCTCCTCGTCGATCGGCGCGGTGGTGGGCTGGACGTCCCAGATCGCGATCGCGCCGTCGGGCGAGGTCACCGCCGGTGAGGAGGCGGCCACCTGCGGCAGCGCGTCGACCTCGGCGTGCAGCGCCTCCACCTCGGCGGGCGTGAGCTCGTCGAGATCGGCGACCAAGGTGATCGGACCGTTGGCGCCCTCGCCGAACTCGGCGCTGATCAGGTCGTACGCCGCGCGCGTGGTGCTGCCCTGCGGGTCGCTGCCCCCGTCCTGCGGCCAGGTGCGCATCCCCAGGGCGGGGGCGCCGAGGGCGACCAGGACGACGAGTGCGAGGGCACCCCAGGCGACCGGGCGGCGGGAGACCACGCGGGCCCAGCGGCCGGCGAGCGGCTCGCGCCCGGTGTCATCGGAACGCTCGGTGTCGTCGAAAGGCTCGGTGTCGTCGGAACGCTCGGCCTGGCCGGAACCATCGGTGCCGACCGGGCGCGTCCTGCGGACCCGGCGCGGCAGCAGCCGGTGGCCGGCCAGGGCGCACAGCGCGGGGACCAGGGTGAGCGCGGCCGCCATCACGCCGACCACCGCGAGCGCGGTCGCGAACCCGAACGCGCTGAAGGTGGGGAGGTTGGCCAGCCGCAGACCCATCAGCGAGACCAGGACCGTCAGTCCGGCGCCGAGCACCGCGCGTCCGGCCGTGCCGGTGGCGTGCGCCGCGGCCTGGCGGGGCGTGTCGCCGGCACGGAGCCGGGCGACGTGGCGGGTGACGATGAGCAGGGCGTAGTCGATCCCGACGCCGAGGCCGACCATGGTCGCCACGGTGGGCGCGGTGGGGGAGACGTCCAGCACCGCGGCCAACAGCATCACCCCGGAGGATCCCGCGATCAGGCCGCCGAGCGCGGTCGCGATCGGCAGACCCGCCGCCACGACCGAGCCGAACGCGAGCACGAGCAGCAGCAGCGCCACGCCGATGCCGATCAGCTCGCCCCGGCCGTCGAGCTCGGAGGCGGTGCTGGGCAGCTCGCCGCCGAGCTCCACCTCGTAGCCGGCGGCCTCGGCCGGCTCGGCCGCGGCGGTCAGTGGCGCGGTCACGCCCATCAGGTCGGGGTGGGTGACCTCGACGGCGTACCTGACGTCGAGCAGGGCGGTGTCGCCGTCGTCCGAGAGTCGCGGGGTCACGCCGGCCACGTGGTCGGCGGCGGCGAGACGGTCGCCGACCTCGCCGACCACGCCGGGGTCGAGGGGGCCGTCACTGTGGAGGACGACCTGGGCGGTGGCGCCGCCGGCCTCCGGGAAGTGGTCACGGATGGTGTCCACTCCGGCCTGGGCGCGCGTGCCGGGGACGTTCCAGTCCTCCTGCAGGTCGCCGCCGGCGACCGCGCTGGCGGCGCCGAGCGCGATCAGCGCCAGCAGCCACGCGGCCAGGGTGCGCCAGGGGTGGGCCGCGGTGGCGGCTCCGACGCGATGAAGGGTGTTCATGGGGATGCTCCGTTGGATCGGTGAGGTCGGATCGGGTGATCTCGTGCCACCACCGTCGGGGAGCCCGCTGGAGTGGGACTTGGGCCGCACTGGAGCGCGGCTCGAGCCAACCGGGCGAGCCGCCTCGAATCGGACCGAGCCGCTCACGCCGGGCCGCCGGTCGGCGGCCACCCGCCGGGGAGCGACCTCGCTAGGCTGCAGCGATGACCGACCTGGACGCCGTGGAGAGCCGGATCTGGGAGCTCCTCGAGCCCTACCGGGACGAGCTGGAGGACGCGACCATCTACGGGATGCCGTCGCTGCGGTGGCCGGGCACCGGCAGCCACGACTACTTCGCCGCGGTCCAGCGCAGCGCGAAGAAGGTCAGCCTCTACGCGATCGCGGTGGACACCTGGCCCGAGGCGCTGGACGGCTCCTCGGAGCAGTTCCGCAAGCGGCGCACCGGCAAGGCGACGTTCTCCTTCCCGACGCTGGAGGAGGAGACGGCCGTCGAGCTCGAGGCGTTCCTCGCGCGGCTCTACCGGCCCTACCGCGCGCACCACGCCGGCGACTGAGGCACGTCCGGCGAGTGAGGGACGGTCGCGGTCAGAGCTCTCGGATGGCCCCGCTCGGCTTCGGCGGCAGGCCCAGGTCCTCGCGCAGGTACGACGTACCCCCGTCGCGCTCCAGCCGCGCCCGGTAGCGCTCGACCGGGTAGTCCCACGGGTAGCCGTGCACGCCCATCGTCACCAGCGACATCGCGGCGCCGACGAGCAGCAGCAGGTAGCCGCCGTCGGGGACGATGAAGGCGAGGGCCAGGGCGATCAGCGCGGTGCTCTCGCCGAGGGCGAGCCGCACCATCATCGACGCCTGGAAGCGGGCCACCCAGCTCTCCCGCGCGGCCCCGGGCGGCACCGCCGGGGCGTTGTAACCGACGACGGTCACCAGCAGGTACGCGGCGGCACCCTCGGCGACCACGACGGCCAGCGCCCAGGTCTCGGGGACCGCGAACGGGTCGTCGCCGGTGCCGACCACGAACCACAGGGCGAAGCAGATCAGGACGACCGCGCCGATCATCGAGCTGGCGAGCATGCGCAGGGTGAGGATCACGGCTCACTTCCTACCTCATCGACGGTGGGCGGGGCATCGCGGCGAGGGCGAGCGGCTAGGCTGCGGCGGCAGGCCGCCGCTCGCATCCGGGCGCGGTCACGGCGCGTGGAGGACGAGCATGAACGACATCGTGGTGGGGCTCCTCGCGGTCGCCATCGGTCTCTACCTGTGCCTGCGCGGCCACTGGGCGATGCGGGTGCTGCTCGCGATCTGGGGCGGGTTCATCGGCTTCGCCCTCGGCGCCGGGATTGTCGACAACGTCACCGGCGACGGCTACCTGACCACCCTCACCGGCTGGCTGGTCGGGATCGTGGCGGCCGTGGTCGTCGCGGTCCTCGCCTACCTCTTCTACGCGGTCAGCGTGGTCCTCTCCATGGTCTCGATGGGCTTCGTGCTGGGCGCGACGGTCGCGGCCGCGCTCGACGTCGAGACCCCCTGGCTGCTCACCGTGTTCGGTGTGGTCGCGGGGCTGCTGCTCGGGGTGCTCGCGGTGGTCGCCGACCTCCCGGCGCTGCTGCTGGTCCTGCTCAGCGCGGCGTCCGGCACCAGCTTGGTGCTGGGCGGTCTGCTGCTGATCGTCGACCAGATCACCCTGGACCAGATCAGCGAGGGCCGGGTCGGTGACGAGCACCTGCTCTGGTACGTCGCCTGGCCGGTGCTCTTCGTGATCGGGATCGTCGTGCAGCTGCGCGACCTGGGCGACGCGCGCGACCGTCAGTTGCGCGAGACCTGGTCCGCCTCCCCCGAGGCTGACCGGGCGTACGCTGGGAGTGCGCCGCGGAGCGGGCGAGCGGGCGTGGAAGGCGATCGGCGATGACTCGACTCCTGACCTACTCGATGGGTGTCTCGGTCGACGGCTACGTGGTCGGCCCGGACGGGCAGTTCGCGTGGACCGACCCCGATCCGGAGGTCTTCGCGCTCGCCACCGACGAGGTGCGGGGCCTGCACACCCACCTGCTGGGCCGGCGGCTCTATCAGGACATGCTCTTCTGGGAGGGCCGCGAGCAGGACCCGGAGCTCGACGCGGCCGGCCGCGAGTTCGCCACGATCTGGAACGCCCTGCCCAAGGTGGTCTTCTCCAGCACGCTGCCCTCGGTCCGCGGCAACGCCCGGCTGGCCACCGGCACGCTGAGCGAGGAGGTCGAGCGGCTGCGGGCGGAGCCGGGCGAGGGTGATCTGGCGATCGGCGGGGCGACGCTCGCCGCCGCTGCGGCCGCGGAGGACCTGATCGACGAGTACCGGATCCGGCTGTGCCCGCTGCTGGTCGGTGGCGGGTTGCGTTACTTCGACCACGCCGAGCGCAGGGTCGACCTGGAGCTGGTGCAGACCCGCAGGTTCGCCTCGCAGATCCACTACCTGCGCTACCGGGTGCGCCGCTGAGTGAGCCGGGCCGCGTCGGGCTGCCGCCCTGCGCAGAGCAGGAGCAGCTCGAGCATCGGCCCCTCCAGGACCGTGGTGCGGGGCCCCGCGTCGCGGCCGCGTTCCCAGTCGGTGTCGGTGGCCACCAGCCGGACCCCGCGTCGGCTCAGGTCACCAAGCAGACCGCCGGCTTCTTGGTCGACCAGCTGGAGCGGGCGCGTTATGTGACGCGCGAGATCGAGCGGATCGTCGAGGCCGAGTGGGAGGCCCACCTGGGGGTCGAGCGGATGACCGCGCTGCGCGACGCCCTGCACGACCTGCGGGCGCTCACCGATCCGTGGTCCTGAGACCGGTCAACGCCGTCGTTCACCGGCGGATGGTGCCCGTGGACGACGGCACCGTCGCTCCGAGGCCCTTCAGACCCGCCCGGTGGCCGACGCGAACCCGAGCCAGGTGTGCCGGTTGCGCCACCAGCACCAGCCGACCTTCGGCGCATCCTTGCGTTCGCGCCCGTCCCGCCCGGTGCCGTTGCTGATCCAGATCGCGGGGGTGCGGGCGTCGTACCCCTTGGTGGTCGGGGTCTTCGGCTTGCGGGAGCCGATGCACATGAAGCAGTGGTCGGGCGCGAGGCGGTCCGGCTCCTGGAGCAGCCAGCTGATCCCTTCGTTGACCGTGAGCGGAGTCCGCCCGCGCTCGGCGAGGACCGGCTCCGCCTCCTCCGGCGACCGGTTCCGCAGGTCGTCGCCGCGGTCGACGTCGGTGACCAGATACAGCGCCCGGTCCGGTACGTCGACCCCCGGCACCGCGACGAACTCGTCCAGGTCGGTCATGTCCACGACCACGAACCCGGGCCGTCCCGCGCGCTGGAGCAGCGGCGTCAGGCGGCTGGCCGGCACCAGATCGGGATGCACCGCGAGCACGCCGCCCGGGGTGGCGGGGCCGGCCGCGGCGACCGCGTCACGGGCCGCCGCTCGCAGCCAGGTCGCGTCGCGACCGGAGAGCTCGGCCAGTCCGAGGCTCAGCAGCACGTCGAGCTGGGCGGTGATGGGGTGGCTGGTGGTCATGGAGTCCTCTCGCCGCGGGTATCGACAGGGATGCAACGTGCGCCACGCTCCGCGGGTTCCAGCCGACGCTCGACCCGGGCTTCTCCTGGCTCGGACTTGCCAAGCCGGTGCGTCGAGCCGGAGGCTGGCGGTATGGCGGCACTGAACGGATTCGGACGGCTGATGGGCTGGTCCTGCATCGCGATCGGAGGGATGCAGATCCTCGGCGGGGTCCGGGTGGAGCCCGGGATGGAGGGGGACGCCACCGTCGACTCCCACCTGCGCTTCATGGGCGCGATCTTCGCCGGCTACGGGCTGAACTGGCTCGCCTCCTCCCGGGAGGAGCCCGACCTGGGCCGGATGCGGCTGCTGGCCGGGCTGATGGCAGTCGGGGGTGCTTCCCGCCTGGCCACCCGCGCCAGCATCGGCCGGCCGCACCGCTTCCACGACCTGCTGCTCGGGATCGAGGTCGCGGCGCCGGCCGTGGTCGAGGTGCTCGCCCGGCGCGACGCACGCGCCGGCTGAGGATCCTCCGACCGGGGACGAACCCGGTGGAGCCGTCCCGCGTCTGGTTGGCGAGAGCGGATCGCCGGATGGGGAGAGGGCATGGACCAGGCCGAGGAGTTCACCGCCTACGTGGAGGCGGCGTGGTCACGGCTGTTCCGCACCGCCTACGCCCTGACCGGGTCGATCGATGCGGCCGACGACCTGCTGCAGGCATCGTTGATCAAGGTCTATGCGAACTGGCGCCGGGTGCGACGGGCCGATCAGCAGGACGCCTACGTACGGCGCATCCTGGTCAACCAGGCGACCAGCACGTGGCGGCGGGCCAGCACCCGCCGAGAGGTGGTGACGGACGACCCGTGGCGCGGAGTCGTGACGCCGGCGACGTCCCCGCCCGACCTCGATGACGAGCTGTGGACGCTGGTGCTCCAGCTGCCCGAGCGGCAGCGCGCGGTGCTGGTGCTCCGCTACTACGAGGGGCTCTCCGAGCGCGAGATCGCCGACTCGCTGGGCATCGCCCGCGGCACCGTGAAGAGCCTGGCCAGCGCCGCGATGACCAAGCTGCGTGCCGCACTCGCGGCGGACCCACGCACCCCGGACCAGGACCGCGACGACGTTGGAGGACCCCGATGAGCACCGAGCTGGAGGACCGCCTCACCGCGGTGTTCGAGGAGCGACTCGACGCGCTGGATCCGGGCGCGCCGGACAGCGCATCCCTGGTCCGCCGGGGCCGGCGTCGGCGCCGCGGACGTGGTGCGGTCGTGCTGGCGAGCGCCGCCACCGTGGTGGCGCTCGCGCTCGGCGTGGCCGCGGGGAGCGATGGCCCCACCCGCCAGAGCATCTCCGACGGCGTCCCGGTCGCGGCGAACGGGGCGGCGGGACCGGCCGCGGTGGACGGTCCGACCGGTATCTTCATCACCCGTGACGCCGTGTATCTCGACGGCGAACGGCACGCGGTCGAGACCGTCTGGGACACCGGCGCCCACGTGAGCGCGCGGGACTCGCCTTCCCCGACCCGGACACCGGTCGACCGACCCTCCTGGACCTCGACGGACGGCTGGTCCCGCTGGGGCCGGCGCGGCCGGCTGCCCCGGGTGCGACGTACCGCGACTGGGTGGCGGCCGACAGCGGCAGCGGCCTGGTCTCCTGGGCCGAGGAGGACCAGGCCACCCTGCGCACCGAGATGGTCGTCTGGGACATCGACCAGCAACGTGAGGTCGCCAGGCGTTCGCTGGCCTGCACCCGCACCGCCTTCGACACCAGGACCGGCAAGGACCGCGACCTCGGGGTGGACGGCACGCCCCGCCCCGAGAGGACGTCTGGGTGGACTGCCCGTTCCCCTACGTGGTGGCCGACGGCACGGTCTTCTACGGCGAGGGCGGCAGGTCGCTGGCCTGGGACGTCGCCACCGACACCACCGTGTCCACCGGCAGCATGGTCAGCCAGGCGCACGACCGGGTGGTCGGCGGCTTCGAGGACCTCGAGGTCGACGTGTCGCGGCTGGCCGGCGACTGGGAGTTCGCCGAGCCGGTGGACGGCTACGAGGGCATCCTGTCCTACGACGGCGCCTGGTTCCTCGACAACAGCGGCAAGCCGACCATCGTCAACTGGCGCGACCCCGACCAGACCGTCCGCTACGACCCGCCGGGGTCGGTGCGAGCGGCCACGTTCGACACCGACGGCAGCGTGTTGGTGGTGACCGAGGAGGACGGGCGGTGGAGCGGCTGGGACTGCCCGGTGGACGCACGGTGCGAGCAGGTCGTCGCCCCCCAGCGCGCCGAGATCCGGCTGGTGGCCTGGGACCTCTGAGTCCGGCGCGAGCACCTCACCGGGGTGAGGGTGCCGGCCCGACGTGCGACGACCGCCGCCGCACCTGGGGGGCGCGACGGCGGTCGTCGTGGGTCGTGCTGGATCAGCGCCGGGTCAGCGGCGACGCTGCTTCGCGGCGAGGTCCTGCACGGAGTGCGCGATCGCCGGGACGAAGATCTCCAATGCCGCACGCGAGATGTTGTCGATGTCGTCGTTGGCGGAGTGGTAGTTCGGGTCCAGGGCACGACCCGCCGTGCCGCCGAACACCTCGGCCTCCTCCTCCGTCTTGATCGCGTCCGCGCCGCTGAACAGGCCACCGGCCGGCACGCCGTTCTCGATGAACGCCTGGTAGTCCGAGCGGCCCGAGTACTCCGAGTCCACCCAGGGCTGCCCGTTGTCGTCGAAGTAGTCGGTGAAGACCGCCTCGAGCTCGGCCGAGCCCTCCGGCACCTCGACCGGCGCCTCGTACGTCGACTCGTCGGCGTCGTACACACCGACGGTGTAGTTGATCGAGCCGATCATGTCGAAGTTGAGGTAGGAGCTGATCTGGTCCAGGCGCTCGGGGTTGTTCTCGACGATGTTGTCGACGTAGTGCGTCGAGCCGACCAGACCGATCTCCTCAGCGCCCCACCAGGCGAAGCGGACGGCATTCTCCAGCTCCATCTTCGGGCCCTGGGGCTTCGGCTTCTTGCACTTCTTCAGGCCCTTGTTCTTCGGGCCCTTGTCCTTCTTGCACTTGTTCTTGGGGCCCTTGTTCTTGGCCTTGTCCTTCGCGCCCTTGACCGCGCTCGTGGTGGTCGACCGGCCCTTGTCCTGACCGGTCGCCTTGGCCAGCTGCACCGCGGTCTCGAGGATCGCGGCCGATCCGGAGCCGTTGTCGTTGATGCCCGCTCCGTCCTCGACGCCGTCGAGGTGGGCTCCGAGCATGACGACGTTGTCCGTGTCGCCGGTGCGGGTCTGGGCGATCACGTTGAACGTCCGGGTCGTCGACACCGCGGCCTGGATGTTCAGGGTGGCCTCGACCGGGCCCTGGGCCATCGCGTCGAGCAGCGACTGACCTTCGGCCTGGGTCACGCCGACGGCCGGTGCGGAACCCTCGAGGGTCCCGCCGAGGGTGCCGTTGAGCGCGCCTTCGGTGTTGTTGTAGACGATCACGCCGGCGGCGTCCGCAGCACCGGCGGCAGCGGCCTTCTCCGCGAACGAGCAGGCGCCACGGCTGACCACCGCGATGCCACCGGCCGCGTCGACGCCGTCCCAGGCGGCGGCGTCGCAGCCCAGCGGATCGGCGGGAGCCACGAGGTCGCCGGTGACGCCGCCCTCGGGAGTGGAGGACGAGTACGACATGACGATCGGCTCGAGCGGGACGCCGGTCACGGTGAGGGAGAAGGCGTCGACGGAGTACTGCTCGGCGCTGAAGTACTGACGCTTGGTCGCATAGCCGGCCGCGCGCAGGGTCTGCTCGACGTACTTGCCGGATGCTTCGTAGCCGGGGGTGCCGACGGCGCGGTTGCCGTCATTGGCGTCGGCGATCTCCTGGAAGTCCTCCAGTCGATCCATCACGGCCTTCGCCTTGACGGTGTCGGCGAAGTCGAACTTGGGATCCTTCTTGCCGCCCTTGGCTGCCGACTCGTGGATCGCCGAGCGTCGCTCGGACTTGGTGTTGGACTTCTCCGTGCCGTCCACGTCCGGGACGGCGCTGCTGCTCGGCGCGGTGGCGCCGAACGAGAGCAGCAGGCCGCCGGAAACCAGGGCGGCCGTGGTCGTGAGTGTGCGGGTTCGCCTCACATGAATCTCCCGAGGTGCATGCTCGGGAGATCGACGGGGACCCGGGCGACAACGCTCCCGAGCGCGCATCGCCGACCCTTCGGTGCAGCCGAACCTAGGGCCTCTCGGCGACTGTGTGAACCCCCCCGATCCGTCTTTACCCCAAAGTTGTGGGAGATCCTTCGGTCAGATCGACCTCGTGCCGGACGACTCGCTCCGCCCGGCGGGCGGGGAGATAACAGAGGGCGCCGAGGATGCTGAACCCGCCGGCCGCGACCATGGCGACCTGGTTGGAGGTGGCGGCCGCGAGCAGGCCCAGCAGCGGCGCGCCGATCGCGAAGGCGGCCGAGGCGGTCATCGAGTTGATCGACAGCAGGGTGGCCCGGTTGCCGGCCGTGGCCTGCCGGTGCAGCAGCGCGTTGTGCATCGGTCCGGCCGCGCCGTGCAGCGCGTAGGTGACCAGGTAGGCGACGACCAGCGCGGCGGGCCCGACCACCAGGCCCATCGCCACGGCACCCAGCCCGTTGAGCACCCGCGCCAGGATCGCGGTGCGGGTGACCCCGATCCGGCGGGAGGCCAGCCCGGCCAGGCCCGAGCCCAGGGCGAAGACCGCCCAGCCCGCCGCCGCGACCGGACCCATCCAGACGCCGGCACGCGCCTCGTCGCCCAGCAACTCGCCGAGCCGGATCGGCTGGAACGTCTCGTAGACGACCATCGCGACGGACCAGAAGATCTCGACCATCACCAGCCCCCGGAGCACGCGGTTGCTGCGCAGCAGGCCGAGACCGTCGAGCACCACCCGCGGCGCACCGCGGACCGACGCCCAGGCCCGTCCCGCGCCGCGGGTGCTGGTGTCGGCGCCGACGTCGACGGGGGCGTGCGCGGGGTCGGGGCCGGGCGGGGCGGCTCGTGCATCAGCGCCAGGACGGCGACCAGGTGCGCCACGTTGAGCACCACGTAGAGCACGACCGGCAGGGTCAGCGCCGACATTGCGCCCACCGGGTGCCACCAGACCAGCGCACCGGAGATCAGGGAGCCTGCCGCGATCCCACCACCCAGTACGGCGCCCTGCTGGGCGAGGACGCCGTCCACGTCGGCCGCGGGGTCGGTGAGGTGCGTGGTGTCGACGTACCAGGCCTCGAGGGGGCCGGAGTCCAGGGCGCGGAACGTCCCCATCAGGCAGGAGGCGACCGCGAACATCCAGAAGTCCTGGGCCACCAGGTAGCCGACGGCGGCGGCCACGTTGACGACCGCGGCCGCGACGTAGACCGGGCGCCGGCCGAAGCCGTCGGCGAAGCCACTGGTGGGGAGCTCCAGCACCATCACGGCGATCCCGCTGATCGCGCTCACGGTCAGTGCCTGGGGCACGGTGAGGCCGCGGTCGAGCAGGTAGAGCACCAGGATCGGCACGGTCAGCCCGACCGGGAACCAGCGGGTGAAGGAGAGCAGCAGGAAGACCCGCCGGGCCGCGGCGGGGTGAGGTGCGGCCGGGTCGGGGAGCGGGGTGGGCGCTCACGGCTCGGCGCGCGGGTCGCGCGGGTAGGCGACGTAGTGCACCGAGATCGCGCGGGCCGCCGGGTCGTCCGAGCCCGCCTGCCGGTAGCGCTGAACGACCTCCCAGATCTCGGTGCGCATCTGGTGCAGCTGCTCGGGGGTGGCGACCACCATGTCGTCGTCGTGGCCGGTCGCATCGCGCCACTCCAGCGGCCAGGTGTCCTCCACGTTGAGCCAGTCCTGGTAGCGGGCGACGAACTGGGTCAGGTAGTCGCGCATCAGCCAGTTCAGCGCGGTGGTCGCATCCTCGTCCTCGGCGAAGTCGCTGGGGTCCCAGGAGTGCAGCCGACTCGCCGCCCTCCACTCCCGGCGCCGCCCCTCACCCTCCCCGGTGTCCTCGACCAGGCCGACCGAGGCGAGCTTGCGCAGGTGATAGCTGGTGGCACCGGTGTTGGTGTCCAGCTGGTCGGCGAGCTCGGTCGCGGTGGTCGGCCCGCCGCGGCGCAGGGCGCTGAGGAGGCGGGAGCGCAGGGGGTGGGCCAGCACCTTGACGGCCGCGGCGTCGAGGTGGATCTGGGAGTCGGACATGGGTGCACAATAGTTATGCATGGGTTCTTTGCACAAGTTTTGTGGAGCCGGTCGGGGGGTGCGGGTTTCACCGGTCAGCCGGTGAAACCCGCACGACACGCCGGAGCGCCACGGCGTGTCGTGCGGGTTTCGGCCGACAGGTTCGCCGCGCCAAGCCCCGGACGGCACCCACCCCGCACCAGTCCCGCCCCGGACGGCACCCACCCCGCACCAGTCCCGCCCCGGCCCAGACGCCCCCGCCCAGCCCCGCCCCGCCCAGCCTCAGCCCACCCGTCGACCGATGAGTTCCAGCCCTCCCAACGGTCCACCCGCCATGTCCCGCACCCGCGTCCACAACCTCTCCATCTCGCTGGACGGCTTCGCCACCGGTGAGCCGCAGTGCCTCGAGACACCCTTCGGCCACGCCGGCCAACGGCTGCACGAGTGGATGATCGCCACCCGGTTCTGGGGCGAGGGCGGCAGCGTCGGCGTGGACGACGCGCTGGCCGCCCGGCACAGTGACGGCATCGGCGCCGAGATCATGGGTGCGAACAAGTTCGGTCCGCCGGGCTGGCAGGACGATCCCGACTGGACCGGCTGGTGGGGTCCGGAGCCACCGTTCCACACGCCGACCTTCGTGCTGACACATCGGCCCCGGCCGTCACTGGCCATGGAGGGCGGCACCACGTTCCACTTCCTCGACACCACCCCGGCCGACGCGCTGGAGGTGGCACGCGAAGCGGCCGCCGGTCAGGACGTCCGGATCGGCGGCGGGCCGAGCGTCGTACGGGACTTCGTGGCGGCCGGACTCGTCGACCACCTGCACCTGGTGCAGGTGCCCATCGTGCTGGGGCGCGGCGTCCGGCTCTGGGACGGGCTCGAGGCGCTGGAGGACGACTACACCATCGAGGCGACGACCTCGACCAGCGGCGTGACCCACCTGATCCTGGAGCGTCGCCCCCACTGAGCGCCCCCGCCGAATCGCAGATCGTCCGGCGTGGGGTGCAACCTTCACGGTGTCCGATGCGTCCTAATCGATGACGTGAAGGAGGGCCCCGATGACGACCAGCGACCGCCATGCCACCACTGACCACCGGATCGACGATCTCCACGACCTCCTGCAGGAGGCGCTGATGGACGACGACTTCGCCGAGGCCGCGCTGGTGCGCAGCGTGCTCGGCGACCTGGAGCGGGGCAGCGGCGGCCTCCGCTCTGACGCGGAGGTCCGCCGTCACAGCCAGCCGCGCTGCTGGGCGGCTCGGGCCGCCTCCACCCGGGTGGAGGTCGCGGTCTTCCCGATCGCCGAGGAGAGGTAGTTGCGCACCGTCCCGGGGGAGAGGTGCAGCAGGGTGGCGATCGTCGCGACCGGGCTGCCGTCCAGTGCCGCGCGCAGCACGTCCCGCTCCCGCTCGGTGAGCGGGTTCTCGCCCCCGAACAGCGACTCGGTGGCCAGTGCGGGGTCGACGACGCGCAGCCCGGAGTGCACGCGTCGTACCGCCTCGGCGAGCTCGGTGGCGGGGGTGTCCTTCACCAGGAACCCGGAGGCGCCGGCGTCCAGCGCGCGGCGCACGTAGCCGGGTCGGCCGAAGGTGGTGACGATCACCGAGCGGACGCCGGGCAGCTCCCGGCCCAGCTCACCGGCAGCGGCGATCCCGTCCATCCCGGGCATCTCGATGTCCAGCACGCACACCTGCGCGTCGGTACGACGAGCCGCCGCGACCACCTCGTCCCCGGAGCCCACCTCGGCGACCACCTCGATGTCGGGCTCCATGCCGAGCAGGGCGGCGAGCGCCCCGCGGACCAGCGCCTGGTCGTCGGCCAGCAGCACCCGGATCGTCACAACCGCACCTCCACGCGGGTCCCGGAGCCGGGGACCGACTCCACCTCGATCGCTCCACCGGCGGCGGCCACCCGCTCCCGGATGCCGCGCAGGCCGTTGCCCTCGCGCAGCTGCGCCGAGCCGCGGCCGTCGTCCTCGACCCGCAGCCGGTCCGGACCGAGGGTGACGGTACAGCGGGTGGCCGCGCTGTGCCGGACCACGTTGGTGACCGCCTCCCGCAGCACCCAGGCGAGCACCAACCGGTGTCGGGGGTCGACCGCGGCGACGTCGTCGGGCAGCACCGCCTCCACGCCGGCGCCGGCCAGGGCGTCCGCGGCGGTGGCCAGCTCCTCGTCCAGCCGCGCCACCCGGAGGCCGGCGACCGTCGCCCGGATCTCACCGAGGCTGGTGCGCGCGAGGCGCTGGATGTCGGCGATCTCCTCCTTGGCGCGGGCCGGGTCGACGTCGACGAGGCGTCCGGCGAGCTCGGCCTTGACCGAGACCACGGTCAGCGAGTGGCCGAGCACGTCGTGGACGTCGCGGGCCATCCGCTCCCGCTCGGTGACCAGCTCGTGGTCGCGCTCCAGGGCACGGTGGGTCTCCTCGGCGACCTCCAGGCCGCGGACGATCGTGCCGACGACCACCAGCAGCGCCATCACCCCGAACAGGAACCACAGGTCCGACCACCAGCCGCCGACCGAGGCCGCCACGGCCGCGACCGTGAAGATCGCCGCGACCGCCACCACGGCCGCCCGGCGCGGCAGCACGAAGACGGCGTAGGCGACCAGGAACGGCGCCATGCCGAGCGCCTCGTCCCCGATCAGCGCGGCGGTGGCCACCACGATCGCGGCCAGCAGCAGGAACCAGCCGACCGGACCACCGGGCAGCCAACGGCGGGTGACGCCACCCCAGCCGCGCACGAACCCGAACACGTAGGCGACCGCGAAGGCCACGATCAGGGCCAGCGCGGCGACCTGGACGGGCGGGGAGTAGTCGTCGCCGTCCAGGACCGCGATGATCGGGAAGCCGAGGAAGAAGAGCCACACGGCTCCCATCAGCCAGCCGTGGCGCTCCCACGGATCCCGGCGGTCCTGGGGCTTACCCGGGGACCGGGCCGGGGAGGTCGCGCCGGTCACTGGCGGCCGCGCCCGCGTCGTACCAGCCAGATCGCCAGCAGACTCAGGATCAGCAGCCACACGGTCACGTTAGTCACCGCGACCCACAGCGGCTCGAACTCGACCTGGCCGTTGCCCGCGTCCACCACGTAGCCCTCGGTGAGCGGGCGGCGGGCCAGCGAGACGTAGCCGTACAGCGGGGTGAACTTGGCAATGGTCAGCAGCACCCCGCTGAGCGGGAAGAAGAGGTTGCCGAGGAAGCCGAAGATGACCAGGGTGCCCGACGCGGCGCCGACCGCGGCCTCGCTGCGGAACGCCAGGCCGAAGACCAGGCCGAAGACCGCGAACACCGTGGCACCGACCATCACCAGGATGCCGCTGAGCACCCACGCGGAGAGCTCGCCCTCGGCACCGGTCAGCCCGCCGACCAGATAGACCAACGCCACCGGGATCGCCGCGATGGTCAGCCCGACCAACGTCTTGACCAGCACGTACTGTCCGTCGCGCATCGGGGTCAGGCCGAGCTGACGCCCCCATCCCTGCATCCGCTCCAGGGCGGCGATCCCGCCGATCCCGGTGGTCGCGGTGACCGCACCGTAGGCGGCCATCGAGATCATCACGTACATGGTCACGTTGCCGTTGCCGGCGCTCTCCTGACCGTAGTCCTGGGCGGCGCCGAAGATGAGGTACATGAACGCCGGCAGCACCGCGGTGAAGAACATCGAGACCAGGTCCCGCGTGATCCGCCGCAGCTCCAGGCCGAAGTAGACGGCGTTGAAGGAGGCGGTGCGGGGGGCGTCGTCGGAGGAGGTGCTGTCGAGGGAGACGGTGCTCATGCCGTGGCCCCCGCTTCGGTGATCGCCAGGAACGCGTCGTCCAGCGAGCCGGTGGTGATCTCCAGGTCGGTGCCGCCCAGCTCGGTGAGCAGGGCGCGCGCCACCCGGTCGGAGTCGGCGGTGCGGACGGTCAACCGGGTGCCGTGGACGCTCACCTCGACGACGTGCTCCTCGCGGCGCAGCGCGTCGGCCACCGCGACCACCCGGGCCGCGTCGATCGCGGCGGTGACGGTGCGGCCGGTGGCGCGACCGCGGATCTCGGCCGTGGTGCCGTCGGCGATGATCCGGCCCTGGCCGATCATCACGATCCGCTCCGCGAAGCTGTCCGCCTCCTCCAGGTAGTGGGTGGCGAAGACGACCGTGCGGCCGGCGTCGGCCTCGGCGCGCATCGTCGCCCAGAAGTCGTGCCGGGCCGAGACGTCCATCCCCGCGGTCGGCTCGTCGAGGACGAGCAGGTCCGGGTCGGGCAGCAGCGCCAGCGCGAACCGCAGCCGCTGCTGCTCACCGCCCGAGCACTTGCTGACCATCCGGTTGCGCTGCTCGCGCAACCCCGCCCGCTCCAGTACGTCGTCCACGGGCTGCGGATCCGCGAAGGTCGAGGCGACCATCCGCACCGTCTCCCGCACGGTCAGGTCGCGGAGCAGTCCGCCGGTCTGGAGCACGGCCGACACCCGGCCGGTGGTGATGGCCCGGCGGGGTGCTCGCCGTACACGAGGACGGTGCCCGCGCTGGGCTCGGTGAGCCCGAGCACCATGTCCAGGGCGGTGGTCTTCCCGGCGCCGTTGGGGCCGAGGAAGGCGACGATCTGGCCGCGGTCGACCGTGAGGTCGAGGCCGCGCACGGCCTCGACCGGGGATGTCCCGGCCGGGTGAACGACTTGCGCAGGTCGCGCAGCTCGATGGCGGGCGTGGTCGGTGAACTCATGGGGACGACTCTGCTCGTCGGCGCGCCGGTCCGGGACTGCCGAGCGTCATCGGTCCGCGATGACATCTGTCACGGGGCGGTGTGGTGGGGTGGCGCGCCCCATTCGGATTGGTCGTGGATCCGGCCGGATCGGAGCCGATCCGAATGGGGCGCGCGGCCACCCCGACCCCCGCGTGCCAGACTCGCGGCGTGTCCGACCCCGCTGCCCCGGCGCCCTTCCTCGACCTCGCCGACCCGGCCTTCGACGTCACCTCCCCGCAGGTGCACCGGACCCGCGACCAGCAGTGGTACGCCGAGACCTCCTACGGCCACGCGGTGCTCCGCTACGCCGAGGCGAGCGCGCTGCTCACCGACCGCCGCTTCCGCCAGGGCAACGCCCGCTGGCCCGAGCAGAACGGCGTCCACGAAGGGCCGTTCCTGCGCTGGTGGCAGGAGGTGCTGCTCAGCCTGGAGGGCGCCGACCACGCCCGGTTGCGCCGACTGCTGATGCCCGCGTTCCGGCGCAAGGCCATCGAGGCGATGCAGCCGGAGTTCCAGCGGATCGCCACCGAGCTCCTCGACGCCTTCGCCGACCGCGGCGAGGTCGAGCTGATCGCCGAGTTCGCCGAGCCCTACTCCGCGCGGATCCTCTGCCTGCTGCTCGGGCTGCCCGAGGAGGAGTGGCAGCAGGTCGCGCACTGGGCCGACGACCTCGGCAAGTCCTTCGGCATCCGGGTCAAGGAGGACCTGCCGCGGATCGAGGCGGCCCTCGCCGGCCTCACCGAGTACGTCGAGCGGGTGGTCGACGACCGCGCCGCCCACCCCCGCGACGACCTGGTCACCACCCTGCTCCAGGCGCAGGAGAGCGACGGCCGGCTGACTCGCGACGAGCTGATCGTGTCGCTGGTCTTCCTGGCGTTCGCCGGGATGGAGACCACCCGCAACCAGGTCGGGCTCGCGATCCAGACCTTCCTGCGCCACCCCGACCAGTGGCGGCTGCTCGCCGAGCGTCCCGAGCTCGGCAGCGCCGCGGTCGAGGAGGTGATGCGGGTCAACCCGACGGTCACCTGGGTGACCCGGGAGGCGGTCGAGGACGTCGACCTGCACGGCCTCCACCTGCCCGCAGGCTCGATCGTCCAGGTGCTCTCGCACGCGGCCGGCACCGACCCGAGCGCGGTCGAGGAGCCGGGGTTCGACATCACCCGCGCCGCCGGGCGGCCACCGCACCTCGGCTTCGGCGGCGGCGTGCACCACTGCCTCGGTCACTTCGTCGCCCGCACCGACATGGCCGTCGCGTTGCCGCTGCTCGCGCAACGGATGCCGGAGGCGGTGGCCGACGGCCCCGGCGAGTGGCTCCCGGTCTCCGGCAACACCGGAGCCCTGCGCTTCCCGATCAGGTTCCGCGCCGGCGCACCCATCCGCCCGGTCGTCGGTGACGAACCGACCCCGTGACCTCGATCGGCTTCGACGCGGCGACCGGACGGGCGTTGGCCCGCCAGGGTCCGCCGGACCCCCGCGGGATCGTGCTCCTGCTGCACGGCGGCAAGCCCCGCGACCCCGGCCCCGTCCCGCCGCGCAGCGCCTCGGTGTGGCGGATGCAGGCGATGCGCGACGCGGTCGCACCGGCGCTCGCCCGGCACGGGCTCGCCTCCTGGCTGCTCCGGTACGACGCCCGCGGGTGGAACGGCGGCGCCCCGGTGGCCGACGCACGGTGGGCACTCGACCGGGCGCGGGAGGAGCATCCCGGGCTGCCCGTGGTGCTGCTGGGCCACTCGATGGGCGCGCGCACCGGTGCCCGGGTGGCCGACGACCCGGCCGTGCGCGGACTGGTCGCCCTCGCGCCCTGGTTCGACTCCGCCGACCCGGTGGCGCCCCTGGCCGGCAAGAGCCTGGTCGCCGCGCACGGTCGCCGCGACCGGATCACCTCGGCGCGGATGACCCGCGCGTTCGTCGTACGGGCGGGGGAGGCGGGGGCCGACGCCCGGTTCGTCGACATGGGGCTGACCGGGCACTACCTGCTGCACGGGTCGCGGCGCTGGGCACGGCTGGCCCGCGACGCGGTGCTGACAATGGCGTCCGCGGAACCTGCTTGACCTTGACGCAGCGTCAACCCTCGACCGCGCCGGCCGGCGGGTCGCGGACAGCCCGATCCTGTGGACGCCGACGATTGCGACGGCGGTGACGGGAGCGCCGCCCGACCAACCACCAGGCAGGATGGGGGATGACGCGCCTACGCCGGGCCCTCTCACTGGCGGCGGTGACCGCTCTGGTCGCCTCCGGCTGCTCGGGCGAGGACGGTGACGGGTCGGCCGCGAGCCCCACCGGCGGGTCGGCCGGGCCGAGCACGTCCGCCGAGCCCGCGGAGCCCAGCGCCTCCGAGGGAGCAGAGGAGTCCGGCGCGGACGGGATCCCGAGCTGGGAGCCGACCGGCGAGGTCACCACCAACGGTCCGTTCGCCGTCGAGGAGGTCGACCGGTTCGACGAGCCGTGGGCGATGGCGTTCCTCCCCGACACCGGCGACCTGCTGGTCAGCGAGCGCAGCGGCGTGCTGCACCTGCGCGACCAGCAGACCGGCGACCGGATCGAGGTGGACGGTGTGCCCGAGGTCGTCGACGCCGGGCAGGGCGGGCTGGGTGACGTCGTACCGGGCCCGACGTTCGTCGACGACCAGGTCGTCTACCTGAGCTGGGCCGAGGAGGGGGATGGCGGGGTCGGGGCCGCGGTCGGCCGGGCCCGGCTCCAACGCGGTGACGGCTCCGCCTCCCTGGAGGACCTCGAGGTGGTCTGGCGGCAGACGCCCAAGGTCTCCGGCGACGGGCACTTCGGCCACCGGATCGCGTTCAGCCCGAACGGCCGCCGGCTCTTCGTCAGCTCCGGCGAGCGCCAGCTGATGGACCCGGCCCAGGACACCTCCAACACCCTCGGGTCGATCGTGCGGCTGACCCTTGACGGCGACCCGGCGCCGGGCAACCCGTTCGCCGACCGGGGCGGGCCGAGCGCCGAGATCTACAGCTACGGCCACCGCAACCCGCTCGGCCTGGAGTTCGCCCCCGACGGCCACCTCTGGTCCTCGGAGATGGGTCCCGAGGGCGGCGACGAGCTGAACCTGATCGAGCCCGGCAACAACTACGGGTGGCCGGAGGTCTCCAACGGCGACCACTACGACGGCGCGGGCATCCCCGACCACGCCCCCGGAGACGGGTACGACGCCCCGGTGGCCTCGTGGAACCCGAGCATCTCCCCCGGCAGCCTGCTGCTCTACCGCGGCGACCTCTTCGCCGACTGGAACGGGGACGCGTTCCTCGGCGGACTCTCCGGGGAGACGCTGATCCGGGTCGACCTCGACGGCACCGAGGCCGGCGAGGTCACGGCCTGGGAGATGCCCGCCCGGATCCGTGCGGTGGAGGAGGCGCCGGACGGCGCGATCTGGCTGCTCGAGGACGAGGGCGCCGGTCGTCTGGTCCGCCTCACCCCGGCGTGAGGGGCTCGCGGCTGGTTTGCGGTCGGCTCGCGCCCCATTCGGATTGGTCGAGAATTCGGCGGATCCTCGACCAATCGGAATGGGGCGCGCCGAACCCCCGCGACCGCCACCGACCCCCGGCTACTCCCGCCGCCACCGGGTACGGGTTGAGGGACCGTGCTCCACTGGAGGAAACCGATCGAAGGAGGCCCCGATGGGACTCGATGACAAGATCAAGAACACCGCGGACAAGGTGAGCGGCAAGGCCAAGGAGACCGAGGGCAAGGCCACCGGCGACGAGGAGCGCGAGGCCCAGGGCAAGGGCGAGCAGGGCGTCGCGGACCTCAAGCAGGCCGGCGAGAAGGTCAAGGACGCCTTCAAGAAGTAGCCGAGGCCTGCCCCTCGTGACGACGCGAGGGACCGGGTCCACCGAGACCCGGTTCCTCGCGCAACGGGCGCCACACCTTGCCGTCCCCTGACTAGACTTCCCGACACGCCTGCGGCACGCGGTCGCAGCTCGCGGAGGGGACTCGGTGTGGCGCCGACTGCGCAGGACGTACGACGGGTGCCGGTGGAGCATCGCTGGCTCGGCCTGGACCGTCGATCGATCCCCTACGGGCTGGTGGCGTTCGCCGTCATCGCGTTGTGGGCGTGGGTGATGCCGTGGGTCGACTCCCAGGTGGCGTGGGACGACACCACCAGCGCCGGTGAGGCCTTCCAGGTCACCACGGAGGTCTCCATGACGGTGCCGCCCGGCTGGGGCGTGCAGTCGGGCCTCAGGACCGTCGACGAGCCACACGGGGGCGACCAGGCCCGGGAGGTCGAGCAGACGGTCCTGGTGAAGGACGGGGTGGTGTTCGCCATCCTGCAGGGCCCGTTCGGTGAGAGTCCGACGCGGCTGCTCGACCAGGCCAACCGGATCACCGGCGCCCAGAACTCCGGCTACCACGTGTCCGGAGAGACCCACAACGTCACCACCGCTGCCGGGCTGCGCGGCGTGACGCAGGACTTCACCTCGCCCACCGGCGCGGGCAGCGTGACCGCGTTCGTGGTCGACGGCCAGGGCATCGAGATCCAGGTCGCCGGTCCGCAGGAGCAGCTCTCCGCCCTCGAGTCGGAGGTCCGCTCGATGATCGACTCGCTCGCCCAGGACGGGGCGAGTCCTGATGAGCGCCACGGCCGACGCCACCGACGACGCGACCAGCCCCGACCCGGCCGAGCTCGCCGCGCGCCGCGAGGCGGCCATCGAGGAGTCCGGCTGGGGTAGCCGCTTCCACCTGTTCCAGCCCCGCAACCTGTGCCTGTGGGTCCTCCTGCTGCTGCTGGTCCTGGGTGCCCGCCAGCTCTACGGGATAGCCGCACCGTTGGCCGGGGTGTTCGCCGACGCGGACCTCGCCGCCGTCGCGTCGTCGGGGCCTTCCTGCTGGTCTTCCTGCTGTTCCTGCACCACGTCGACCGCTACGAGCGCACCCCGGCCCTGCTGGCGGCGACTGCGTTCGTCGGCGGCGGGCTGGGCGCGCCGTGGGCGATGGCGCTGCCGGGCAACGCCGCCCTGATGGACCTCTACGCCAAGCTCTTCGGGCAGGTCTGGGCCACCGACTGGAAGGCCGGCCTGACCGCCCCGTTCGTCGAGGAGAGCGCCAAGGGCGCGGTGTTCCTGCTGATGCTGGGCCTGGCTCCGCTCGTGATCCGCACCGTCTACGACGGCCTCATCGTCGGCGCCTACGTGGGACTGGGGTTCCAGGTCCTGGAGGACATGCTCTACGGGCAGAACGCCGCCTACGCGAACTTCGGGGTCGACCAGGTCGGTGCGGTGCTGCACACCTTCGTCATCCGCTCGCTCTCCGGCATCGCGTCGCACGCGATGTACACCGCCATCTTCGCCGCCGGCATCATCTACCTCGTCGGCACCCGGGCCCAGCCACGGCGGGTCGGTCGCGGTCTGCTGCTGATGGTCTCGGCCATGCTCGTCCACGGCCTGTGGGACTCCATGCTCGCGCTCGCGAACGACAACGGCTTCGTCGTCACCACGCTGATGGTCGGCATCACCGTGGTCAGCTTCGTGGTGCTCTTCGCAGCCCTGCGCTGGGGCGCCTACCGTGAGCGCGGTTGGCTGTACGACGTGCTGGCCCCCGAGGTCGCCAACGGCACCATCGCCGAGTCCGAGTTCACTGCTCTCACCGGCACACCGTCGCGGCGCCGCAAGGACCGCAGGGCCGCCATCAAGGGCCGGGCCGACGGCGTCAGCCGGCGGCGGGAGAAGCACATCCTCACCGCCAGCCTCGACCTGGCACACGACCTGTCCGAGAGCCGCGGCGCCGAGACACCCGAGGTGGCGCACTCCCGAGCCGAGATCCAACGGCTCCGGACCCGCTGATCTGTCGCCCCCTGATCCGGCGGTCGGTGGGCGGTCGGTGGTCCCCTGAGCGGGAGGTGGGCCTGCGGGCGAGCGGGGCCCTCGCCGTACGATGAGCGTGGGTAGCGAGCCCCGAGAGGACCACCGACTTGTTCGACAACCGGCCGTGGCTGGACAGCTACAGCGACCGCGTCCCCGGGGACATCGAGATCCCGGACACCACCCTCGACCAGCTGCTGCCGCGGGCCGCCGACCGGTGGGGCGCCCGCCCCGCGGTCGACTTCCTCGGCGAGACCACCAGCTATGCCGCCCTGGCCGCGGACGTGGAGCGTGCCGCCGCCGCGCTGGTCGAGCTCGGCGTCCGCGAGGGCGATGCCGTCTCGCTGGTGATGCCGAACTGCACCTCCCACGTGGTCGCCTTCCACGCCGTGCTCACGGTCGGCGCGATCGTGGTCGAGCACAACCCGACGTACGCGACCGAGGAGCTGCGCGAGCAGTTCGAGCTGGCCGGCAGCAGCGTGGCCCTGGTGTGGCGCAACCGGGTCACCGACGTCCGGACGGCCGGCGAGGGGGTGCTGCGCCACGTGGTCTCCGTCGACGTCGCCGAGGACCTGCCCCTCAAGTCGCGGCTGCTGCTGCGACTGCCGATCGCGGCCGCCCGGGAGAAGCGGGACGCACTGACCGGTGCGGACGAGGGCGGTACGGCGCGGTGGAGCGCGTTGCTGCGCGACGTACATCCCGAGCAGCTCGAGCACGGCCGCGGCCCCGACGACACCGCGCTGATCCTCTTCACCGGCGGCACCACCGGCGTGCCGAAGGCCGCCGCGATCACCCACCGCAACCTGATCGCCAATGCGGTGCACGGCCGGGCCTGGGCGGGGTTCGCGGAGGGCGACGAGGTCGTCTTCGGGATGCTGCCGTTCTTCCACGCCTTCGGGATGATCTTCTGCCTGGTCCTGCCGGCCACGATCGGCGCGACCCTGGTCGCGTTCCCGAACTTCGACCCGGCCGCCGTGGTCGCGGCCCAGCGTCGCCGGCCCGCCACCTTCCTGCCGGGCGTGGCGCCGATGTTCGGCCGGATCCTCGACCGCGCCGAGGCGGAGCGGCGCCCGGTCGACTTCGGCAGCGTCACCCTCGCCTTCAGCGGCGCGATGCCGCTGGGTCGCGAGGTCGCCGAGCGCTGGGAGCGGCTCACCGGCGGGCTGCTGATCGAGGGCTACGGGATGACCGAGGCGTCCCCGATCGCGCTCGGCAACCCGTGCTCGGAGCTGCGTCGCCCCGGGACCCTCGGCCTCCCGTTCCCCAACACCGAGATCCGCGTCGTCGACGACGCCACCGGCACCGACGCGGCGCCGCGCGAGGACGGGGTGGTCCGCGGCGAGCTGTGGGTCCGCGGCCCCCAGGTCTTCGCCGGGTACGTCGGGCGCCCCGACGAGACCGCCATCGTGCTCGAGGACGGCTGGCTGCGCACCGGCGACGTCGTCGAGGTCGACCCCGCCGGTTTCGCCACCCTGGTCGACCGGGTCAAGGAGATGATCGTGGTCGGCGGCTTCAAGGTCTTCCCGTCCGTGGTCGAGGACCATCTGCGCACCCTGGACGCGGTCGAGGACGTGGCCGTGGTCGGTGTGCCCCGGGCGCAGGAGTCGGACGAGGAGGTGCTGGCGGTCGTCGTACTCTCCGAGGGCGCGTCGGCGCCGACCCTGGCCGAGCTGCGGGCCTTCGCCCACGAGCGGCTGCCCGGGTATGCGGTGCCGCGCCGGCTGGACGTGGTCGAGGAGCTGCCGCGGTCGATGATCGGCAAGGTGCTGCGGCGCGTGGCGCGCGACGAATACCTGGCCCGGGTGGGCGACGAGAGCTGAGCGACCCCTCGGGGCGTCGCGGCCGACCTCTCGGCGGGACAAGACCGACCTCTCGGCGGGACCCGGCCGACCTCTCGGCGGTCCCTACCTGACCCCTCGGCGGTCCTTGCCTGACCCCTCGGCGGTGAGGGGGCGGAAGCGCCGCAACCGGAGGCTGTTGCTGACCACGAAGACCGACGAGAACGCCATCGCGGCACCGGCCAGCATCGGGTTCAGCAGGCCTGCGGCGGCCAGCGGCAGGGCGGCGACGTTGTAGGCGAACGCCCAGAACAGGTTGCCCTTGATCGTGGACAGGGTGCGGCGGGACAACCGGATCGCGTCGACCGCGACCCGCAGGTCCCCGCGGACCAGGGTCAGGTCGCCGGCCTCGATCGCCACGTCGGTGCCGGTGCCCATCGCCAGGCCGAGGTCGGCCTGGGCGAGCGCGGGGGCGTCGTTGACGCCGTCGCCGACCATCGCCACCACGCGTCCCTCGCGCTGCAGGCGGGCCACCACGTCGACCTTGTCGGCGGGCAGCACGTCGGCGATCACGTCGGCCTCCCCGATCCCGACCTCCCCGGCGACGGTCCGTGCCACCGCGGCGTTGTCACCGGTGAGCAGGATCGGGCGCAGGCCGAGCTCGCGGAGCTCGGTGATCGCGGTGGCCGAGGTCGGCTTCACCGCGTCGGCCACCACCACCACACCCCGGGCGCGTCCGTCCCAGCCGACCGCGACCGCCGTGCCACCGGCGGCCTGGGCGCCCTCGAACGCCCGCTGCAGTGCGGGATCCAGCTGCTGGGACCACTCCGCGAGGAGTCGCGGCCGGCCGACCAGTACGGCGTGGCTCGCCGCGCCATCGCCGGCGTCGGCGACGACTCCCTGGACGCCGAGGCCCTCGACGTTGGCGAAGTCCTCGACCCCCGGCAGGGCGCCGGTCCGCTCCCGGGCGGCGTCCGCGATGGCGCGGGCGATCGGGTGCTCCGAGGCGTCCTCCAGCGCGCCGGCGAACCGCAGGACCTCGTCCGCGTCCTCCCCCTCGGCGGCGACCACGTCGCGCAGGGTCATCTGTCCGGTGGTCACGGTGCCGGTCTTGTCCAGCACCACGGTGTCCACGGCGCGGGTCGACTCGAGCACCTCGGGCCCCTTGATCAGGATGCCGAGCTGTGCGCCCCGACCGGTGCCGACCATCAGCGCTGTCGGTGTGGCCAGGCCCAGGGCGCAGGGGCAGGCGATGATCAGGACGGCGACCGCGGCGGTGAACGCCACGGCGGCCCCGTTGCCGGTGCCCAGCCAGAAGCCGAGGGTGCCCGCGGAGAGCAGCAGCACGATCGGCACGAAGATCCCCGAGACCCGGTCGGCCAGGCGCTGCACCTCGGCCTTGCCGTTCTGCGCGTCCTCGACGAGCCGGGCCATCCGGGCCAGCTGGGTGTCGCCGCCGATCCGGGTGGCCCGCACCACGAGCCGCCCGCCGGCGTTGACGCACGCGCCGGCCACGGCGTCGCCGGGTCCGACCTCGACCGGCACCGACTCCCCGGTCAGCATCGACGCGTCGACCGCGGACGTGCCCTGCTCGACGGTGCCGTCGGTGGCGATCTTCTCGCCGGGTCGCACCACGAAGAGGTCGCCGACGGCGAGGCTGTCGACCGGCACCCGGGTCTCGGTGACCCCGTCCGGGCCGAGCACGGCGACGTCCTTGGCGCCGAGCTCGAGCAGCGCGCGCAGCGCGGCGCCGGCGCGCCGCTTGGACCGCTGCTCGAAGTAGCGGCCGGCCAGGATGAAGGTGGTCACCCCGGCCGCGGCCTCCAGGTAGATGTTGCCGCTGCCGTCGGTCCGTTCCACCGTCAGCTCGAACGGGTGGGTCATCCCGGGCTCGCCCGCGGTGCCCCAGAACAGGGCGTAGACAGACCAGCCCAGCGCGGCCAGGGTGCCGAGCGAGATCAGGGTGTCCATCGTCGACGTGCCGTGCCGCAGGTTGGTCCAGGCGGCCTTGTGGAACGGCCAGGCACCCCACACCACCACCGGGGCGGCCAGGGTCAGCGACAGCCACTGCCAGTAGTCGAACTGCCACGCCGGCACCATCGCCAGCGCGATCACCGGCACGCTGAGCACCGCCGAGATCAGCAACCGCTGGCGCAGCGCGCCGAGCGTGTCCGGCTCGGTGGAGGACGGTTCGCCGTCGCGCTCCGGGGTCCGCGGGCGGGGCAGCCGGGCGCCGTACCCGGCCTGCTCGACGGTGGCGACCAGGTCCTCGGGCGTGACCGCCTCGGTGAAGGTGACCTTCGCCTTCTCGGTCGCGTAGTTCACGGTGGCGCTGACGCCGTCGAGCTTGTTGAGCTTGCGTTCGATGCGGTTGGCGCAGGAGGCGCAGGTCATCCCGGTGATGGCGAGCTCGACCGAGCCCGCGGGAGCGGGTGCGTCCGCCTGGGTGGTCATCCGGTCTCCTCCGGGTCAGTGATCGTCGGTGTGGCGGTGCGGGTCGTCGCGCTGTGGGGCGGTGCTCGCGCCGGACCCGTCGGCTGCGGTCCCACCCGTGGACAGCGTGAAGGCGGCGGTGCGCACCTCGCCGTCGTGGCGGAAGTCGAGGAACAGGTGGTAGGTGCCCTGGCTGGGGACGGTGGCGACGAAGGTGACCTCCGGCCCGGGCTCGGTGATGCCGTCGCCGGGGACCCCTTCGGGATGGACGTGCAGGTAGGCCAGGTCGCCGGAGCGCAGTGCCACCAGGTGGCCGTAGGCGCCGAGGTAGGGCTGCAGGTCGGTGACCGGTACGCCGTCCTCGGTCACCCGCACCGTCAGCTCGGCGTCGCTGCCGGGCACCAGGTCGCCGGCGAGGGTCACCCGATAGCCGTCGACGGTGGTGGTGCGGGAGGTGGCGCGCTGCTCGCCCGCCCGGAACGGTCCGTCGACGGACAGGTCCGCGCCGAGGGTGAGCGGGTCGGCCCCGGTGGCCCGGAAGTCGGCGAAGAGCCGCCAGCTGCCGGAGGTCAGGTCCAGCGCGGTGGACCAGGTGCCGGTCCGCCGGTCCAGGGTGGGGTGCACGTGCTGGAACCCGGTGGCGTCGCGCCGTACGGCGATCAGGTGCAGCCTGCGGTCGTGGGCGACGTCGTAACGGGTGAGCGCCGCCCCGTCGGGACCGGTGATCGTGAAGGTGACCGGTCGGGCCCGGCCGGCGCGGACCTCGGTGCGGTCGAGCACCAGCGTGTAGCCGTCCTGGGAGACCATCAGCCCGCCGGGCGTCCCGGCCGACGCCGTACCGGCGGGGACCGTGCCCCCGGCGTGGTCGTCGTGCCCGTCCTCCGCCGTGCCGGCGTGGCCGTCGTCATGGCTCTCGACGGCGACCGCGTCCTCGACCGGACCGACCGCGCGGCCGAGCAGGAAGGTGACGCCGAAGACGGCGGCGATCGCGGCGGCGAACGCGGCCAGGCGCAGCGAGGTGGTCATCGCGGCCGGCTCAGGCGAGCTGGTAGCCGGCCTCCTCGACGGCGGCCTTGACCGCGGTGGCGTCGAGGGGGGAGGCGCTGGTGACGGTGACGGCTCCGGTGGCCAGGTCGACCTCGACGTTCTCCACGCCGGCGATCTCCTGGACCTCCTCGGTGACCGAGGCGACGCAGTGGCCGCAGGTCATCCCGGTGACGGTGTAGGTGCTGGTCTGGCTCATGGCGATGTTCCTCTCGCGGGACGGGTCGGGTGCGGGGCCGGCGCTCAGGAGCGCACCAGGCGGGCGATGGCCTCGGAGGCCTCCTTGAGCTTGATCTGCGCCTCGTCGCCCCCTCGTGGACGGCATTCACCACGCAGTGGGCGATGTGCTCGTCGAGCAGGCCGAGGGCGACCGCCTCGAGGGCCTTCGTCATCGCCGAGACCTGGGTGAGGATGTCGATGCAGTACTTCTCCTCCTCGACCATCCGCTGCAGCCCGCGGGCCTGGCCCTCGATCCGGCGCAGCCGCTTCAGGTAGTCGCCCTTGGTGTTGTTGGCGATGTAGCTGTGCTGGTGGGTGGTCTCGTCGGCCATCGGGCGTCCTTCGTACGGCGGCTGGTGTCTCCCGAACACCATACCCCCCTACCGTATTCGAGACAACAGCGTGGATCGCCGCCGTAGCGCCCCGCCCGGCCCCGGCTGCTCGTCCGGCCCCGGCTGCTCGTCCGGCTCAGCCGGTGCGCCGCCCGGCGAAGGCCGCGATCCGGGTGTAGGCGTCGGCGCCGTCCGGGGCCGGCTGCTCCGGGGCGAACGCGGCGCCGCGCTTGTCCGGGGTGAGGTTCGCGGCCATGAACGCGCGACCCTGCTCCGCGACCTGAGGGTCGAGCTCCTCGGTGCCGCGGCCGAGCGCCATCGCCAGGTCCCAGCTGTGCACGGCGTACTCCCCGAGCATCCAGTCGGGCGGGCCGGCCTCCTCGCCGGCCTCGACGCGCGCGTCGAGCAGGTCGGCCCCGGCGGCGGCGAGCGCCTCGGCGAGGTCGCCCTCGACGGCGGGGGGCGGCGTCGACCAGTCGACCTCCTCGCCGCGGGCGCCGTCGGCGAACCGCTGGGTGGTGGCGACGACGTGCTCGCTGAGCTGGGCGGCGGACCAGTCGCTGCACGGGGTGGCTGCGTCGGGCTGACGCTCGGCGTCGCGGATCAGGGTCTCGATCTGCTGCAGCGCGGTCTGGAGGAGTGCGTCATCGCTCATGGCGACCAACGTAGGTCTCCGCGCCGACAGGCGGAACCTGCTGGGGCGTGATGGGTAGCGTCGGTCGTGGACCGCCCCCGACCAAGGAGCAACCCGTGGACCTCTTCGAGATCGACCAGACCCAGCGCCTGCGCCGCGAGGACGCCGCGGCCCGGCTCCATGCGCTCGCCGACGCGCTCGCCCGGCACAACTCCGTGCAGTTCGAGCGCAACGGCCACCGGATCACCGTCGACGTGCCCGACGAGGTCGAGCTCAAGGTCGAGGTGGAGATCGGGGAGGAGAACGAGCTCGAGATCGAGCTCACCTGGTGAGTCGTCGCGGCTGGTCCGCGACCCGGCGCAGGGCGACCCGACTGCCGACGGCGAGGGCGGCGGAGGCGACGGCGACCGCCGCGAGAGCGGCGTCGAGGCCGCCGAGTGCTGCGGTGAGGGCCAGGATCAGCAGCGGGCAGAGGAACTCCCCGAAGAAGAGCGCCGCCGTCCAGAGACCGGTGCCGCGGCCGCGCTGCTCGTAGCCGAGGCCGGAGAGAGCCCAGACCAGCAGGGTGGGCAGCAGCAGACCGGTGCCGGCCGAGGCGATCACGGCACCGATCACGATGACCGGCACCGCCGGTGCCGCCGCGACGACGAGCAGGCCGACCCCGGCCAGACCGAACGCGACCGGCAGCAGTGTGGCGGTGCCGCGCCCGGAGATCCGGCCGAAGGTGAAGGCGCCGGCCGCGGTCGCCGCGGAGGCCAGCGCGGTGACCCCGCCGATCGCCGGCACGGCCGTGATGCCGGCCTCGTCGAGCACGTAGGGCAGCTGCACGATCGGGGTGTAGAAGACCACGCCGCCGAACAGGGTGACCAGGCACGGCGCGAGCAGCGACCGGATCGGCAGCGGGGGCAGCGACTCGGCCGTCGTCGTGCCGCTCGCCGTCTGTGTGTCGGCGGGGTTGCGCGGCTGCCACAGCAGGGTGGCGGCGAGGACGGCGAAGACGAGGCTGGAGGCGTACAGCCAGAACGGGGCGCGCCAGCTCTGCGCACCGAGCGCGCCGCCGAGCGCGAAGAAGAGGGTCGCGGACAGCGAGGCGAAGACGGTCTGCAGCCCGAGCCAACGGTCCCGCTCGCTGCCGGAGAAGTAGTCGGCGACCAGCGTGGTGCAGCAGGTCATGATCGCGGCCTCGGCGACACCCACCCCGGCGCGGGTGAGCACGATGGCGGGCAGGCCGTCCACCCAGATCGGCGCGGTGCCGAAGCCGGCGTAGACCACCAGCCCCACGATCAGCAGGCGCTTGCGACCGAAGCGGTCGACGATGCTGCCGGCGAAGGGAGCGAGCAGGGCGATCATCAGCGCCGGCACGGTCAGGGTCAGGGGCACCAACGCCTTCGCGGCCCCCTCCTCACCGAAGTGGTCCTGCATGGCGGGCAGCACCGGTGCGAGCAGCACGGCCCCGAGGATCGGCAGGCAGCTCATGAACATCAGCAGCAGGCCCTGCGGGCGCCCGGCGGTCCGGGGCGCCGCGTCGCTCGACGCGGCGGGGGTGAGGAGGTGGTCCGACATCTGTGACTCCGGTGGGATCAGGTGGGCCCGAGACGGCTTGTGACGGGTGTCACCGCGGAGCCTGACCTGCGTGACTGCCGTCACGGAAGTCGATGATGTTGGCAGGTGGTATTCGTCTGGCTTATGTCCCCAGGTCGGCACCGACCTCCCTCATCACGGTGCGGAGCCAGCGGTGTCCCGGATCGGCGCGCAGCGACGGGTGCCACCACATCGCCTCCTTGAGGGGCACTGCGTCCCACGGGCAGGGCAGGGCGCGGACCCGGGTGCTGGGGGCGAGCCGGTCGGCCAGGCGTCGCTGCAGTACGGCGACCCGCTGGGTGCTGCCGACCAGGAACGGGACGGCGAGGAAGCTGTCCACGGTCAGCTCGATCCGGGGCTCGACGCCGAGCATGTTCAACTGGCGCGCCGCGGGGGCGAACGCCGTCGGCAGGTCCCACATCACCACCCACGGCAGGGCGGCCACGGTCTCCATGGTGAGCTCGTCGCCGACCAGCTCGTTGTCCTCGCTGACGATGCACACCCAGGTGTCGTCGTACAGGTCGGTGGCGGGGACGTCGTTGAGGAAGCCGTGGGGAGCAGCAGCCCGTCGATGGCGCGCAGGTTCTCCATCGGGTGGTCGACCACGGTGGGCAGGGTCTGCACCATGCGCAGCCGCACGCCGGGGGCCTCGGTGGTGAGTCGCCGGACCAGGTGCTCCCCGAAGACGGTCATCGCGTAGTCGGAGATCATCAACGTGAACTGGCGCTCGGACGTCGACGGATCGAACTCGGGGAGGCGTCGAAGACCCGGTGCACGCCCTGCAGCGCGGGCTCGGTCCGGGTGCGGAGCTGTTGCGCGAGGGGGGTCAGCTCGTAGCGGTTGCCGGTGCGGTGCAGCAGCTCGTCGCCGAAGTGGCGACGCAGCCGACCGAGCGCGGCGGAGACGGCGGGTTGGCTCAGCCCCAGGCTCTCCGCGGTCCGGGTCACGTTGCGCTCCCGCAGCAGCGTGTCGAGCGTGGGCAGCAGGTTGAGATCGAGGTTCCGCAGCGATCCGGGCATGGGAGCAGTATAAATCCGGTGGATGGAGATGATCAGCAGCTAGCGGTTCCCTGATGGGGTGACCGGCACGCACAGTGGTCGCAGTCACAGACCTGGGTCACACCCGGTCCGCGTTCCTTCCCCTCGAACCATGGAGATGTGCCGTGCCCGCTGTCCGCAACGTGCTCGTCGTCGGTGCCGGTGCCGCCGGCGCCGCCACCGCTATCCTGCTCGCCGAGCAGGGTGTCTCGGTCGAGCTGATCGACATCAAGCCGGACGTCAGCGCGTTGGGCTCCGGGATCACCCTGCAGGGCAACGCACTGCGCGAGCTGCGGGCGCTGGGCGTCTGGGACCGGGTCTCCGCGCTCGGCTACGAGTTCAACCAGCTCGGCATCCGGCTCCCCGACCCGAACGCGACCGTGGTCGCCGAGATCTCCGAGATCCGCACCGGCGGCGACGACCTGCCGGCGACGATGGGGATGTACCGGCCCGACCTCGCCCGGATCCTGGTCGACCGGGCGGTCGAGGCCGGGGCCAAGGTGCGGTTCGGCACCACCTACACCGAGCTGGCCCAGGACGCCGACGGAGTCGACGTCACCTTCGCCGACGGCTCCTCGGGCCGCTACGACCTCGTCGTCGGAGCCGACGGAGTGCGGTCCTGGACCCGGCGCCAGCTCGGCATCGACCTGGAGACGCGGTCCACCGGCATGGGCATCTGGCGGGTCTTCGCACCCCGCCCCGCGGCGGTGACCCGCACCGACCTCGTCTACGGCGGTCCGGCGTTCATCGCCGGCTACTGCCCGACCGGCGAGGACACCCTCTACGCCTACCTGGTCGAGGCTGCCCAGGACCGCAGCACCCTCTCTCCCGAGGAGTCGCTGCAGGTGATGCGCGGGCTCGCCGAGGGCTACCACGGCCCGTGGGACGAGATCCGGGAGTCGCTCACCGACCCGGAGCGGATCCACTACACCTGGTTCGAGACGCACGTCCTCGACGCTCCCTGGAACCGCGGCCGCGTGGTGCTGATCGGCGACGCGGTGCACGTGTGTCCGCCCACCATCGCCCAGGGAGCGGCCCAGGCGCTCGAGGACGCCGCGGTGCTCTCCGAGCTGCTGCTCGCCGCCGACCGACTCGACCAGGACCTCTGGACCGCGTTCACCGACCGGCGCCTTCCCCGCGCACGCGAGGTCGTCGCGGCCTCGGTGCAGGTCGGCCAGTGGCTGCTGGACGGCGAGCAGGGCGACGTACCCGGTCTTCTCGCCGGGATCTCCTCGATGCTCCGCGACCCCGCCTGACCCCTCCCGAACTCACCAAGGAGACCTCGATGACCGAGACCGACCCCACGACGGCCGCCGCCGTCAACGCCCCGCTGGACGACAACGGCGAGCGGCTGATCACCCACCTGCGCCACGTCGACCTGGCGGTGCCGGACTACGACAAGCAGCTGCAGTTCTACACCGAGACCTGGGGCCTGAAGGCCGAGACCACCGACGAGGGGATCTCGTTCCTGGCGGCCGAGGGCTCCCCGGAGAACTACTCGGTCCGGCTGCGCCGGGCCGACGAGAAGCGCCTGGACCTGATCTCCTTCGGCGCGGCCACCGCCGAGGACGTGGACCGGATGGCGCAGCGACTCGCCTCGGGCGGGGTGAGCCTGGTCAGCGAGCCGGACAAGCTGCAGACCCCCGGTGGCGGCTACGGCTTCCGCTTCTTCGACATCGACGGCCGCACCGTGGAGATCTCCTCCGACGTCGCGGTCCGTCAGCACCGCAAGATCGAGGAGGGTGAGTCGATCCCGGTCAAGCTCTCCCACGTGGTGATCAACGGTCCCGAGCCGGAGAGGACCGTGGCCTTCTACGAGAAGTACATGAAGTTCGCGCTCTCCGACACGCTCGCCTCCCCGCACATGGGTGAGGTCATGTGGTTCATGCGGACCAACCCCGCCCACCACAGCCTGGCCATCGCCCGCGGCCCGCACGTCTCGCTGCACCACGCCTCGTTCGAGATGCGCGGCATCGACGAGTACATGCGCGGCACCGGGCGGTTGATGCGCGCCGGCGCACGCAAGATCTGGGGACCCGGTCGCCACATGGCCGGCAACAACACCTTCAGCTACTTCTTCGACCCGCACGGCAACACCGTCGAGTACACCACCGAGCTGGAGAACCTCGACGAGGACAGCTGGCACCCGCACATCTACGACTTCTCCGACCCCGAGGTCACCGACCAGTGGGGCACCGCGAACCCGATGAACGAGCTCGTGGCCAAGGAGTCGTTCAACGACCCCGACCGCGGCGTCTTCGTCGCACCTCCGGTCTGATGCGGCTCGCCACCTACGTCGCCGCCGGCGACGCGACGCTCACCGAGCGGGTCGGACTGGTCGAGGGGGAGGGTGCCGCGACCGTGGTCCGGGCGCTGCCCACCGGGGCCACGATGCGTGACCTGGTCGCCGCCGGCCTCGAGGAGGTACGACGCCTCGCCGCCGACGCGGGAGCGCCGGTGCCGCTCGCCGAGGTGACGCTCCGGCTGCCGCTGCGGCCAGCCGGCGTCCGCGACTTCGTCGCCTTCGAGGAGCACGTCGAGGGCGTCCGCCGCAGCGTCGACGGCACGTCGGGCGTCCCCGACGCCTGGTACGACGCGCCGACGTTCTACTTCACCAACCCGCACGCCCTGATCGCCGACGGCGAGGAGGCCCCGTTCCCGGCCCGGTCGGTCGCGCGTGACTTCGAGCTCGAGGTCGCGGCGGTCGTGGGTCGCGAGGGCTCCTCGCTCGGCGTCGAGGAGGCGGGCGAGGCGATCTTCGGCTACACGATCATGAACGACTGGTCGGCCCGCGACCTCCAGGGCCGCGAGATGCAGGTCGGCCTGGGGCCGGCCAAGGGCAAGGACTTCGCGACCACGCTGGGGCCCTGGATCGTCACCGCCGACGAGCTGGGGCCCTATGCCGATGAGGACGGTTTCCTCGCCCTCGGCTGCACCGTCGAGGTCAACGGCGTCGAGATCGGGCGCGACCTGCTCTCCAACATGGGCTGGACGTTCCCCGCGATGGTCGCCTACGCCTCCCGCGACAGCCGGGTCGTCCCCGGCGACGTGCTCGGCTCCGGCACCACCGGCAACGGTGGCTGCCTCGCCGAGCTGTGGGGCCTGCGCGGCACCCAGGAGCCGCCCCCGCTGGTCGACGGCGACGTCGTCACGCTGCACGTCGAGGGCATCGGCTCGATCAGCAACCGCATCGTCAGCGGCCCACCGGCCCCTGCACTCCCCCCGTTCCGCCGCCCCACCCGCAAGCGGCCCTGACCAGCACAGAAGGTAGATCACAGATGTTCGAGTACTTCCCCGGCAACTACGTGTGGAACCTCGGGGTCGTCGCGACCCTCAACTCCGGCGGCACCATCGACGAGGTGGACCGCGCCTGCCGTCCGCTCAAGGAGCTGGCGGCGCAGGGCTCCGACGTGGGCACGCGCGAGTTCATGGCGGCCTGGCGCGCCGTCGCCGACCAGCTCGAGGATCAGGCGACCGCGGCGGAGAAGGCCGGCCACCTGCGCACCGCCGGCCAGAAGTACTTCCGGGCGAGCGTCTACGTCTCCCAGGCCGAGCGGATGCAGTCCGCGCGCGACGAGAGCCGCAACGCCGAGTACCAGCGCAGCGTCGACCTGCTGGTCCGCTCCTTCGACCTGATCGACCCGCGCACCACCAAGGTCGAGATCCCCTACCTGTCCGGTCCCGCCGACGGTCAGCCGGAAGGCACCGAGACCAGCCTGCCGGCGTACTTCTGCGACGCCTCGACCGACGGCTCGCCGACCCCGGTGATGATCGTGTGGAACGGCCTGGACTCCACCAAGGAGATGATGGTCGGCTCCGGCATCCACACCGAGCTCGCCGCCCGTGGCATCTCCAGCCTGATGGTGGACTGCCCCGGCGCCGGCGAGGCGCTGCGGCTGCGCGGGCTGACCGCGCGGGTGGACACCGAGGCGTGGGCCGCGGCGTGCGTCGACTGGCTCGAGCAGCGCGACGACGTCCGCAACGACCGGATCGGCATCGTCGGCTGGTCGCTCGGCGGCTACTACGCCCCGCGGGCCGCCGCCTTCGAGAAGCGGCTCGCCCTGTGCGTGGCCTGGGGTGCCAACCAGAACTGGGGTGCGGTGCAGAAGCGCCGGCTCAACCGCGAGGGCGAGAACCCGGTCCCGCACTACTGGGACCACGTGATGTGGGTCTGGGGGGAGACCGACCTGGACACCTTCATCGCGAAGTCCGAGGCGGTCAGCCTCGAGGGCGTGATGGACAAGGTCACCTGTCCGATCCTGATCGCGCACGGCGAGAAGGACCGCCAGATCCCGCTCGAGCTGGCCCACCGCCAGTACGACCAGGCGGTGAACAGCCCGAAGCGCGAGCTGCGGGTCTTCACCCCCGACGAGGGTGCCACCGAGCACATCGGGCTGGACCACTTCCCGCACGTGGTCACTTACATCGCCGACTGGGTCTCCGACACGTTCGCAGGGCTGGAGTGAGCGCCGTGACCGAGCAGTCTGCGCGAGACTTCCCCTACGACCGCACCGACCCGGCCGCCGCGATCGCCGAGGTCGCCGAGCAGGTGCGCAACTGGGGCCGCTGGGGAGACGACGACCGGCTCGGGACGCTGAACCTCCTCACCGCGGAGCGGCGTGCGGCCGCCGCGGCGCTGGTGCGGACCGGGGAGTCGCTCTCGCTCTCCCTGCCGTTCGACATGGACGGCCCGCAGAACGGCTGGCGGCGTCGTACCAACCCGGTGCACACGATGCTGGACACCGGCACCGACGCGGTGACCGGGGTGCAGGGCTTCCCGCACGGGATCGGGGGCGCCGACGACGTGATCGCGATGCCCCTGCAGTGCTCGACCCAGTGGGACGGGCTGGGCCACATCTTCGACCGCGGCAAGGCGTGGAACGGCCGTCCGGCGGAGGAGGTCGTCACCGCGCTCGGCGACGGGGTCACCGGGATCGAGCACGCCGCCGACGTGGTGAGCGGGCGCGGCGTGCTGCTCGACGTGGGCCGTGCGCTGGGACCCGAGCTGACCGGCACCGACGAGCTGCCCGACGGCTTCGCGATCACGCCGGACCACCTGGAGGCGACGATCGAGGCCCAGGGTCTGACCGCGGAGGTCGGCACCGGGGACCTGCTCCTGGTCCGGACCGGTCACCTGACCCGGGCCCGGCGCGGCGTCGCCGAGGGCAAGGGCTGGGGCGGGTACGCCGGCGGCCCGGCCCCCGGGCTCTCGTTCACCACCGCGGGCTGGCTGCACGCGCGCGAGGTCGCCGCGGTGGCCACGGACACCTGGGGCTTCGAGGTTCGACCGAACGAGTTCGACGAGGCGTTCCAGCCGCTGCACCAGGTCTGCATCCCCAACATGGGCCTGACCATCGGTGAGATGTGGGACCTGGATGCGTTGAGCGCCGCGTGCGTGGGGGACGGCCGGTGGGAGTGCCTGCTGGTGGCCGGACCGCTGCGGGTCACCGGCGCCGTCGGCGCACCGCTCAACCCGATCGCCCTGCGCTAGCCCGACTGCGCTGCGGGCCGGTCACGGACCTGACCCCGGACCAGCTCGGTGAGGGCGGTGCGCAGCCGCTCGTCGTCGCCGCAGTCGAGGTCGGGGTGGGCCGCGCGCATCAGCACCAACCCGGTGAAGGTCCCCAGCACCATCTCGGCCCGAAGCCGACGGTCGGCGGGGGACCGGTCGCCCATCGAGACCAGCAGGCGCTCGATCCGGGAGAGCGCGTGCCGGAAGTGCTGGTCGCGGAGCTCGTCGATCTTCGGGTCGTCCCCGATGTGGCGCATCAACAGCAGGAACGGGTGGACGTTGTCGAACTCCGGCCAGGAGTCGGGCCGCAGCGCGCAGATCAGGTCGTCCAGGTTCTGCTCGGCGGTGGGGGCGGCGTCGGCGGGGTCCTGATCGGGTTCGAACGCCCGGGCGGCCTGCGCCATCACCTCCGTGAAGAGCTCCTCCTTCGAGCCGAAGTAGCGCTTGATCAGCGAGACGTTGACGCCCGCGTCCGCCGCCACGGCCCGGGTGGTGGTGCCGTCGTACCCGAGGACGACGAAGCGGCGCCGCGCCGCCTCGAGCAGGGCGGCGCGGGTCGCCTGCGCGTCGCGGCGCCGACCCGCGCCCCTCGCCTCGCCTGCCATCCCGACTCCTCTCCGCGATTCGCTGCCGGAGTGGACCCTACCGAAGTAAACGTGCGTTTGCTTCTGCCCGGACGCGTGGCTAGCCTTGCGAAGTCAACATGCGTTTACGTGTCGGGGAGGGGGCTCGATGGCGACGCTGGCACCCCCGACCGCCCGGTCGTGGCCACCACGCCGTCCCGCTCGCCGCGGCGCCGTCTGCGGGTGGGGCTCCGCGAGCTGGGACTGCTGCTCGCCCTCTACCTCGGCTACTCCGCGGTCCGGATGGTGGCCTCGGACGACTTCATGCGCGCGGTGCTGCACGCGGAGTTCCTGCTCGACCTGGAGCGTCCGCTCGGCATCGCCCGGGAGCACCTGGTCAACGACTACTTCCACGCGCACCGGTGGCTGGAGGTCGCCGCCAGCTTCTACTACGCGGTGGCCCACTACCTGGTGACCGCGGTGGTGCTGGGGTGGTTGTGGTTCCGCCGGCACTCCTTCTACCCGGTGGCGCGCACGGCGCTGGCCGTCGCGAGCCTGGTGGCGCTCGCCGGCTTCCTGCTGCTGCCCACCGCGCCCCCGCGGCTCTTCGGCGGCTACCAGGACCTGCTCGCACAGACCGCCGACGTCGGCTGGTGGTCCGACCACGCCTCCGCCCCGCAGGACTGGCGCACCTGACCAACGAGCTCGCGGCGATGCCGTCGATGCACGCCGGGTGGGCCCTGTGGTGCGCCCTGGTGCTCGGCGCCTGCGCCGCCGGCACCGTTGTCCGGGTCCTGGGCTGGACGCACGCGGCGCTGACCGCCCTGGTGGTGGTGGGCACGGGGAACCACTGGATCCTCGACATCCTGGTCGGCGACGCCATCGTGCTCGGGGTGTGGCTGGTGGCCCGGCGGGTCGTCCCGCTGCGGACCGAGGCGCCGCGGGCGGACGCGGCACGTGCCTGACCTGCCTGGGGCGCTGCTGGCCGGACTCGCCTCCTTCGCCGAGGCGATGCTCGGGGTCGGCTTCGTGCTTCCCGGCGAGGTCACCGTGGCCGCCCTGGCCGCGGCCGCCGGCTCCGGTCAGCTGCCGTGGATGTGGCTGCTGGTGCTGCTCGGCGCGCTGGCCGGGGACCAGGTCAACTACTGGCTCGGCCGCAGCCTCGGCGGGAGGCTGGAGGGGAGCCGGCTGGTGGAGCGGCTCGGCCGTGGGCACTGGCAGCGCGGCGTCGCCCTGATCGCCCGGTACGGCGCGCTGGCGATCGTGCTGAGCCGGGTGCTGCCGGTGGTGCGGACCCTGGTCCCCGCGGTCGCCGGCACGGGTCGGATGCCGTGGCGCAGGTTCGCCCCGGCGTCGTTCGTCGGGTGCGCCGCGTGGGCGGCGGTCTGGGTGGGCGCCGGCGGCGCGCTCGCCCTGGTCGCGCGGTGGTCGCTGCCGGTGCTCGGCGTGCTGGCGCTGGCCGGGGTGGGGCTCTGGGTGGGTCGTCGGGTGCGTCGCCGGCGCGAGCGGCGTCACGCGCTCGTCCAGGACCGCGTGCCGGACGTCGCCCCCGCTCCCGCCCCCTGCGGCTGACCGGACGCGGGGGTCAGCCGAACAGCCGCCTCGCCGCGTCGGTGGCGACCAGGAACCCGATGATGCCGATGGCCCACCAGATCGCGCCGGTGGTGCGCCGTGCGAGCCAGTCGGAGAGCCGTTCGAGCGTCGGCGACACCTGCCGGTGCAGCGCCATCCGGGCCACGAGCAGGATCAGGGCGGGCAGCGACATCACCGCCACGTAGCCGGCCAGCGTTGCGACCTGGCCCGCGGGCGGGAGGCCGCTCGTGCTGATCAGGGCGACGGCCCCCAGGTAGGGGAGCATGCTCGCGGCCTCGATCAGCCCGGCGGCGAGCGCGACGCCGACCACCGTCGACCAGCGGGAGTCCGCTGCCGCCACGGTGTCGACCCAGCGTCGGGCGCGTCCGGGGGTGGCGTCCGCGGCGCGGCGCTCGGCCGCCCGCTTGGCCCACGGCGTGTCCGGCCAGAAGCTGCCGACCAGCAGGCCGACGCCGACCACCAGCTGGACGACGTCGACGGTGCGACTCTCCTCGACCTGCTCGCCGAGCTCGCCGAGCAGGTCGGCGCCGGCGAGCAGCGCGAGCCCGAGCGCCAGGTAGAACGCGCTGATCGTCGCCAGGTAGACGACCACCCTCGATGCCCGCATCCGCGGATGGGTGAGCATCAGCAGCGGCAGCACCAGGGTGCCGACGCTGGTGCTGTCGACGAGCGCCAGGCCGATGAGCCCGAGCAGTGCGGCGATCGTCATGGTCCTCTTTGGTAGTACGACTGTGTGAAAACGCGGTGTGCCACCGTTTATAGCACGAGTGTGTGAAAATGATCCGGTGCCGAAGGTGGTGGACCACGACGAGCGCCGACGCGAGATCGCCGAGGCGGTGTGGCGGGTGATCGCCCGGGACGGGATGGCCGCCGCCAGCGCCCGCACCGTCGCCGCCGAGGGCGGGTGGTCGCTCGGTGCGGTCCGGCACTACTTCTCCAGCCAGGACGAGCTGATGCTCTTCGCCGTCACCGAGATGATCGACGGGGTGGTGGGGCGGCTCCAGGCGATCCGGGCGGCGCACCGGCCCGGACCGGCGCGCTGCCGTCGGGTGCTGGAGCAGCTGCTGCCGCTCGACGAGCGACGCACCGGCGAGGTGCGGGTCTGGCTCGCCGCGCTGATCCGGTCGCACGTCGACCCCGCCTTCGACGAGGTGCGCCGCGCCGGGTGGGACGGGACCCGACGCATCTGTCGTGGCGTCGTCCTGGAGCTGGCCGGCCGGGAGGGCGCGGCGCCGTCCACGCCGCTCGGCGCCCGGCTCGAGGCGCAGGCGAGCGACCTGCACACCTGGGTCGACGGGCTCACCCTGCAGTCCGCCACCATGCCCGACGCGCTCCCGGCCGACGAGGTACGACGCCAAGTGCGGACCCACGTGCGTCGCCTCGGCGCCGCGCTCGCCCCCTCACACCGCGGCGAGCAGCCGACGCAGGGGTGAGGGCGCCCGGTCGAGGTCGAGGGCATCGACCATCGCCGCGGCGTACCGCTCCTTCCGGCCGCTCTGGGAGGTGAAGAACCGGCGCAGCACGGCGTCCTCGGGCCAGTCCCGCTGGGCCGGCATCCGGGCCAGGCGCTGGTAGGAACGGGTCTCGCCCTGGTCGGCGATCACCGCGTGCGTGCCTGCCACTCCGACCGCGCGGACCAGCTCGTCCTCCAGGTCGACGTGGCAGGCGAAGAAGTCGACCGACTCCAGGCTCAGCCCGGCGGCGGCGAGCCCGCGTCGTACGTGCTCCTGGTCGGGTTCGTCGTAGAGCCCGGCGAGGCGCAGACCCAACCCCGGCGGGCCGTAGTGGGTGGCGAAGGTGCGGGTGTTGGTCACCCCGCCCATCGGCAGCACCTCGACGCCCTCGGCGCGCAGGTCGCGGCCGAGGCGGGTGGCGAGGGCGTGCAGCGCCGTCCGGTCGCTGCGCCCCTCCACGAGCACGACGGTCCGGGGCGGCACGCCTCCATTGGGTCGCCGTGCGGCGGTCGCCGTCAAGCGGATTCGGGCGCCGGCCGTTGCGTGCGCGCCGTAGGCTCCGACGCGTGGAGCGCGCCCGCCCTCCGCGCGTCGGCAGGAGGTCGGCATGAGGCCCAACGAGCTCTCCCGGCAGGAGACCGCGATCATCCTGGTCGCCGGGCCGGACCGGATCGGCCCCCTCGTGGAAGCGGTCGGCAGGCGCTACGCCGCCGAGTACGCGGTCCGTTCCTTCGGCACGGCGGCGAGCGCGATGACCGGGATGGCCGACATCGTCGAGTACGGCGGTGACGTCGCGGTGATCGGCGTCGACCCCGACCTGGCCGACGACGACGCCCTCGACTTCCTGGCCAAGGTGCACCGGCTGGTGCCGACGGCGCGGCGGGTCGCGATGATCACCGGCCTGTGGCGCGGCGAGCAGGTGGACCGGGTCCGCGCCGCGCTGGCCGAGGGCCGGATCGACGCGATGCTGTCGGTCCCGCTCGGGATCCGCGACGAGGAGTTCCACGCGGCGATGAGCGAGGTGCTCAGCGACTGGCTCTGGAGCGCCCAGGCGGTCACCGTCGACGGCGTCCAGATCGTCAGCAACGCCGACACCCCGGACCTGCTGCGGCTCACCGACTTCCTGCAGCGGATGGGGATGCCGTATCGCCGCTACCCGCTGGAGTCCGAGGTCAGCGAGCACCTGCACGAGATGGCCGGGCCGGAGCCGACGTACCCGTTGGTGAAGGCGTTCACCGGCGACCTGCTGCAGGCGCCGACGCTGGCCGACCTCGGGGCGCTGATGTTCGGCCGGGTCAGCGACCTCGGCACCGACCACGTGGCCGACCTGCTCGTGGTCGGCGCCGGTCCGGCCGGGCTGGCGGCCGCGGTCTACGGCGCCTCGGAGGGCCTGTCCACGGTGGTGCTGGAGTCCGAGGCGGTCGGCGGGCAGGCCGGCACCAGCTCGATGATCCGCAACTATCTGGGGTTCCCGCGCGGCATCTCCGGGATGCGGCTCGCCCAACGCGCGCGCAGCCAGGCGACCCGCTTCGGCGCGCGCTTCTTCGTCGGGACGCCCGCGGCCCACCTGGCGCCCGCCGAGAGCGGTGCGCCGCACGTCGTCGAGCTGACCGACGGCACCCGGCTGAGCGCACGGTCCGTGGTGGTGGCCACCGGCGCGCAGTATCGCCGGCTCGCGGTCGAGGCGATCGAGGAGCGGGTCGGGCAGGGAGTCCACTACGGCGCCGCGACCAGCGTCGCCCACGAGACCCGGGGCCGGCCGGTCTACGTGGTCGGAGGCGGCAACTCCGCCGGTCAGGCCGCCCTGCACCTGGCCCGGTACGCCGACCACGTCACCATCGTGATCCGTCGCGAGGACCTCACCGCCACGATGTCGGACTACCTGGTCCGCGAGGTGCACGGCACCAAGCGGATCTCGGTGCGCGCCCGGACGGAGGTGGTCGACGGTCGGGGCGAGGGTCGGTTGGAGGAGGTCACTCTGCGCCACTGCGACACCGGCGAGCACGAGCAGGTCGACTGCGGCGCCCTGATGCTGCTGCTCGGCGCCGACCCGTGCACCGGCTGGCTGACCGGCAGCCTGTGCCTGGCCGACGACGGCTTCGTGGTGACCGGGCGGGACCTGCCGCAGTACAAGTGGTCCGGTGGCATTCCGCCGGAGTCACTCGCCACCAACGTCCCCGGCATCTTCGCGGTCGGCGACATCCGCGCGGGGTCGATGAAACGGGTCGCCTCCGCCGCGGGCGAGGGTGCCGCGGTCGTGCCGCTGGTGCACGCGTACCTGTCCGGACTGGACGGCTGAATCCAGGCGGAGCCCGGCGCCGGCGACCGGGTCAGGGGTGGAGGTGGTCGCGCCAGTCGGCCGGGAGCCGATCCGCCGGCCCCGGCGCGCTCTGCTCCGCGGGGTGGGCCTGCGGGTCGGCGAGCGTCGGGCCCCGCACGCCCGACTCCTTCCGGTAGTCCCAGAACCAGTCCTCGCCCGGCTCGAAGCTCTGCACCACCGGGTGGCCGCTGGTGCGGAAGTGGGCGGTCGCGTGCTGGGACGGGCTGGAGTCGCAGCAGCCGACGTGGCCGCACTGGGCGCAGCGGCGCAGGTGCACCCACCAGCCCGCGGACTCCTCGCACTCCACGCAGCCGGCGCCGGAAGGAGCGGCGGACGGGTCGATGCCTTCGGTCATGCACCCACTCCACTCCGGTCCGCCGTGGTTGGCAAGGGACGGCGATGATCGGATCGCGCTCGGGAGAGGACGTGCGCCAGCAGCGGTGACGATCGGCACCGGACGTGCGCCCGCAGTGGGAGAATCCGCGGGTGATCACGCACGTCGCGACTGCGGCCTCCTCCTCGTCGTCGGCCGACGAGCTCACCACGGCGATCGTCTCCCTGTTCTGGATCGCGTGCGTGGTGGCCGTGTCGCCCCTGGTGGTGAGGCTGGCGCGGGGGCTGGTGCCCGACGTGGTGGTGCTGCTGGTGCTCGGCTGTGCGATCGGCGCCAGCGGCCTGGACCTGGCGTCCACCGGCGACGGGGTGGAGCTGATCCGGGAGCTCGGGCTCGGCCTGCTCTTCCTGATGGCGGGCTCCGAGATCGACCCGGCCACGCTGCGCTCGCAGCAGGGGCGGCACGCCGCGGTGACCTGGCTGCTCTGCCTGGTGCTGGGCTTCGCGTTGGCGTGGGCGTTCATCCCCGACGCCGACTTCCAGGTGGCGCTGGTGCTGGCGATCGCGATCACGTCGACCGCGCTCGGCGCGATCCTGCCGATCCTGCAGGACCGGGGGCTGGGCGGCACCGCGCTCGGTCGCGCCGTGCTCACCCACGGCGCGATGGGCGAGCTCGGCCCGATCCTGGTGATGGCGGTGCTGCTCGGGTCGCGCAGCACACTGAGCACCCTCGCGCTGCTGATCCTGTTCGTGATCATCGCGATCGCGGTCACCGTCGTACCGCGTGCGCTGGTGCTGCGGGTCCCGGGTCTTCGCGTGGCCCTGATGGACGGCATGCACGGCACCGGCCAGACCGGGATGCGGGTGATCTTCCTGCTGCTGCTCACGCTGATGGCGGCCGCCGCGGTCTTCGAGCTCGACGTGGTGCTCGGGGCGTTCGCGGCCGGGTTCATCCTGCGCGAACTGCAGCCGGCCGACGCACACTTCCTCGAGGAGCGCGTCCAGATCGTGGCCTGGAGCCTGCCGGTGCCGGTCTTCTTCGTCACCTCCGGGATGAGCATCGACATCGACGCGGTGATGGAGCGGCCCGGGTTGGTGGTCACCTTCGTGGCGATGATCATCCTGGTGCGCGGCGGCGTGGTGTGGCTGCGTGAACGGTTCGGCGTGACCGGGTCCGGCCTGACCACCCGGGCCGAGCGCTACCAGCTGGCGCTCTACTCGGCGGCCGGTCTGCCCATCATCGTCGCGGTGACCGAGCTCGCGCGGGAGCGGGACCTGATGCCCGAGGACGTGGCTGCCACCCTGGTCGCCGCCGGTGCGGTGACGTTGCTCCTCTTCCCGCTGCTGGCCCGGTTCGGCGGGCGTCGCCGGGAGCGACTCGCGACGCGGAGCTGAGCCGGGTGGGTGGTCCAGCCCGGTGATCGCGGATCGCCGCGGGGCCGCCGAGTAGCGGGTTGTCGCCCGGAGTCGGCACCGGACTGACTACTGTGACCACCCTCACAACCAGTCCCGAGGAGAGCCGCGATGAACGACTCCGCCTTGATCACCGTCGGCCTGCCGATCGCCCTGGCCATCATCATGTTCGGCCTCGGCCTCTCGCTGACGCCGTCGGACTTCGCCCGGGTCGCCCGCAGCCCGAAGGCGGTCGCGATCGCACTGGTGCTGCAGATCCTGGTGCTGCCGGTGATCGCGTTCGGCCTGGTGACCGCCTTCGACCTGGACCCGCTGCTCGCGGTCGGCGTGATGCTGCTCGCCGCCTCGCCCGGCGGGACCACCGCGAACCTGTTCAGCCACCTCTTCCGCGGGGACGTCGCCCTCAACGTCACCCTCACCGCGATCAACTCGGTGCTCGCAGCGGTCAGCATCCCGCTGATCACCAACTTCGCGATCAGCCACTTCGACGCCGACGGGGAGCTCGGCCTGCAGTTCACCAAGGTGATCCAGGTCGTGGCGATCGTGCTGGTGCCGGTCGCGATCGGCATGGTGGTGCGCAGCCGCTCGGCCGAGTTCGCCCACCGCGCGGACAAGCCGGTCCGGATCTTCTCGATCATCGTCCTCGCCGCCGTCGCGATCGGTGCTCTGCTCGGCGAGCGCGACAACATCGGGGAGTACCTGGAGCAGGTCGGCCTCGTCACCGGCCTCTTCTGCCTGATCAGCCTCTCCCTCGGGTACGGCGTGGCGCGGCTGCTCCGGCTCAGCCAGGCGCAGGCCGTCGCGAGCTCGATGGAGATCGGCATCCACAACACGACCATCGCGCTCACCATCGCGCTGAGCGTGCTCGACAGCACCGAGGTCGCCATCCCGAGCGCGGTCTACTCGATCTTGATGTACGTCCTGGCGACCGCCTTCGGCTTCGCGATCAGTCGGGGTCGGACGGGTGCGGAGGAGGCCGTCCCGTCGCACCGGGCGTGACCCGACCGGTCCTATCTCCGTCGGTGGTATCTGCGGTCGCCGTTGGCCAGTCGGGTGGTGGCGTAGGTGGGGTCGTGTTCGCGGTGGTGGTGGAAGGAGCAGAGGAGTAGGCCGTCGGTGAGGTCGGTGCGGCCGCCTTTCGACCAGGGGTCCAGGTGGTGGGCTTCGCACCAGCGGGCTGGGATGGTGCAGCCTTCGGCGCGGCAGGTCTTGTCCCGGAGTCGTAGTGCGGTGCGTTGGGCTGTGGTGAACAGCCGGCGGGCGCGTCCGAGGTCGAGGACTTCGGACTTGCCGCCGAGGACGGCGGGGAGGATCTTGGCGGTGCAGGCCAGCCGGCGGGCGTGGGCGGCGCTGATCCGCTGCTCGCCGTTGGTGTCGTGGCTGGGGTCGAGGAGTCCGGCCGTGGCGAGGTCGCGGGTGAGCTGGGTGTGGTCGATGGTGACGATCACGGTGGTGGTGTCGCCACCGTGGTCGGGCAGGTTCGCGGGGTCGAGGTGCTCCAGGAGTGCTCCGAACGCGAGGCCGCGGGCGTGGTGCTGTGGCAGTCGTTCGGCGTCTGGGTTGGCGCCCGTTCTTGCGTCCTGGTCGGAGGCGTGGTGGCGGGGTGAGGTGTAGGCGTCGAGGTAGGTCGCCAACCGGCCAGCGATGGGGTCGGGGACCAGGGCGGTGATCCGGGTCAGCCCGTCGCCCAGGGACCGGATCCGCAGGCTGGTCTTGGCGTGCGCGGCGGCTTCCAATGCGGCGAGGCGTTTGGCGTCTTCCTCTTCGGCGATCTCGGGGGCGACGACGTCGAGGATCCGGTCCGCGAGGCGACGTAGCTCTTTCGGACCGAACCCACCCTCGGGTATCCCGGGCCGGTCGCCGGTGCCGAGAGCGACGAGGTCGGCCTCGGCCCGCCGCCGCGCCTTGGTGTCGATCCGGGCCGGCAGGGCGTCCAGGCCGGTGGTGATCACCCGCGCCTGCTCCAGGGACAGTGCACCGCGGGCCATCGCCGCCCCACCCGCGGCCAGGACTCGTCGATCGAGGTGGCGACCTTCGACTCCGCACGCAACCGGCCGGGGTCGGTGCCGGTCCGCAACGCCACCCACCCGGCGACATCCCGCGCCCCGTGCGTGTCCGCGATGTCGGCCGACGCGACCAGGACCCGCATCCGCAGCTCCACCACCTGCGCCTCGAGCGCCACCAACCCGGTCAACAGCGCCTCGCGTTCGGGCATGGTGAGGAACCCGGGCTGACGCTCCGCGACCTCACCCAACGCGTCTCGGCACACCGCGACCGCCTCGCCCAGCGGGGTGCGGGTGCCGGTCAGCGACATCGGGAGAACCTTCCGAGACAGGTGCAGCAGATGCCCCGATTCTACGTGATCTCGAACACCAGTTCGAGCCCTACGGAGAGGTTTGTGGAACTGTTCTTGCAGCTCAGAGCCTGTTTTCCACAGATCGTCCGCAGCTCCTGGCCCACTCTGGGACTCGCGTGCCGCGTGGGCACTGACCGGACCAACAGCACGCGCCGACCCACCCAGGCCGACCCACCCAGGCCGACCCACCCAGGCCGACCCACCCAGGCCGACCCACCCAGGCCGACCCACCCAGGCCGACCCACCCAGCCGAGCGGCCCGCGCCGACCCACGCGCCGAGCAGTCGCCGTACTCACCCAGCGGCGACGCAGGCCTCGATCGCCTCGCCCAGGATGTCGATCCCGCGATGCAGGTCGTCGTCCTCGATGGTGAGGGGTGGGGCGATCCGGAAGATCCCGCCCATGCCGGGCAGCTGCACGATGTTGAGGTGGAGGCCGCGCTCCAGGCAGGCAGTGGTGACCGCGCGTCCCAGCTCGTCGGCCGGCGCCTTGGTCGCCTTGTCGCGGACCAGCTCGATGCCCTGCAGCAGGCCGCGGCCGCGCACGTCGCCCACCTCCTCGAAGCGGTCGCGCAGCCCGTCCAGCCGCGCGGTCAGCTCGACCCCGAGCCTCGCCGCGCGTTCGACCAAGCCCTCGCGCTCGACGACGTCCAGCACCGTGAGCGCGACCGAGGCGGCCAGCGGGTCGGAGACGTGGGTGGTGAAGAAGAGGAAGCCGCGCTCGTGGCAGGTCTCCTCGATGGCCGCGGTGGTGACCACGGCCGCCACCGGGAGGCCGGCGCCGAGGGTCTTGGAGAGAGTCAGGACGTCGGGCACGACGCCGTCCCGCTCGAAGGCGAACAGCGTGCCGGTGCGGCCGACACCGGTCTGCGCCTCGTCGAGCACCAGCAGCATCCCGCGCCGGTCGCAGTGCTCGCGCAGCCGCGCCAGGTAGCCCTCGGGCAGCTCGATGATGCCGCCGGAGGAGAGGATCGGCTCGACCAGGCAGGCGGCGAGGCTGCCCACCGACTGCTGGTCGATCATCCGGAAGCCGTAGTCCAGCTCGGCCTCCCAGTCGTAGGACCCGTCGGGGTGCCGGAACGGCGAGCGGTAGGCGTTGGGCGTGGGCAGCGTCAGGTTGCCCGGCACCGCTGGTCCGTAGCCCCGCCGGCCTGCCGAGAAGGTGGCGGACGCGGCGCCGGAGGTCATCCCGTGCCAGGACTGGTCGAAGGAGACCACCTCGAACCGTCCGGTGAACAGCTTGGCCATCTTGATCGCGGCCTCGTTCGACTCCGCGCCGGTGGTGAGCAGCAGGGTCCGCTCCAGCGGCGCGGGGAGCAGTCCGGCGAGCCGGGTCGCCAGGTCCACCACCGGGCGGCTCAGCATCCCGGAGAACAGGTGGTCGAGTCGGGCCACCGAGGCGGAGACGGTCGCCACCACGTCGGGATGGGCGTGGCCCAGTACGGCGCTCATCTGCCCCGAGGTGAAGTCGAGGATCGCCCGACCCTCCTCGTCCCAGACGCGGCAGCCCTCGGCCCGGTCGATCACCCGCGGCGTGAAGGCGCCGCCGTACCGCACCAGGTGCTGCTCGGCCTGCTGCCAGAACGTGGACCGACCCATCGGATGCTCCCCTCGACCGGGCCGCGACGGTGTGCCGCGCGCGTGCCGCGAGGCTAGGGCGTGTCTCCCAAGTCCCCGCCTGCTGCGCGGCGCTTCCGACTCGATCTGGCTGTGTCGGGGCCGCTCGACGTGCGATCCGGCATGCCGTCGCGGTCCCCGCCTTGCCAGATCGGCCGGAAACACCGCTCGCTACGGCGCCGACTCGGGAGACACACCCTAGGTCATCCGGCCCGTCCGCGCCGCCGCCGACGCCGGCACGATCACGCCGCGCCCGCCACCAACCACGACCCCACGTCACATAGATGCAGCTCGAATATGTGCGCGTGGAACATAGTGCAGGTGACGGCGGTCACCCTACGTTCGACGTCATGTCCACCCACCTGTCCGGGCGCACCGCCCTGGTCACCGGCGCCGCGAGTGGCATCGGTCGCGCCGTCGCGCAGCGCCTCGCCGCCGACGGTGCCCGGGTGCTGCTGCTCGACCACGACCGGGCCGGGGTGAGGGCCGCCGCGGAGGAGGTCGGGGGCGATCCGATGGTCGTCGACCTGACCGACCGGGAGGCGATCCGGGGTGCCGGGCTCGACCGGCGCGGCATCGACATCCTGGTCAACAACGCCGGCATCCAGCACGTGGCGCCGGTCGAGGAGTTCGACCCGGACGCCTTCGAGCGGATCCACCGGCTGATGCTGATCGCACCGTTCCTGCTGGCCCGCGCGGTCCTCCCCACCATGTACGCCAACGGTTGGGGGCGGCTGGTGCACGTCTCCTCGGCGCACGGGCACCGCGCGTCGCCGTACAAGTCCGCCTACGTCAGCGCCAAGCACGGGCTCGAGGGCCTATCGAAGGTGCTGGCGCTGGAGGGCGCCGAGCACGGCGTCACCAGCAACACCGTCTGTCCCGGCTACGTGCGCACGCCGCTGGTGGAGGGACAGCTCAGCGACCAGGCCCGGACCCACGGGATCACCGAGGAACGGGTCCTGCAGGAGGTGCTGCTCGCCCGCACGGCGGTCAAGCGCCTCGTCGAACCGGAGGAGGTGGCCGGCCTGGTGGGGATGCTGTGCGGGCCTGGCACCGACTCGATCTCCGGAAGCTCCTACCTGATGGATGGCGCCTGGAGCGCCGCTTAGAGAGAAGGAAGCACGCAATGACCAGCTCGACCTCGGGTGCCGGGACCAGCGCGGACGCGCCGGCCGCAGAGCGCACCAACATCGTCAAGGTCGTCTTCGCCAGCCTGATCGGCACCGCCGTGGAGTGGTACGACTTCTTCCTCTACGGCTCGGCCGCCGCACTGGTGTTCGGCACCCTCTTCTTCCCGGAGTCCAACCCGGTCAACGCCACCCTGCTGGCGTTCGGCACCTACGCGGTCGGGTTCGCCGCCCGACCGCTCGGTGGCATCGTCTTCGGGCACTTCGGCGACCGGGTCGGCCGCAAGCAGATGCTGGTGGTCTCCCTGCTGATGATGGGTGCCTCCACGTTCGCGATCGGCCTGCTGCCGACGTACGCCGCGATCGGCGTCGCCGCGCCCGTGCTGCTGCTCGTGTGCCGTCTGCTCCAGGGCTTCGCCGTGGGCGGCGAGTGGGGCGGCGCGGTGCTGATGGCCGCCGAGCACGGGGGCGAGGACCGGCGCGGCTTCTGGGCCTCCTGGCCGCAGGCCGGCGTCCCGCTCGGCAACCTGCTCGCCACCGGCGTGCTGTGGATCCTGGCCGCGGTGCAGAGCGACGAGGCGTTCGAGGCGTGGGGCTGGCGGATCCCGTTCCTGCTGTCGGCCGTGCTGGTGCTGATCGGTCTCTGGGTCCGTCTCCAGCTCGAGGAGTCGCCGGTCTACCAGGAGGCGAAGGCCGAGATCGCCGAGCAGAAGTCCGAGGCCTCGCACATGCCGCTGGTCGAGGTGATCCGCACCTACCCCAAGGAGGTCGCGGTCGCGATGGGCATGCGGATGGCCGAGAACATCAGCTACTACATCTTCACCGTCATCTCGATCACCTACATCACCACCTACCTCGACGAGGACAAGAGCGAGATCCTCAAGCCGCTGCTGATCGGCGCCGCGGTGCAGTTCTTCCTGGTGCCGACGGTGGGGCCCTCTCCGACCGGATCGGCCGCCGCCCGCTCTACCTGGTCGGCGCGATCGGCGTCGGGGTGTGGACGTTCGTCTTCTTCGCGCTGCTGGACAACGGCAGCTCCACGGCACTGCTCGTCGCCGTGCTCGGTGGACTCTTCTTCCACACCCTGATGTATGCCCCGCAGGCCGCGTTCTTCTCCGAGCTGTTCGGCACGTCGGTGCGCTACACCGGCGCCTCGGTCGGCTATCAGCTGGCGTCGATCTTCGCCGGCGGCCTGGCGCCGATCATCGCGGTCAAGCTGCTCGGCTCGACCAGTGAGGCCGACACCACCGCGGTCGGGATCTACGTCGCGATCGCGGCGGTGATCACGATCATCTCGGTGCTGGTCGCCCAGGAGACCCGGGCCAGCTCGTTGCGGCACGACCGGGTGGTGCGCGGCGCGCACGACTGATCCGGTGGCGCGTCGGGCCGCCGCACCGGGCGGGCTCAACGCGTCAGCCGGCGCAACCGCAGCGCCAGCTGGAAGTCCAGCGCCCGGTCCGGCGAGCGCCACTGCTCCCCGTCGAGCAGCCGCCCGATCCGGTCCAGGCGCTGGGTCACCGTGTTGGGGTGCACGTGCAGCGCCTCCGCGGTCGCCCGCAGCGCACCGGCGTTGCCGAACCAGGCCTCCATCGTCGCGACCAGCTCGGTGCCGCGGCGCGCGTCGTAGTCGACCACCGGCCCGATCGTGGCCGCGACGAAGTCGTCCAGCTCCTCGGGGCCACTGGTGCCGAGCAGCAACCTCGCCAGCCCCAGGCCTGCCGGGTCGCTCACCTCGCCGGACCGGCCGAGGGCCACCAGGGCGTCCACGCAGCGGCACGCCTCCGCCCAGCCCTCGGCTGCGGTGTCGGCGCCGGTCCAGCCGACGGTCACCTCGGCGCCCGCCGCAGCCAGCCGGTCCCGCAGCTGGTGTGCGGCCCCGGCCCCGGACGGCACCACCACCACCGCCCGCCCGCCGTGCACCCCGCCGAGTCCGTGGTGCTCGGCGGCGAGGGCACCGGCGATCCGGGCGGCGCGGTGGCGCTCCAGCCCGTCGGTCGAGGCAGCCGCCACCTCGACCGGACCACTCAGGTCGGCCCGGTGCAGCCGCAGCCGCTCGGTGATCCGCCCCAGGTCCTCGGGGGCGCCTCGAGCAGGTCGCCGAGCAGCTCCCCGCGCACCCGCTCGTCGGCCTCCGCCTCGGTGCGGCGGAAGAGCAGCACGAGGGCGATCACCAGCGCGGCGCGCTCCAGGGTGCGTCGGCGTACCTCGTCGAGCTCGGTGGTCGGCCGGGCCACCAGCGTGCCGAGGTGCTGCTCGCCGGCGGCGGCGACCGCCAACCAGGTGCCGTCGGCGCGACGCACCGCGTGCCCCGAGGCGCGGGCCGTCGCCACGTCGTCGGTGAGCAGGTCCGGGTCGGGGGCGTCGGGGCCGCCGACCAGGCGGCGCCCGTCCTCGTCGTAGACGGCGAGCGGCCCGCCGAGCGACGCCGCCACGACGGCCGCCACCTCCTCGACGCCGCCGCCGTTGAGCAGCGCGTCGGTCATCTGGTCGTGGGTCTGCCCGGACTGCTCGGTGGCCTCGGAGCGCCGGCGCAGCTGCTCGTTGGCCTCGTCGGCGGCCGCGACCGCGCTGCGCACGCGGTCGAAGAGCCGGGCGTTCTCCAGCGCCACCGCTGCGTGCGCGGCGAACGCGGTGAGCAGCGCGACCTCGGAGGCGGGGAACTGGCGGACCGTGCGGTGCACCGCGAGCAGCGCCCCGATCACCTGGCCGTCCACCACCAGCGGCACGCCGAGGATCGCCCGGATCTGCTCGGCCGCCACCGCGTCGTCGATGTAGCCGCGGTGCAGGAAGCGGGCGTCGGCCTGATAGTCCGCGGTGAAGTACGGCGCACCGATCTGGGCGACCAGCCCCAGCAGCCCGGTGCCCAGCGGCAACCGCAGCTCCCCGAACTCGCGGGTCAGCGCCCCGTCCGTCACCTTCATGTACGACGCCTCGTCGTCGTTGAGGGACAGGTAGGTCATGTCCGCCCGCAACAGCTGGCGGGCGCGCCGCACGATGGCGGCGAGGATCGTGTCCAGGTCGCGGATCACGATCAGGTCGCTGGCGGTCTGGTTGAGCGCCGACAGCTCCGCCTCCCGGCTGCGCTGGCGGCTCAGCTCCTCGTGCACGCGCAGCGCCAGCTGGTGCTGCTCCCGGGCCTCTGGGTCCGGGGCGTCACCGAGCGCGGCGTCCAGCGCGGCCCGGTCGGCGCCGTCGGCGAGCAGCCGGAGGAAGTCGGCGGACACCGCTCAGCCGAGCCCGTCCAGCGACTCGAGGGCCTCGCCGGCGGCCCGCACGCCGGCGTCGATCGCCCCCTCCATGTAGCCGCTCCAGGCCACGGCGGTCTCGGTGCCGGCCCACTTGATCGGCCCGACCGGGGTGGCCAGGGCGGAGCCGAAGTGCAGCCAGCCGCACGGCCCCGGGTTGGCGTTGTAGCAGCCGCGGATCCAGGGCTTGTCGGCCCAGGAGCCCTCGACGATCGCCTCTGGGCGGCCGGCGCGCGGGCCGAAGTGGCGGGCCATCTCGGCCCGCAGGGCGTCGTGCCGTCGCTCGGCCGGCCAGCGGCCCTCGACCCGCGCGCTCTCACCCTCGAGGAACGCCAGGATGATGCCGGGGCCGCCGTCGGCCATGCACGAGTCGTTGGTCATCCGCGCGGGTCCGGCCTCGGAGATGAGCTGGCCGTTGAGGCCCTGGTCGCGCCAGAACGGCTCGTCGTAGACCAGGAACGACTTGTGCGCCGAGGCCTGCGGCATCCGCTGGGTCAGCTGGTCCCGGACGGCCGGCAGCGGCGGGTCGTAGAGGATCCGCCCGGCCAGGGTGGGCGCGAGAGCCACGATGACCTGCCGTCCGCGGGCGATCAGGCCGCCGCGGCACCGCACGGTCACCGCCTCGCCGGCCACGGTGATCTCCTGCACCGGCGAGTCCAGCACCACCCGGTGGCCGAGCTCGGCGGCGAGGCGCTGCGGGATCTGGGCGGTGCCGCCGACGAACCGCTTCGTCTGCGCCCCGCCCTCGGACTCGCTGAGCAGGTCGGCGGTGACCCCGCAGGTCACCACGTTGAACAGCAGGCCGAGCAGGGAGACCTCGACGGTCGGCACCGCGAGGATGCCGACGGTGCAGATCTCGAGCAGCTCGCGGGCGAGCGGGGAGAGGCCCTGGGCGTCGTACCACTGGCCGACGGTGATCCGGTCCCAGATGTCGGCCTGCGGCGCTGCCCACGGCGCGGCGGCGTCCACGGTGGCGGCCATCGCGTCGAGCTCGCGGAGCACCCGCTCGACCGCGGCGACGTCCTCGCCGTGCGCCCGGTGGAAGGCGTCGCCGCGCAGCACCCGGCCGCCGAGCTCATAGCTGGTGTCGCCCTCCTCGAACTGGTCGTGCACCACGATGCCCAGCTCCGCGGCGAGCGCGCTCATCCGGTGGTGGGTGTCCCCGATCCACTGCGCGCCGAGCTCCAGGTGGACGCCGGGCGCCCACTCCTCGGTGAGGATCCGGCCACCCACCCGGTCGTCCGCCTCCAGGACGACCACCTCCCGCCCGGCGCGGCGCACCTCACGGGCGGCGGTGAGCCCGGACAGGCCGGCTCCGACCACGACGACATCGCTCTCGAGGACCACCGGGGACGGACCTGGGTTCGGCATGGAGGGAGCCTAGTGTCGACCGGTGTCGGGCGGCGCCGGAAATTCTTTCCGCCGATCTCCACGATTCCCGGGACAGAGCTTGGCCCGGCGTGCCATGATTCTTCCCGAGAACCCGAGGTGACCCGAGACGCCTCGGGTTCTCGCTATTTCTCCGGCCTCTGGTCGCCGGCCGTTCTCCACGCCGTTCTCCACGCCGTTCTCCATGCCGTTCTGCACGGCCGTGCCCCCGGCGCTCCTCCCTGGCTCCGGCCGGCCCGTGCTGGGGCGGGCCCTGTACGGTGCGAGTGCCAGTTTCTCCCCACCAGGAGAGAGGGAACCCGGTGAGAGTCCGGGACTGACGCGCAGCGGTATGGGTGACGCACGGAGCACGATGTCACTGGGCCCGAGGGCCTGGGAAGACGCTCCGCGGCGGCTGAGCCCGAGTCCGAAGACCTGCTGGCCCTCCCGGCGACCGCCGTGAGGTCACCAGGGCTCTCGCGCAACGGGCTCCGACCTCGAAGGACCGACATGCGTCGTATCGCCGTCGTGCTCACCCCGCTCACCTGCCTGGCGCTGATCACCGCCGGATGCGGACTCGACTCCGAGCAGTCGAGCGCCGCCGGCTCCACCGTCGAGCTGGACAACTGCGACCACGCCGTGAGCGTCGCACAGGCCCCGAGCGGGTGGTCTCGCTCAACCAGGGCTCCACCGAGGTGCTGCTCTCCCTCGGCCTCGCCGACCGGATGGTCGGCACCGCCACCTGGACCGACCCGGTGCTGTCCTCGCTGGAGGAGGCGAACGCGGACGTGCCGCGGCTGGCCGACAACGCCCCCTCGTTCGAGGCGGTCCTGGATGCCGAGCCGGACCTCGTCACCGCCTCCTTCACCAGCACCCTCGCCGAGGGTGGGGTGGCCACCCGGGAGCAGTTCGAGGAGCTCGGGGTCGGCACCTACGTGGCGCCCAGCGCCTGCGTCGGCAAGTCGGTGGTCTCCTCCGACGGCGCCCGCGACGAGCCCTTCGAGATCGAGCAGGTCTACGCCGAGATCACCGACCTGGCCGAGATCTTCGGCGTCGAGGAGGCCGGGGAGGAACTGGTCGCCGACCTCGCGGACCGCCTGGCGACCGCCGGCGAGACCGATGCCGGCGGCACCACCGCGCTCTTCTGGTTCGCCAACGCCGAGTCGCCGTACCTGGCCGGGTGCTGCGGCGCGCCGGGCCTGATCGCCGACGAGCTGGGGCTGGAGAACGTCTTCGACGACGAGACCGACGAGTGGCCGCAGGTCAACTGGGAGACGGTCGCGGAGCGCAACCCCGACGTGCTGGTCATCGGCGACCTCACCCGCCGGAGCCAGACCGCCGAGACCGCGGCCGCCAAGATCGAGTTCCTCGAGTCCAACCCGGTCACCCGGGAGATGGACGCGGTCCGCCACGGCCGCTACGTCACGGTCACCGGCGCCGAGATGAACCCGTCGCTGCGCACCGTGTACGGCGTCGAGAACGTCGCGGCGCAGCTGCGCGAGCTCGGCCTGGCCGGCTGAGCCCGGGGCCGGCGGTGTCCATGACCAGCCGTGTGGTCCGCGAAACGCGCGCGGGGTCGTCCAGGAGGCGGCCCGGGAGGCGGCCCGGGAGGCGGCCCGGTGCCGGCGCGCCCGGCGCGCGCGGGATCGGCGTGCTCTGGGTCGGCGCCGGTGCCTTGCTGCTCTGCTCGATCGCGGTGGCGATCACCATCGGTCCCTCCGACCTGGGACCCGGGGACGTGGCCGCGGTCGTCTGGTCCAAGCTGACCGGAGCGGAGTCGGGACTCACCCGGATCCAGGACGGCATCGTGTGGAACCTGCGCCTGCCCCGCACCCTGCTGGCGGCGATCTGCGGCGCCGGGCTGGCGGTGTGCGGAGTGATCCTGCAGTCCCTGCTGCGCAACCCGCTGGCCGACCCGTTCGTGCTCGGCATCTCCTCGGGCGCGTCGACCGGCGCCGTCTCGATCGTGGTGCTCGGGCTCGGCGCGGGATCGATCGGTCTCACCGGCGGGGCGTTCCTCGGGTCGCTGGCGGCCTTCGGTCTGGTGCTGCTGCTCGCCTTCGTCGCCGGCGGCACCACCGACCGGGTGGTGCTCGCCGGGGTCGCGGCCACCCAGCTCTTCTCGGCACTGACCTCGTTCATCGTCTACCTCGCCGCCGACGCCGAGCAGACCCGCAGCGTCCTCTTCTGGCTGCTGGGCTCGCTGGCCTCGGCCACCTGGGCCGACGTGACGGTGGTCGGGCTGGTGCTCCTCGGCTGCCTCGGGGTCTGCCTGGTCCGCGCCTCGGCGCTCGACGCGTTCACCTTCGGCCAGGACGCGGCGGCCTCGCTCGGGGTCGACGTGGCGCGGACCCGGCTCCTGCTCCTGGTGGTCACCGCGCTGATGACCGCCGTGGTGGTGAGCACCTCCGGCGCGATCGGCTTCGTCGGCCTGGTGCTGCCGCACGCGGCGCGAGCCCTGGTCGGCTCCCGGCACCGGGTGCTGCTGCCCACCGCCGCACTGATGGGGGCGGTCTTCCTGCTCTGGGTCGACACCGCCGCCCGGACCGTGCTGGACCCGCAGGAGCTGCCGGTGGGGGTGGCGACCGCCCTGATCGGAGTGCCGGCGTTCGTGGTGCTGCTGGCCCGGAGGGGGAGGGCCCGATGACGCTCGAGGCCCGCGACGCCGGGTGGCGGGTCGGGTCGACGGCGATCGTCGACCGGGTCTCGTTGCGCCCCGGGGACGGCAGCGTGGTCGGCCTGCTCGGGCCCAACGGCTCCGGCAAGACCTCGCTGCTGCGGATGCTCGCCGGCCTGCGGCGACCCACCAGCGGACGCATCGTCCTCGACGGCGCCGACCTGGCCGGGCTGCCCCGCCGGGACCTTGCTCGCCGGGTGGCGCTGGTGGAGCAGGACGTCAGCACCGACCAGGACCCCACCGTGCGGGAGGTGATCGACCTCGGCCGGATCCCGCACCGGCCGGCGTGGAGCGGGGACCGGGCCGTGGACCGGGCTGCGGTCGCCGCGGCGGCGGCGACCACCGACGTCGCCGACCGGCTGGACCGGCGCTACTCGACACTGTCCGGTGGGGAGCGGCAGCGGGTGCAGATCGCCCGGGCCCTGGCCCAGGAGCCGAGCGTGCTGCTGCTCGACGAGCCCACCAACCACCTCGACGTACGGCACCAGCTGGAGCTGCTCGCCCTGGTCCGGCGCACCCCCGTCACCGTGGTCGCCGCCCTGCACGACCTGAACCTGGCGGCGACCTTCTGCGACCGGCTGCTGGTGCTGGCCGGTGGCCGGGTCGTCGCCGACGGACCACCCCGTGAGGTGCTGACCGCGGAGCTCGTCGCGGAGGTGTACGGCGTCCGCGCGCGGGTCGTCGAGGACGAGGCGGGTCTGTTCGTGCGCTACCTCGCCGGTTGACGCCTCATCAGTCGACGCGCTGGTAGAACGCCATCCGCAGGTCCGAGGCGACGTTCACCCGGGCTCGCACCGGCGCGCCCGGCGACACCACCTGTCGGGTGGAGGAGAAGCCGCTGGTCCCGGCGTTCGCGTAGCTCGCGCCACGGTGTCCGTCGTACCAGGTGTGCAGGGTGCTCGGCCCGGTGCCGGGGGTGCGCCAGCTGAGCAGGACCACCGACTCCTGGTCGCCGGCAGGTGCGTTCGCGTTCAGCGACCGTTGCTGGCGGGCCTCGTGCACGGCGACCTTCTCCCACAGGTGGCCGCTGTCCTCGATCACCGTGGGGTCGGTGCGGTTGTCGGTGGGGGAGACCGGCGTCGCGTAGACGCCGACCACCAGCCGTGCGTCCGCGGGCAGGTCCCCGTCTCCCACCGGTCGCAGGGTCACCGTGGTGGTCACGTCGGTGTCGGGCTTCGCCGCCCTGCCGACGGGGGCGATGTCGGTGGTGCCGTCGACCGGCACGGTCTCCCCGCACACGCCATCGCCCATCCGGACGGAGGCGCCCTCGGTGTCGGCGACGTCCACGGCCAGCCGGCCGCCGCTCGAGGTGCCGACGCAGGCGGCGTACAACTCGATGCCGGCGTCGCCGCTCGCGGTCCGGGCGGGCAGCTCGATGCTGGTCTCGCCGGGCTCGCCGGCGACGGCCCCGAGCAACCGGGCCCCGGCGACCTCGTCGCGGAAGGTCACTCCGCCGACGGTCTCCCCCTCGGGGCGGGCGTCGGTCAGCTCGTAGACGGCGAGACCCGGCGTCCCGTCCTCGGCGGCGACCGCGATCCGGGCCGGCTCGCCGGCGGGCACCACGGTCCAGTCGGTGAAGTCCGCGGCGGCCGTGCGGTAGGCGTCGGTGACCGTGTCGCCAGAGACGCGCACGGAGTCGTCCTCGCCCGAGGTCGCCCAGGCGACCAACCGGGGGCCGTCGTCGGCGGTCAGGTCGACGCGGACCCGTCCGTCCTCCCCGGCGACCGTGTCGACCACGCGATAGGTGTAGCCCAGCGAGCTCAGGGTCTGCGGGACGTCGACCCCGACCACGGTCTGGTTCGCCGGCTGCGGCGGGTCGTCGATGGCGCCCACCGCGAAGGCGATCCCGCCGACCACGGCGACCGTTGCGGCCAGGCCGGCCGCACCGGCAGCCCTGCGCCGCCGCTGGATCCGGCGCACCCGGTCGCGCACGGCCGAGGGGCGCGCGGCGAGATCGGGGTCGGGCAGGTCGGCGACGGTCCGCCGGAGGTCGTCGATGCTGTTCATGACCGCTCCTCGCTGGTGTCGGCGGTGCTGGTGTCGGGGGTGGTCCCGCTGGGCGTGTCGGACGGAGTGAGCGCCGGGTCGAGGCGCAGCTTGGCGATCGCCCGGCTGAGCTGGGACTTCACCGTGCCGACCGAGCAGCCGAGCACCTCGGCGGCCTGGGTCTCGGTGAGGTCCTCGAAGTAGCGCAGCACCACGACGGCCCGCTGCCGCTTCGGCAGCCGGGCCATCGCGGCGAGCAGGTCCAGACCGCTGTCGCTCGCGGCCGACGGGTCGGTGGCGACGGTCTCGGGCAGTTCCTCGGTCGGCTGCTCCCCGTTCCACTTGCGCCGCCACCAGGACGCGTAGGTGTTCACCAGGATCTTGCGCACGTAGCCCTCGGGGGAGTCCGTGATCCGCTCCCAGGAGAACCACGCCTTCGCCAGGGCGGTCTGCACCAGGTCCTCGGCCAGGGCGTGGTCGCCGGTCAGCAGGTACGCCGTGCGGCGCAGAGCCGAGGAGCGAGCGGCGACGAAGTCGTCGAAGTCGGGTCTCCCGCGGTCCACGGCTCCCCCTCGCTCCTGGCTCGGCGCCACGGCCTGTCCGGTGCTCATGTCCTCTTCGACCGGCCGGTCGGGTCGAACCGTTGCACGGGTACGACGATTTTCTCCACGCCGGGTCCGCCGCCGGGATCCGGGTGCCGTGGCAGCGACGGTGACGGCACGCCCCAGTCGCCCCAACCGGACCGCTCGTCCGGTCCGGCCGACCGTTCGTCGTACCAGGTGCACCGCTCGTCCACGGGGGCCTTCCCCGGTGCGAGTGACCCCAGCCACAGACTCCTATGCTCGGTCAGTTGCCTGCCGTGGTCTGGGTGCAGGCGCTGACTCTCTCGGAGGAGACGACGTGACATCACTGTGGCTGCTGCTGATCGGTCTCGCCATGCTGGCGGCCGGCTACGCGCTGTACTCGAAGTTCTTGGCCACCAAGATCTACAAGCTGGACGACGCCTACCCGACGCCGGCGCACCAGCTGAGCGACGGTGTGGACTACGTGCCCACCAACAAGTACGTGCTGTGGGGCCACCACTTCACCTCGGTGGCCGGCGCTGCCCCGATCGTGGGCCCGGCGATCGCGGTGATCTGGGGCTGGCTGCCGGCCTTCCTCTGGGTCACCCTCGGCACCGTCTTCTTCGCGGGCATGCACGACATGGGAGCCCTGTGGGCGTCCTCGCGCAACCGCGGCCAGTCGATCGGGATGCTGTCCGGACGCTACATCGGCGCCCGCGGACGCAACCTGTTCCTGGTGGTCATCTTCCTGCTGCTGCTGATGGTCGTCGCCGCGTTCGGCGTGGTCATCCAGGGCCTCTTCATCTCCACCCCCTCCTCGGTGATCCCGGCCTGGGGCGCGATCGTGGTCGCCGTGATCGTCGGCCAGATGATCTACCGCTACCGGATCAACCTGCTGCTCACCACCGTGATCGGGGTGACCGCGCTCTACGCGCTGATCATCGTCGGTGACAACTACCCGGTCGAGCTCCCCGACCCGATCCTGGGCATGTCCCCGGGCACCTTCTGGATCGTGGCGCTCTTCGTCTACGCCGGCATCGCCTCGCTGCTCCCGGTGTGGGTGCTGCTGCAGCCGCGCGACTACATCAACGGCGTCCAGCTCTTCATCGGGCTCGGCATCCTCTACGGCGCCACCCTGATCAGCGCCCCCGACCTGGTCGCCCCGGCGTGGAACGACGCCGTCCCCGAGGGCACCCCGGGCATCCTGCCGCTGCTCTTCGTGACCATCGCCTGCGGCGCCATCTCCGGCTTCCACGGCACGGTCTCCTCGGGCACCAGCTCCAAGCAGCTGGACAAGGAGGGCGACGCCCGGTTCGTCGGCTACTTCGGCGCGGTCGGTGAGGGCCTGCTGGCGCTCGGCGCGATCATCGCCGCGACCGCCGGCTTCAAGACCCTGGCCGACTGGGAGGCCGTCTACTCCGCGTTCGGCAACGGCGGCGTCGGCGCCTTCGTCACCGGTGGCGGCGCGATCGTCAACGAGGGCCTGGGCATCCCGGTCTCGCTCTCGGCGACGATCCTGGCCACCATGGCGGTCCTCTTCGCCGCGACCACGATGGACACCGGTGTGCGGCTGATGCGCTTCGTGGTCCAGGAGGCCGGCGAGGTCGTCGGGGTCAAGGTCGGCAAGTGGATCGGCACCGCGGTCGTCCTGGTGATCGGCCTGGGCCTGACCTTCTCCGCCGGCGCCGACGGCTCGGGCGGGATGCGGATCTGGCCGCTGTTCGGTACGACGAACCAGCTGCTCGCCGCGCTCACCCTCTCCATCGTCGCGGTGATGCTGATCCGCAAGCGCCGCAACCCGGTGGCCGCGCTGATCCCGCTGGTCTTCGTCTTCGTGATGGCGTTGTGGGCCGCGATCGACCAGTTCGGCACCCTCGCCGACGACAAGGACTGGCTGTTGGTGGCGATCGACGGTGTCATCATCGTGGCCGCGATCTGGGTCGCGGTGGAGGCGGTGATGGCGATGCGCCGGGCCGCCTCGGAGCCGGCCGAGCCCGAGGACGCCGACGAGGTCGCCGCGCGCGGCGAGTACGAGGCCAGCGGGACGTCGTGACCCTGCGCGAGCGCTGGCGCGCGTTCGCCAGGGGGCTGGAGGAGTTCTACGCCGGCCCCTACCGGCGGACGCTGCGCCGCGCCCAGCGGGAGGAGGACGACCTCTTCCTCACCGTGGTGCTGGCCGAGGCGCTCGGCGTCCCGGACCCGGCTGCCTACCAGAGCGTCGAGCTGCTGCCGGCGGTCTACGAGGAGTTCCACGCCTGGCACCGGCGGATCGGGCTGGACCGCTCGCCGCTCGAGCACGTCGGATGCTGCTAGGAGGGCCGAGCCTGCTGGGTCTGGTCCAGGCCCGGCGGGTGCTCTTCGTCAGCGGCAAGGGCGGGGTGGGGAAGACCTCGATCGCCTCCGCGCTCGCCCTGGCCCGGGCCCGCGCCGGAGCGCGGGTGCTGGTGGTCTCCACCGACCCCGCCCACAACCTGGGCCACGTCTGGGACCGCGTGGTGGGGGACGTGGTGGGGGACCGGCCGGTCCGCCTGGCCTCGACCGGCGCCGGCCACGTGGACGGCATCGAGATCGATCCCGAGGCGACCGTCGAGCGGCACCTGGCCGGTGTCCGCGCCTCGATGCACCGGCTGCTCCCCGAACGCCTGCGCCCCGCCGCCGACCGGCACCTCGCCGCCGCGCGGGAGGCGCCCGGCACCCACGAGTCGGCGATCCTGGAGCGGGTCGCGGAGGCCGTGGAGACCGGCCTGGCCGACTATGACCTGGTGGTCTTCGACACCGCCCCAGCGGCCACACCCTGCGGCTGATGGCGCTGCCCGAGCAGCTCACCGCGTGGACCGAGGGCCTGCTGGCGAACCGGGACCGCTCCGAGCGCTTCGGCGCCGCGCTGCGCGGGTTGGGCGGCGGCGCCGACACCGTCGACCGGGACGCCGAGCTGCGCCGGCTGCTGGTGCGTCGTCAGGCACGGTTCGCCGCCCTCCGCGATGCCGTCACCGACCCTGCCACGACCTCCTTCGTGCTGGTCCTGGCCGCCGAGCGGCTGCCGGTCGCCGAGACCCTCGACCTGCGCGCCCGGCTGCTCGAGCTGGGGATCGGGGTCGACGCCCTGGTCGTCAACCGACGCTCACCGGCCGATGCCGGCGCCCTGCTCGCGGCACGCCGGGAGTCGGAGGAGCGCCAGCTGGGCGTCGTACGGGAGGCGGTGGGGGAGCCGATCGTCGAGGTGCCGCTGCTGCCCGGTGAGCTGGTGGGCGAGGCCGGTCTCGGGACGCTCGCCGACCTGCTGGGCTGAGGTCTCTCGGCGCGCCCCATTCGGATTGGTCGGGAATTCGGCGATTTCGGAGCCAGTTCGAATGGGGCGCGGCGGACCCCGCCTCACACGGTGGCGATGGTGATCGCCCCGGCCGCCACGACCATCGCGGTCACCGCGTGCCGGAAGACCGAGATCGGGAGGCGTCGGGCGATCGCGATGCCGGCCTGGTTGCCGACGAGTGCGACGGCGACGCAGGCGGCGAGCACCGGTCCGGCGGCGCCGAGGTCGAGGTCGGCGTAGCCCCACAGCAGCGCCAGCGAGGCGACGTTGGCGATCACGAAGTAGCCGGCGAGGTCGGCGATGAAGGTCATCGGGGGACCTGGGCCCGGCTGAGCAGCAGCACCGGAGGCGGTCCGTTGAGCGAGGTGGTGGTGGAGAGGTATCCCCCGATCGCCCCGACCGCCAGGGTGGCGCGCGCAGTCGGCGGGGTCGGTGCGCGGCGAGCGGGCAGCGCCATCACGACGCCGCACAGGATCGTCAGTACGCCGACCGCGGGCTTGAGCACGCCCTCGGGGATCAGCACGATCGTGACCGCCCCGACCCAGGCGCCCGGGATCGCCGCACCGCCGAGTCGGAGGACGCGTCGCCGGTCCATCTCGGCGCGCAGCTGGTAGGCGGCGGCCAGGCGGGTGGCGAGGGCGACCACCAGGTTGATCACCACGGTCTCGGTCACCCCGACGCCGGCGAGCAGCATCAGCGGAGCGGCGATCAGCGAGGAGCCGAACCCGGTGGCGCCGCCGATCAGCGCCGCGAACCCGACACACAGCACGGCGGCGGTCAGCACAGTCACGCCGGAACGGTAGGGCGAGCCCGACTGATCCATCAACGCCGAATGATCGAACTCTCTGTTCGCTCGAGCGGAGCAATCATGCGCGCGGCCACTCGGCGCGACCCAGGGTCAGGGATGGTCGTGCCCGAAGCCGGCGAGCAGCCGGTCCCGCAGGCGCGTGGTGACCGGGTCCAGCGCGCGGTGGCGGGCCCACGCCAGCCCGTTCACCCGGTCCAGCGGCTCCACCTCGCAGGCGACGGCCGTGAGTCCGGCGTCGCGGGCGTGGGCGTGGGTGGTGACGGCGTAGCCGACCTGGGCCCTGACCAGACCGGCCACGGTCTCGTCGGTCGAGGTCTGGAGGGCGACGGTCGGCTCGCCCCCGGCTCGCCGGCACAGGTCCTCGGCGATGGTGCGCAGCACGAAGCCCGGACTGAAGGCGACCAGCGGCTCGGTGGCGAGGTCGGCGGACGGCAACGTCGCGCCGGTGGCCCACGGGTGGTCGCCGGCGACCGCGATGCAGGTCGGCTCGGTCTCCAGCTCGGCGACGCTCACCTGGGTCGGCGGCGCGCCGGCCGGCCAGGCGGTCACGGAGAGGTCCAGCTCGCGGGCCGCGACCGCGCGGACCAGGTCGTCGACGGAGGTCTCGGTGAAGACCAGCTCCACGGCGGGGTGGTCGCGGTGGAAGGAGGAGAGGGCGTGCCAGAACCGTTGGTTGACCACCCCGGCAGGCAGTCCGAGCCGGATCCTCCCCCTGGTGAGCTCGCCCGCCGCACGGACCGCGTCGGTGAGGCCGTCCAGCTCGGCCAGCACGCGGACGGCGTGGTCGACGAAGATCCGCCCGGCGGGCGTCGGTCGCACCGACCGGGTGGTCCGCTCGAAGAGCCGTACGCCGAGCACCTGCTCGACGCGCTTCACCTGCTCGCTCATGCTGGCTCGGGAGATCCACAGGGCATCGGCCGCCCGGGCGAAGCTGGCGTGCTCGGCGACCGCGACGATCGCCCGGAGGTCGCGCACCTGGAGCCTGCTCTCCCTGCTGCTCCCGGTGCTGCTCCCCGTGCTGCTCTGGGTGCCGGTCTCCATCGTGCGGTCCTCTTTCATCCGGCGTGCCGGTGACCCGCTGCGCGACACCCCACTGTTCGGTCCCTCGCCACAACCTAACCCGGTGTTCGTGCTGGTCGAACCACACAGCCCAGATGGCTGGAAAACGACGAACGTCGGCATCGCTGCCACTGGTGGCAGCATCTGACCCGGCGCAGGATTACTGCCATGGCTTTCCTGATCTCTGCGACCGTGATGCTCTTCGTCGTCTTCGTGGTGATGTCCCTCGGCGAGCACTGGCATGCCGAGGACGAGGCGGCGGGTGGACCGACCGACCCGACCACCCGGCGCGACCACGCACCCGGGCCCTGCTGACGCGCACGACCGCGCACGACCGCGCACGACCGCGCGCCGCCGCGCACGGCCGTCAGCGAGCTACGTCGTCCTTGCGCCGCCGTACCTGCTCCAGCGTCCGGGCCGTGGCCCGGAAGTCGATCCGCGCCACCCGCCCGTCGACGACGGTGAAGTCGAAGGCGACCCGCGCCACCCCCTTGTCGAACCACGCGGAGCCGGGCCGGTCGCCGATGTAGACGGGCAGGGCGGAGTGCGCGGCGCCGTTGAAGAACGAGGCGATCGCGTCGCGGCCCTCCATCCGCTCCGGCGTGCCGGTCGCGACCGCCACCGCATCCCCGACCACCACCGCGTCCGGTGCCAGCAGCTGCAGCAGCCGGTCCAGGTCCCCGCCGCGCGCGGCCGCCATGAAGGCGTCCACCACCTCCCAGTCGGCGAGCTGGTCCTCGCTCACCGGCTGGGCCACTTTGGCGCGGGCCCGGGAGGCCAGCTTGCGGGCCGCGACGGGGGTGGTGTCCAGGACCGCCGCGATCGTCGGGAACTCGAAGCCGAAGGTGTCGTGCAGCACGAAGGCGACCCGCTCCTTGGGACTGAGCCGGTCCAGCACCACCTGCAGGGCGATCCCGACCGTGTCGGCGAGCGCGACGTCGTCGGCCGGGTCGGGCGCGGACCCGCCCGCCTCGACGTACGCGTCGATCTCGGGCTCGAGGTCGGGGGTACGGGCCCGCAGCCGGTCCAGGCACAGCCGGGTGGTCACGGTGGTGAGCCAGGCGGGCAGGTTCTCGATGTCGGCGTCGGTGCCGTGCAGCCGGAGCCAGGCCTGCTGGACCACGTCCTCGGCCTCGGCGCGGTCGCCGAGCACCTGGGTGGCGATGCGCAGCAGCCGCGGGCGCTCGTGCTCGAACGCCTCGGTGATCTCGAGTGCCTGGGTGGGCTCGTCGGCCATGGTGGTCACACTTCCATCTCGGGGATCGTCAATGGTGTGACGGCTCCGGACCGGGATGTGTGACACCGGCACCCGAGCAGCGACGATGAGACCGATCGAGAGGATGGAACCCATGAAGACGATGACCTGCAAGGACCTCGGCGGCCCCTGCGAGCTGGCGCACTCCGGCGAGACCGCCGACGACGTGATCAACGCGCAGGACCAACACCTCAAGGAGGTCGTCAAGGCCGGCGACACCGACCACGTGCCCGCCCGCAACGACATGAAGGGCCGCTGGCGGCACCCGAAGAAGTCGCTGGGTTGGTACAACGACGTGAAGAAGCGGTTCGCCGCGCTCCCGGAGGGCTGACACCCCGGGTGGTGTCGGCGGGCGGGTGCAGAGTGCACCGCATGACCTCCACGTCCGCGCCCGTCACGTTCCACGCCCTCTGCATCGACACCCCCGACGCCGGCCGGGCGGCACGCTTCTACGCCGACCTGACCGGCGGCGCCGTGACCGGGGAGTACCCGGAGTACGGCTACGCCCAGGCGGAGGCGCCGGGCGTCACGCTGAACTTCCAGACCGTCGCCGGCTACGCGCGTCCGCAGTGGCCCGGCCAGGAGCACCCCAGCAGTTCCACCTCGACTTCCGGGTGCCCGACCTGGAGTCCGCCGTCGCCCGTGCCGAGGGGCTCGGCGCGACGGTCGCCGCCGAGCAGCCCGAGGACGCCACCTGGCGGGTGATGCTCGACCCCGACGGCCACCCGTTCTGCCTCTGCCCGCCGCAGTAGTGAGCGCCTCCCCGCGCGCCGCGAACCGGCCTATCCTGCGGAGGTGATGATCCGCCCCGCCGAGCTCGAGGCGATCCGCGACGGCGGGATCGACCTCGCGTTCCGGCGCTGGGACCGGCCACGCGTCCGGGTCGGCACCCGGCTGCGTACGGCGGTCGGGCTGGTCGAGGTGACCTCGGTCGACAAGGTGGCGCTCTCCGCCCTCCGCGCCGACGACGCGCGCCGCGCCGGCGCCGCCTCGGTCGCTGCGCTCAAGGAGGCGCTCGCCGGGCGCGCCGACCGCCCGGTGTTCCGGGTCGGGTTGCGGCACGCCGGCGCCGACCCGCGTGAGCAGCTCCGGGAGTCGGTGCCCGACGCCGACGGCATCGCCGAGGTGCTGGCCGGGCTGGACCGTCTCGACGCCGCCTCGCCGGTCGGGCCGTGGACCAGGCAGACGCTGCGGGTGATCGACCGGCAGCCGGAGGTGCGGGCGCCCGAGCTGGCCGCCGGCCTCGGCCGCCCGACCCCGGAGTTCAAGCGCGACGTGCGCAAGCTGAAGGAGCGCGGGCTGACCGAGTCGCTGGCGATCGGCTACCGGCTCTCGCCGCGTGGCGAGGCGGTCCTGGACCACGTCAACGGCCCACGCCAGCGGGCCCCGCGCCGGGACGGCACCGCGCTCCCGCGGACCATCGGCGCGCCGGCCACCCGCGCACTGCGCGCCGCCGACCTGCACACGCTGGAGGCGGTCGGCACCTGGCGTCGGGCCGACCTCGCCGCACTGCACGGGGTCGGCCCGTTCGCCCTGGGCCGGCTCGAGACCGCGATGGCCGAGGCCGGCCTCACGTTCGCCGAGCCCGGGTGAGCCGGAACCTCCGCCGACTCACCCCGTGCCCGCGGTCAGCGCCGCCGAGCGTTCGCGAGCAGGTACTCCCACCGCATCACGCCGTCGGTGAGGTGCTCCTCGCCCAACGCGGCCAGCGCATCGTCGAGCGCGGCGGCGTCGTCCGGACGCTCGGCCAGGTTGCGGTAGACCGCGATCGTCGGTCCGTAGTTGGCCTTGAAGAAGTCGCGGAACTGCGCGCCGCCCGCGAACGCGTCGATCGCCACCTCCTCGCGACGGCAGTCGAGCGCCTCGACCCGGTCGCCGAGCAGCGCGGCCACGTGCTCCTCGCTGCCCCACAGCGGTGGGGGCTGCGCGCCCGGCGGCGGCGTCGGTGCGTACGGCGACATCGTGCGCAGCATCGCTCCGATGAACCCGCCGGGGGTCCAGCTCAGGGTGGCGATCCGTCCACCGGGCCGGGTCACCCGGACCAGCTCGTCGGCGGCCCGCTGGTGGAACGGCGCGAACATCACGCCGACGCAGGAGACCACCGCATCGAACGCGGCGTCGTCGTAGGGCAGCGCCTCCGCGTCGCCCTCCTCCCACCGCAGGGTCAGTCCGCGGGCGGCGGCGTCGGCGCGGCCGACGTCGAAGAGCTCCGGGGTCAGGTCGGAGGCGGTCACCTCCGCTCCGCGCGCCGCGGCGGCCAGCGCCGCGTTGCCGGCCCCGGCGGCCACGTCCAGGACGCGGTCCCCGGCCCCGACGTCGGCGGCGTCCACCACCCGCTCGCCCAGCTGCGGGATCAGCGTCCGGGCCACCGCCGGGTAGTCGCCCGACGCCCACATCGCCCGGTGCCGGGTCTTCAGCGCCGGTTGGTTCATGACGGTCATCGCCGTCCCCTCTCAGGTCGTCCCCTCGGCCCGCCGCGGTCGCGGCCGGCCGGCTGCCAGCGTCCGCCGGTGCGCCGCCGGGCCACCAGTGCTGGATCTGAACCGCCGGTTCACGTTCTGTACTGGTGGTGCGCCGATCCGTGGGTGTGTACTGGTGGACGGCCCCGAGGAGGCCCCGATGGCGGGTTACGGCCAGTTCTGCCCGATGGCGAAGGCGATGGAGGTGCTCGACGAGCGCTGGACGCTGCTCGTCGTGCGCGAGCTGCTGCTGGGCAGCACCCACTTCAACGAGCTGCGCCGCGGCAACCCGCGGATGTCGCCGGCCCTGCTGTCCAAGCGGCTGCGCACCCTCGAGCGCGCCGGCGTCGTACGGCGGGAGCTGGTGGAGGGACGGACCCGCTACACGCTCACCCCGGCCGGCGAGGAGCTGCGCCCGGTGATCGAGGCCCTCCAGGTCTGGGGTGCGCGCTGGGTCGGCAGCCTCGGTGTCGAGGACCTGGACCCGCACCTGCTGCTCTGGGACATCCAGCGGACGATGCCGATGGAGCGGTGGCCCTCGGGCCGGACGGTGGTCGCGGTGCGGTTCCCCGACGTCGAGCCCCGGGTCTCCTCCTGGTGGATGTGCGTCAGCGACCGGACCCCGGACGTGTGCGACGTCGATCCCGGCTTCGAGGTGCTCGGGTGGCTCCACGTCTCCCTGCGCACCCTCTCGGAGATCTGGCGCGGCGATCGCTCCTGGTCCACGGCCGCGCGGGACGGTCTGTTCAGCGTGGACGGCCCGCCGGAGCTGGCCCGCCGGCTGCCGGAGTGGATCGGCCAGTCGTCGGCGGCCGCGGTCCCGCGCCCGCAGCAGGCTGGACTCGTCGGGCCTGCTTCGTAGACTGCCCGGAGTGCTGCGCTTCTACATCCTCGGAGTCCTCGCCTTCCTGGCGGTCGTGACCACGTTGGCCGCCGCCCTCGGCGGTCCCGCCTGGTGGGTGCTGCTCGCCGTGCTGGTCGGGCTGCTCGGCGTCGGGATCCACGACGTGCTCCAGCGGCGCCACTCGATCCTGCGCAACTACCCCGTGCTCGGGCACATCCGCTACCTGATGGAGGAGATCCGTCCGGAGCTGCAGCAGTACTTCATCGAGCGCAACTACGACGGTCGGCCGTTCGACCGGGACACCCGCTCCTCGATCTACGAGCGGGCCAAGGGGATCAAGGGGGAGCAGCCCTTCGGCACCGAGCGGGACGTCTACCGCAACGGCTACGAGTACCTGGTGCACTCCGCCCGTCCGCGGCCGACCATGGAGCAGACCCCGATGGTGCGGGTGGGCGGCCCGGACTGCACCCGCCCGTACGACGTCGCGCTGATGAACATCTCCTCGATGAGCTTCGGCGCGCTCAGCGGCAACGCGGTCGAGGCGATGAACCGCGGGGCCGCGATGGGCGGGTTCGCCCACGAGACCGGCGAGGGCGGGATCAGCCGCTACCACCGCAGCGGGGGAGACCTGGTCTGGGAGATCGGGTCCGGCTACTTCGGCTGCCGCACCCCGAGGGCCACTTCGACGCCGAGCGCTTCGCCGCCACCGTCGCCGACGACCGGGTCAAGATGGTCAGCATCAAGCTCAGCCAGGGTGCCAAGCCCGGGATCGGGGGCGTGCTGCCCGGACCCAAGGTGACCGCGGAGATCGCCGAGGCCCGGGGCGTGCCCGCGGGCGAGACCTGCGTGTCGCCCGCGTTCCACACCGCCTTCGACACCCCGCGCGAGCTGCTCCGCTTCGTCGCCCGGCTGCGCGAGCTGGCCGACGGCCGCCCGGTCGGGTTCAAGCTCTGCGTCGGATCGCGGGTCGACGTACTGGCGATCTGCAAGGCGATGGTGGTCGAGGGGATCACGCCGGACTTCATCGTGGTGGACGGCGCGGAAGGGGTACGGGGGCAGCACCGCTGGAGTACGAGGACCACGTCGGGATGCCGCTCACGGAAGGACTGATGACCGTGCACAACGCGCTGATCGGCGTCGGCATGCGGCACCGGGTCCGGGTCGGTGCCGCCGGCAAGGTGACCAGCGGCATCGACATCGTCAAGCGGATGATCCAGGGGGCCGACTTCACCCTCTCCGCGCGGGCGATGATGATGGCGGTCGGCTGCATCCAGGCGCAGACCTGCCACACCAACACCTGCCCGGTCGGCGTCGCCACCCAGGACCCCAAGCGGACCCGCGCGCTGCACGTGCCGACCAAGGCCGACCGGGTCCGCAACTACCAGGCGGCCGTGGTCGAGCAGGCGGTGCAGGTGATCGCCTCGATGGGGCTGGACTCCTTCGACCAGCTGGACCCGAGCATGCTGCGCCGCCGCATCGACGAGGGCCGGGTGGCCAGCTATGCGCAGCTCTTCGACGGTCTCGGGACCGGCCAGCTGATCAGCGGCCCGCCGTCGTCCTGGCAGGACGACTGGGAGATGGCGAGCGCCGAGGCGTTCACCCCCGACCCGACCCCACTGACCGGACGCATCTGACCGGACGCATCTGACCGGACGCACCTGATCGACCCCATCCCCGACGCGAGGAGATCCGCATGACCACCGTGGCCGAGACCGTCGTCGAAGCGCTGGCCGAGCACGGTGTCCGCACCGTGTGGGGGTGGTCGGCGACGCACTCAACCCCTTCACCGACGCGATCCGCCGTCAGGACGGACTGGACTGGGTCGGGGTGCGCCACGAGGAGGCCGCCGCCTTCGCCGCCGGCGCCCAGGCCCAGCTGACCCAGCGGGTCGGGGTCTGCATGGGCACCGTGGGGCCGGGCGCGATCCACCTGCTCAACGGCCTCTACGACGCCAAGAAGTCGCACGCCCCGGTGCTGGCCATCGTGGGGCAGGTGCCGCGGGAGGAGATCGGCTCCGAGTTCTTCCAGGAGGTCGACAACGACGCCCTCTTCGCCGATGTCGCGGTGTGGACCCGGACGGTGACCGAGGTGGACCAGATGCCGCACCTGCTCGAGGAGGCGGTCAACGCCGCCTACAGCCGTCCCGGCGTCGCGGTGCTCTCGGTGCCCGGCGACGTCGGCGGTCTCGACCTCCCGCGCGGCACCGAGCCGCCCCGCTTCGCCCACCCGCCGCAGCCCGCGGCCGCCGACCACCAGGACGTACGACGGGCCGCGGAGCTGCTGGGCGGCGCCAGTCGGGTGACCCTGCTCGTCGGTCAGGGCGCCCGCGGCGCCCGGCGGCAGGTGCTCGACCTGGCCGAGCGGTTGAAGGCGCCGATGGTGCTGTCGCTGAAGGCGAAGGACGGCTTCGACGACGACAACCCCTACGAGATCGGCCAGTCCGGGCTGATCGGCAACCCGGCCACCGCGGAGGCGTTCTCGGCCTGCGACGTGCTCTTCATGATCGGCACCGACTTCCCCTACCGGGAGTTCCTGCCGAAGGACACCACGGTGATCCAGCTGGACAGCCGGGTGGCGCACGTGGGACGTCGTACCGCCGTCGCGCACTCGCTGGTCGGCGATGCCGGTGCGACCCTGACCGAGCTCCTCGGGCTGGTCGACGCCCGGGAGAGCAGCGCCCACCTGGACGCCGCCCGCCGCATCTACACCGAGTGGGGCGAGGCGCAGGCGCGGCTGGCCGACCCCGGCCACGACCGTCACGGCATCGGGCGGCTGCGGGGCAAGCTGGACAACCCCGACGCGCGGATCCGCCCCGAGGTGGTCGCCGCGGCGCTCGAGCGGCATGCGGCGCCGGACGCGGTCTTCACCACCGACACCGGGATGTCGACGGTCTGGCTCTCCCGGTTCATCCGGATGACCGGTGGTCGTCGGCTGCTGGGCTCCTACAACCTCGGCTCCATGGCCAACGCGATGCCGCAGGCGCTGGGGGTGCAGGCGCTGGACCGGGAGCGGCAGGTGGTCTCGCTCTCCGGTGACGGTGGGTTGACCATGCTGCTCGGCGACCTGATCACCGCGGTCACCTACGAACTGCCGGTGAAGATCGTGGTCTTCGACAACGGCCGGCTCGGCATGGTGAAGCTGGAGATGGAGCAGGTCGGCATGCCCGAGTTCGGCACCGTGCTGCACAACCCCGACCTGGCCGCCGTAGCCCGCTCGCTCGGCCTGCACGGGGTGCGGGTCACCGACCCCGCCGACGTCGACGACGCGGTCGCCGGCGCGCTGGCCCACCCGGGACCGGTGCTGCTCGACGTGGTCACCAACCCGGACGAGGTCTCCATCCCCTCCCGCCCGACCCTGGGGCAGGGGTGGGGCTTCGCGATCGCCAAGGCGAAGGAGTTCCTGGTCAGCCCGGAGTAGCCGGTGCCGGACGGCGAAGGGCCGGGCCGGACCTCGTGGTCCGACCCGGCCCTGACGGCCGGCTGGCTCAGGAGCCCTGCGACTCCTCCCACCGCGCCCACGCGTCGGTGATCGTCCGGGCGCGGTCCGGCGTCATCCGGACCGTCGGCTGCCCGCCGATCGGCGGCCAGGCGAAGACGCCGGCGGGGGCGGTGCGTCCGCCGGTGAGCTGGTGGTAGATCGCCTGCGCCGCCCCGCGCATCCCGCGCAGGTAGGGGTGGAAGTTGGCGGCGCGCAGCGGGTTCAGGGTCTTGCCGTTGATCCAGGCCTCCTGCTTCGCGCAGGCGTCGTGGCCGCGCGAGGCGGGGTAGAGGTCGACGTACCGGGCGCCGGTGGCCTTCGCCGCGTTGCGCAGCGAGAGGTTGAGGCGTCGTTCGACCCGGTTCCCCCAGGCGTAGTCGCCCTTCGCGAAGCCGACCGCGTCGCAGGAGCCCCGCTCGGGGAGCAGCCGCGGGTAGCCGACGACGTAGACCTCGGCGTTGGGGGCGTTGCGACGCACCGCCCGGAGCGAGCGGGCGACGTCGCGCTGGATCCGCTTGGCGTCACGCAGCTTGGTGTCCACCCCCTTGCGGTTGGTGAAGTGGGCCTTGCAGGGGGCGCCGTTCGGCCGTGCCTTCGCGACCTCGCCGCAGACGTCGATCATCGACCCGAAGAGGCTGTAGTCGTTGCCGCCGATGCCGACGGTGACCAGGTCGGTGGCCCGGGACAGCGCGCCGACCTGCCGGGCCGGCGCGGGCCCGGGGATGATGGTCGACTGGCGCTGCCGGTCCAGGTCGTCGGTCTCGGCGCCGGAGCAGGTGACGTCGGTGAAGCTGGCGACGTCGAAGTAGTCGGCCAGGAACGCCGGATAGTTGTTGGTCGACCGGATGCAGCCCAGGTCGCCCAGCTGCAGCGCCGGCACCAGGGGGCCGGCGCTGTAGGAGTCGCCGAGGGCGACGTAGTCGATCGGGTCGTCGCCGTTGACCACGGCCGATGCCCGCGGCCGCTCCGCGCCGGTCCGGTCCGTCCCGGAACGTTCGACGGGAGCCGCCCCGGCGCTCGGCGGCGCGAGTGCCAGCGGAGCGAGCAGGGCCGTGGCCGCGGCGGCCGCGATCACGGTGGCCGTGCGGCGTCGCCGGCCGGTCGTGGTGGTGGACGTGTGTGCAGATGTGTGTCGGATCATGTTTCCCTCCCGAGAACCCAACGGTTGCTGCGACATTAGGTCACGGATGAGTTCGGTGGGTGCACGTTCTGCAGTGTGGATGCAGAACGGTGTGACCGGTGTCACCGCGCGGCGGACGGTGTGCGAGGCTGCGGCCGTGAACGACCAGTCCGCCGCCACCCCACCGCAGGCCGCTCCCGTCGCGGTGGTCACCGGAGCGGCCGGCAACATCGGCCGGCGCCTGCTCGACCGCTTGGCCACCGCCGGCTACCGCGTGGTCGGCCTCGACCTGCCCGGTGCGCTGCCCGCCGGCGACGCCCGGTTCCGCGGCTGCGACATCACCGACGACGCCGAGGTCCGGACCGTCCTCGCCGCGGTGGTGGCCGACCTGGGGCGGATCGACGTACTGGTGAACAACGCGGGGATCTCAGCGATCGGGCGCTTCGAGGACCACGACGTCGCCGTGCACCGACGGGTGGTCGAGGTGAACCACCTCGGCGCCATCGCCTGCACCCAGGCGGCGCTGCCGGCGCTGCGCCGCTCCGGCGGGCGGGTGGTGGTGATCGGCTCGGTCACCGGCTTCGCCCCGGTCCTGGGACGGCCGGCCTACGTCGGCGCGAAGCACGCGGTGACCGGACTCTTCGAGGCGCTGCGCATCGAGCTCGCCCCCGACGGGGTCGGGGTCACCCTGGTCCACCCCACCTTCGTGACCGGCGGCATGGGCGAGGCCGGTCCGCGGGCCTCGGGCCGGGTGCGGGCGACCACCGGGGCCGAGGTGACCGCCGACGACGTGGCGCGCGCGGTAGTCGAGGCGGTCCGCAGCGGCCGCGACCGGGTGCTGGTCGGCCGGACCGCGTGGCTCTCCTGGCACCTCTACCGGCACGCGCCGGCCCTCTACACCCGATTGATGAAACGCCGCCTGGCACGCACCGCCGTGCACGGCGACCTGCGAGGAGCACCCTGATGAACGAACCCGGCTACGCCGTCATCGGCGCCGGACCCTCCGGCCTCGCCGGCGCTCGCAACCTGCAGCGGGTGGGACTGCCCTGGACCGGCTACGAGCTCGCCGACGGCGTCGGGGGCCTCTGGAACATCGACGGCCCGCGCAGCACCGTCTACGACTCCGCCCACCTGATCTCGTCGCGTACGACGACCGAGTTCACCGAGTTCCCGATGTCGACCGACGTCGCGGACTACCCGAGCCACCGCGAGCTGTTGCGGTACTTCCAGGAGTTCGCCGACACCTTCGACCTGCGCTCGGGCTACCGCTTCGGCACCGAGGTGAACGCCCTCGAGCCGGTCGACGGCGGCCGGGGCGGTTGGCAGGTGACCAGCACCGGCCCCGACGGCACGCACACCGAGCTGCACCGCGGAGTGGTGGTGGCCAACGGGACGCTCAGCGAGCCGGCGGTGCCGCGGTTCGAGGGCGAGTTCAGCGGCGAGATCTTCCACACCAGCCGCTACAAGTCGGCGACCGTCTTCGCCGGCAAGCGGGTGCTGGTCATCGGTGCCGGCAACTCCGGCTGCGACATCGCCGTCGACGCGGTGCACCACGCGGCCAGCGTCGACATCAGCGTGCGCCGCGGCTACTACTTCGTGCCGAAGTACATCCTCGGCAAGCCCGCCGACACCCTCAACCAGGGGCGCCCGCTGCCCGCCCGGATCAAGCAGGCGGTCGACAGCCGGGTGCTCAAGCTCTTCACCGGCGACCCGGTCCGGTTCGGCTTCCCCAAGCCCGACTACCGGATCTACGAGTCGCACCCGGTGGTGAACTCGCTGGTCCTGCACCACGTCGGGCACGGCGACATCGGGGTCCGCCCGGACATCCGGCGCTTCGACGGCGAGGACGTGGTCTTCGCCGACGGCACCCGCCGGGCGTACGACGTGGTGGTGCTGGCCACCGGCTACCACCTGCACTACCCGTTCCTCGACCCGGCGCTGCTCTCCTGGGCCGGACCCGGCAGCGGGACCGCGCCGGACCTCTACCTCAACATCTTCCCTCAGAAGGCGGCCAACCTCTTCGTGCTCGGGATGATCGAGGCCTCCGGCATCGGGTGGCAGGGTCGCTACGAACAGGCCGAGCTGGTGGCGGCGTACCTGCGGGCGCGCCGAGACGACCCGGCGGCCGCCGACGCCTTCGACGAGCGGGTGCGGGGACCGCGGCCGGACCTGACCGGCGGCTACCACTACCTCGGGCTGGAGCGGATGAGCTACTACGTCAACAAGGACGCCTACCGCGGCGAGGTGCGGGCCGCCGTCGCCGAGCTCGGTCCGGAGGGCTCCCGGTGAGCGGCCTGCTGCCCCAGGTGGCGGTGCTCGCCGCCGACGTCGACACGATCAACATCGACTTCGACGAGGGGTCGCTGACCACGCTGAAGATCGTGATCGGCGCGATCCTGTTCGGGATCGCGCTGGACACCAAGCTGGACGACTTCGCGGCCGCGGCGCGACGACCCGGCGTGATCGGGATCGGCGTGCTCGCCCAGTTCCTGCTGCTCCCGGCGATCACCTTCCTGCTCACCCTCGCCCTGGACATCCGCGGGTCGGTCGCGCTCGGGATGATCCTGGTCGCCTGCTGCCCGCCCGGCAACGTCTCCAACATCCTCACCCACCGGGCGCGGGGCGACGTGGCGCTGTCGGTGTCGATGACCGCGGTGGGCAACGTGCTGGCGATCTTCGTGATGCCGCTCAACATGGCGCTGTGGGGCTCGCTGCACCCCACCGGTAGCGCGATGCTGGAGGACATCGAGCTCTCCGCGGTGGACATGTTCTCCGAGATCGCCTTCGTGATCGGGCTCCCGTTCGTCGCCGGGATCGCCATCGCCCGCTTCTGGCCGGCGTTCGCGGCCCGGGCCAGCCGGGTGGTGAGTCCGCTGGCCTTCCTGGCGCTCGGCGCGGTGATCGTCATCGGCGTCACCAACAACTGGTCGATCTTCGTCACCTACATCGGGATCGTGCTGGTGGCGGTCTTCCTGCACGACGCGCTCGCCCTGGGACTGGGCTACTCGATCGCCCGGCTCACCCGGCTGCCGGCGGCCAGCGTGCGGGCGATGACCTTCGAGGTCGGCATCCGCAACGCCGGCCTCGGACTGCTGCTGGTCTTCACCTACTTCGACGGCCTCGGCGGGATGGCGCTGGTGGCCGCGTGGTGGGGCATCTGGGACATCATCGCCGGCCTCGCCGTCGCGCAGGTGTGGCGCTCGCGCCGGACCACGCCGGAGGGCACGGCCGTCGAAGGGAGCGCGGCATGAGCACCTCGCCCCGGTCGGTCCTGGTCACCGGGGCAGCGGATTCCTCGGCACCTCGGTGGTGCGCGGCCTCGCCGCGGCGGGCCACCGGGTGGTCAGCACCGACCTGCGGCTCCCGGAGCCCCCGGGGCGGGGGTCGAGCACGACGTCATGGACGTCACCGACGCCGCGCAGGTCGATGCCGTGATCGGCGCGCACCGTCCCGCGGTGGTGGTGCACCTGGCCTCGATCGTCACCCCCGGCAAGGGGTCGACCCGGGACCTCGAGTACGACGTCGACGTCAACGGCGCCCGGCACGTGCTGCGCGCGTGCCTGGACCACGGCGTGCGGCGGGTGGTGGTCTCCTCCTCGGGCGCGGCCTACGGCTATCACCCCGACAACGGGGCGGCGCACCAGGGCTGGCTCACCGAGGAGGACCCGGTGCGCGGCAACGTCGAGTTCGCCTACAGCCACCACAAGCGGCTGGTCGAGGAGCAGCTCGCGGACCTGCGACGCGACCACCCCGAGCTCGAGCAGGTGGTGCTCCGGATCGGCACCATCCTCGGTGAGCGCGTGGACAACCAGATCACCGCGCTCTTCCAGCGCCGTCGGCTGCTCAAGATCCGCGGCGCCGACTCGCCGTTCGTCTTCATCTGGGACACCGACGTGGCCGGCGTGATCCAGCGGGCGGTCGACGCCGAGCAGACGGGTGTCTTCAACGTGGCCGGTGACGGCGCGCTGAGCATCGGCGAGATCGCGCGCCGGCTGGGCCGGCCGATGCTGGTGGTGCCCGAGCCGGTGCTCCGGGGCGCGCTGGCGGTGGCGCACCGGCTCGGCCTGTCGCCGTACGGGCCGGAGCAGACGCGCTTCCTGCAGTATCGCCCGGTGCTCGACAACACCCGGCTCAAGGAGGTCTTCGGCTACACGCCGTCGAAGACCAGTGCGCAGGCCTTCGACGCCTGGCGCGCGGCGCGCGGGCTCTGAATCGGTCGGGCCGGTCGGGCCCGGCCGATCGTGCTCAGCGGGCCGGGCTCAGGGCGTCGCGAGGGGCTTGCCGGTCGGGCCGGCCAGCGGAGTCACCGTCACGGTGACGGTCGCGGTGGCCCGGGGGGTCGGCGAGCAGTCCTCGACCGGGTCGTCCTCGGTGGGCAGCTCGGTGGGCTGCTCGGTGGCGGTCCCGGTGGGCTGCTCGACCGGCTCGGCGGTGACCGTCGCGGTCTCCGTGGGCGTCGGGCAGGCGGTGGGCTCGTCGGTCGGCTCGGTGGTCGGCTTGGTCGTGGGCTTGGTGGTGGGCTTGGTGGTGGGCTTGGTGGTCGGCTTGGTGGTCGGCTTCGTGGTCGGCTTGGTCGTCGGTCCCGCTGTCGGCTCGGCGGAGAGGCTCGGCCGTCCGGAGGGCCGGGTGCCGGGCTTCGCGTCGAGGGAGCCGTCGGGGTCGGTGTCGAGGGAGTCGAGCGGGCCGTCGGTGTCGGCCGTCGGCCTCGAGGTCGGCGTCGACGAGCCCAACGGGGCGCCGAGGTCCAGCGGCAGGCTGATCGGGACGGTGTCCGGGGCCGGCAGGTCGAGCCGGCGAGCGTCCGTCTCGAAGTGGTGCGCAAGTCGGGCCACCAGGTCGGCGTAGCCGGCCGCCGGGTTGTACTGCTCGAGCGCCGCGGCCAGCGGCCGGGCGCGGGTCAGGTCACCCTCCTGGCTGCACAGCGTCACGCCGACGGCCAGCGCCGCGTCGTCGAGGTCCTGCGGGTTGCGGGTGCCGTCCGCGTCGCCGTCGACGCCGACCACCGCCCACAGCGTGGGGGTGAGACCGAGGGGGCCGACGGCCCGGTCCCAGCGACGGTCGCCGTCCAACCGCCCGTTGTCGGTGTCGGACTGCCGCTCGGTGCCGCGCTTGCCGTTGAGCGCCGCCCCGATCACGTCGGGACGTACGACGCCGCGGGCCCCGACCTTGCCGCCGTCGGCACGTCCGTGGTCGGACTCCACGTGGCCGACCGCGGCCAGCAGGGTCCACGACATCCCGCAGCCGGGCGCCGCGTCCTGCAGCACCAGGTCGGCGCGCTGGTAGGCGGCCATCGCGGCCGGGGGCAGGTCGCGCACGTCCTGCGCGGCCACCCGCAGGTCCCGCGGGTAGGGGCGTTCGGCGTTGGCGGCGACCTCGTGCGGCAGCCGCGAGCGGCGCAGCCCGGCGGGCACCGCGGTGTCCGGCTCGACGTCGGCGCTGCCGATGATCACGGGGCCGGGCGGGAGCGCGGGGGACGGGGCGGAGGCGTCCTGGGCGGACATCTGCAGGGCGACACCGCTGGACACAGCCCCCATCGCGAGCAGGGCACTGACCGAGGTGACCGCGAACGGGCGGAAGATCGTGTCCCGCCCAGGGAACTGGAACCGACGTCCCCGACCCGTGGTCGCGGGTCGATGACTGGTTGAGTGGCCGTGCGGGCCCTTGTGCGTCGTCATGGTCAGTTCGCTCCGGACCGCCCAGTCTGCACGGGGTCCGGCCCCCCGGTCCAGGGATTCGGGAAGTTCCCTTCAGTTGGCGATGACCGGTCCCGACGTCCACCGGTGATCGGCCGGTCCGCCGACCGGGCTCGAGTGAGGCAGACTGCTGATCCGCCGCGGCCGATCCTGGCCCCCGGCGCACACTTCCGGAGGTCCCCCGATGCGCCCGTCCCGCCGCCTGCGCCCGTCCCGCCACCAGCGCCCGTCCAGGCTGCGCCCGACGGGCCGCGTCGGGCCCGCCGCGCTTCTCGCGACCGTGCTCGTCGGACTGCTGGGAGCCGCGCTGCTGGCCCCCGCGCCGGTCGCGGCCGAGGACGAGCGTGCGGCTGCCGTCGTACCGGCGTCGGCGGAGACGATCTCGGTGGAGGTGCCGCCGGAGGAGGGCGCGCCCGGTGGCTACCGGGACGTCCCGGTGGCGCCGCCCACCCAGGGCGCCGAGGCGTTGCGCGGCGATGCGCGGGCCGGGCGGGTCGACGGCAAGGTGCGGGCGCTGTCGAAGACCGGGCCCTCGCGGGACCGGCTCGACGTGGTGATCACCGGGGACGGCTACACCGCCGCCCAGCAGGACGACTTCCGGGCCGACGCCCGCGCCCGGTGGCAGCAGCTGACCTCGATCGAGCCCTACAAGAGCTATCGCGGCCTGATGAACGTCTGGATGGTGCAGGCGGTCTCCCGCGACTCCGGGATCGACCGGGACCGCAACACCGACCCGGGCAACGTCAACGACAAGCGGACCGCGCTCGGCGCCTACTTCTGGTGCAACGGGCTGGAGCGGCTGATCTGCGTGAACGTCCGGGCGGTGGGGCGCTACGCGGCGAAGGCGCCGCAGGCCGAGCTGGCGGTGGTGGTCGCCAACTCCAGCCGCTACGGCGGCGCCGGCTACTTCGACGGTCTGCGCGGACTCACCGGCATCGCCACGCTCTCCTCCGACAACCCCTACTCCTCGGAGATCGGGTCCCACGAGGTCGGTCACGCGCTCGGCAAGCTCGCCGACGAGTACTGGTCGTGCGGGAGCTGCGGCTACGGCTCCACCCGTGAGGCCGCCGAGCCGAACGTCACCGTGCACGGCAGCGTCGCCTACCTGCGCGACAACTCGCGCAAGTGGTACCGCTGGCTCGGGGAGACCGACCCGACCGGCGGCACCGTCGGGGTGCACCAGGGCGGCAAGTACGTCGCTCGCGGCATCTGGCGCCCCACCGAGAACTCGATCATGCGCAGCCTCGGCCTGGGCTTCAACCTGCCCGGCCAGGAGTCGATGATCAACGGCTTCTACCGCTACGCGCAGCCGGTCAGCAGCAACGTCCGGGGCGGCACCCGGATCTCCCGCACCCGGCTGATCAAGCTGCGTCTCGCCTCGCTCGGCGACCTGGCCGCCCTCCAGGTGCGGTGGTACCGCAACGGCAAGGAGGTCGTCGCCGCCCGGGGCAGGACGACCCTGCGACCGTCCGCCCTCGGGGTGCCCGCCCGCGGCCGCCACACGGTGAAGGTGCGGGTGGCCGACCGGACCGGCGCCGTCCGTTCGCCGCGGATCCGGGCGAACGCCGCGCGGACGATCAGCTGGACGGTGCGCTGATCACGACCCGTCCCCGGTGCGGACCGCGGCGACCCACTGGGCAGGCTCGGTGTAGGCGATCTTGACCATGATCGAGGCCTCGGCCTCGCGGCGAGCGGCGGCGATCTCCACGTAGCACTCCTGTGCGTCCGGGTGGTCGGGGTCGGCCAGGAACGCCCATTCAGCGAGGTGGAGCGCCAGCGGCAGATCGGTGTCGGAGAGCTCGCGTGCGCGCTCCACGAGGTGTTCCACGCCGCCGGCCAGCCTGGCGATCTCGCGGGCCCGGTCCGGCATCGGCGCTGGCAGCAGGTTGGCCGGATAGCGGTCCCACCATCCTCCGTAGCGGCGGATCACGTTGCGGCAGATGAACTCCGGACGGTCGTAGTTCGGCTGAAGCCGGGGGTGCTCGGCGAGGTGCTCGGGGATCTCCAGCGACGCGACGATCTCGTCGGGCATCCGATGCGCGTTCAGCCCGTCCAGCGTGTGCCGCACGATGTGACGCAGATAGGCGGTGATGCTCAACAGCTCCGCGCGGACCGAGTCGGCGCCGGTGACGCAGTCGCCGTGCCCGGTGATCACCACCTCGGCTCCGAGCGCGGCCATCTCCTCGGTGGCGTCGGCCCACTCCTCGGCGTAGCGCTGCACCTTGCGGGGGTTCCCGGCGTTCGGAAGATAGCCGACGACGAGGTCGCCGACCGCGAGGACCCGTCGCTCGGGCGCCCAGACCCAGGAGGCGTCGTCGGTCTCGCCCTTGGCGTGGCGGACCACGAAACGCTCGCCACCGATCAGCAGCTCGAGGGTGTCCCGGTAGGTCGTGTCCACGGTCGGGAAGTCCGCGGGTTCGGCTGGCCAGGCCTTTCCGCTCTCGCCGGCGATCTGGAAGTTGATCCGGGCGTTCAACCCTGCGGTCTTCTGGTAGCGGCCGAAGTGTTCGGGCAGATTCTCGTGCGCCACCACCCGCGGGCGTTCGCCGTCCTCGAGGAGTCCCCAGAGCCCGAATGCGTGGTCGATGTGCCCGTGGGTGAACACGACCGTGTGCAGGGGCAGCGAACTGCACGCGCGCACCGCGTCGCGGAGTACGGCACCGTCGCCTGCGCAGCCGGCGTCGACGAGCAGGAGGCCTTCGTCGGTCTCGAAGAGGGCGACGTTCGCGATCCCCGGCTGGATCATCCAGGTGCGGTCGGCCAGTTGCTCGATCCTGGCCGGATGGCCGGAGGAGACCTCGCGGGCCGCCAACCGGAGGCTCTGCTCCGGCGTGACGTCACCGAAGGTCTGACGGGACCGCTCGGTGTGGTCCTCACCTCCGATCCAAGCTCCGCTGACGTCTTCGATGGTCCCGGTGCTGCTCACGCTGAGTCCTTCCTGTGGCGGATCCCGTGTTAAGACAAACTGTCTTAAACCCTGGTCCGGGGAGTCTCCTACGATCTCCACGTGAGCGTCAAGAGCGAGGCCGGGCGGAGGATCCTCTACGCAGCCGAGCGGCTCTTCGCCCAGCGCGGGATCGATGCGGTGTCGTTGCGCGAGATCGGTCAGGCGGCAGGACACCGCAACAACTCGGCGGTGCAGTACCACATCGGAAGCAAGGACCAGGTGCTCGAAGCGCTCATCGAGCTGCGGATGCCGCCGTTGAACGCCCGGCGGGAGCAGTTGATCGCGCAGGTCGAGGCGGCCGGCGAGCTCGATCGGCTCCGCCCGCTGGTGCGGGCCTACGTGGCGCCGCTCGCCGAGGTGGTGTGCGAGGGAGCCGGCCGGACCTGGTACGCCCGCTACATCAACCGCATCGTCCTCGACCGCAGGTCGTGGCCGGGGGATCGGTGCCGGCGTACGCCGGTGCACTCGAACGCCTGGATGCGCTGATCCGGCGGTGCCTCGGAGGCCTTCCCACGGCCACCGAGCGGGAACGGATGCGACAGCTGCCACTCGTGGTGATGTCGGTGATGGCCGACCTCGAGGGACGTTGCGACCAGTACGGTGACCTGGTCCCCGATGCCGACGAGACGGTGGCGGAGCTGGTCGAGTCGCTCGTCGCACTGCTGGGGGCCCCGAGTCGCACCTCCGAGCAGCGGCCCGGCTGAGGGCGGCGCCACCGGGACAGCATCAGACGGGCCCGGCGCGTGTCACAGGGGACCGCGGCGGCCGGGGTCACTCGTTCGCGGAGGCGATGGCGCGCTCGGCCAGCCGGACCGCGGCGTGCTGCACGATCGCAGCCTCCTCCGGGTCCGTGGCGGCCCGCTCCGGGACCATCCCGCCGAGCAGGCCCGCCGGCTGCGTCAACCACGCCCACACCTGCCACGGGTCCAGCCCGCCGGCCAGCAGCGGCGCGAGCACCGGGGCGAGCTCCTCGCGCAGCTCGCCCTCCGCGGTGAGCTGGAAGCCGGGCACCAGCACCTCGCCCTCGTGCGGCACCAGCAGCAGCCGGTGCCGGTCGGACTCCTTGTGCGCCGCGAACCGGGCCGCGTTCTCGCTGACGCCGCGCAGCTCGGCGAGGCCGGCGTAGCCCAGGACCGGGCTGGCCAGCAGCCCGGCGCGCACGCGGACCAGCCGGCGCAGCTGCACCAGCGCGACCGGCACCGCGTGGTCGGGGTCGTCGCCCTCCTGGTGCAGCACCCGGTCCAGCTGGCGCAGCTGGTCGCCGGTCAGCGGCTTCCCGGTCGCGGTGTCGGTCCAGCGGACCACGCCGCCCAGGTCCCGCTGGTACGTCGGCAGCCCGGCGTCGGCGAGCACGTCGGCCAGCCCCAGGCCCTCGAGCCAGGTCGCCAGCCGCTCGCCGACCCCGAGGTCGCCGCCGGAGTCGCCGGGGTCGCCGGTCACGCTCACGGGCGGAGCAGCAGCTTGCCGCGCCGGCCGGGACGGAAGTTCGCGTCGGCGGCCTCGCGGACCTCCTCCAGGGTGTAGGTCCGCTCGATGGAGAGGTCGAGGGAGCCGTCGCCGGCGCGCTGCAGCAGCTCGCCGAAGAGCGCGCGGCGCTGCTGGGCCGGCATCGAGCCGATCACCTTGCTCGCCCAGAAGCCGCGCACCACGGCCTCCTTGAAGATCACGTCGCCGGAGGAGAGGTCCAGCCGCGGGGAGTCCATCGCGCCGAAGATGACCAGGGTGCCGCCCTCGGCGAGCAGCCCGAGCACGTCGCCCGCGGGCCGTCCACCCACCGAGTCGACCCCGGCCTTGATCGGGGCACCGCCGGTCACCTCGGCCACCCGGTCGGTCCAGTCGTCGGTGTCGGTGGCGACGACGTTGCCGATCCCGAGCTCGGCGAGCTCGTCGACACCGGCGGCGCGTCGTACCAGTCCGACGACGTTGATCCCGCGGGCGGCGGCGAGCTGGGCGACCATCCGGCCGACCGCTCCGTTGGCGGCGTTCTGGACCAGCCAGTCGCCCTCCTCCAGGTCGAGCGAGGCGAGCAGGCTGATCGCGCTGAACGGCATCGCCACCAGCTGGGCGGCGATCTCGTCGCTCAGCGTGTCCGGGACGGGGATCAGGCCGCCGGCCTTGGTCAGCACGTACTCGGCCCAGGCGCCGAAGGCGCCGCCGGTGGCCACCCGCTGCCCGACCTCGAGGCCCTCGACGCCCTCGCCGAGCGCGTCGACGATGCCGACCACCTCGGTGCCGGCGCGCGCGGGCAGGTCGGGCTTGAACCCGTAGCTGCCGCGGATCGTCCACAGGTCGTGGTTGTGGATCGGGCTCAGCAGCACCTTCAGCCGGACCTCACCTCGCCCCGGCTCCGGTACGGCGACCTCCTCGACCGCCAGCACCTTGCTGGGCTCTCCGAACTCCTGGTGCACGACTGCGCGCATCACTGACCCTTCTCCTCGACGATGGGGAACACCCGGCCCAACGCGTGGTGGTGCTCCGATCTTCCGAGACGAATCTCGCACCTCAGCCGGTGGGGACGCGACCCTGCCAGCGCAGCACCTCCAGCGCGACCCCGATCCGCACCGGGTCGGCGGCCACCGTCCGCGGGAGCAGGGCGTCGGCGCGGGCCAGTCGGCGGACCACGGTGTTGCGGTGGGCGTAGAGCTGGTGCGCGGTGGCCGCGGCGTTGCCGAGGTTGGCCAGGTAGACCCGGACGGTCTCGTGGAGCTCGGCGGGCGCGTCGGCCAGCGCGCCCAGCACCTCGCGGACGAAGTCGGCGGACCGGCGCTGGTCGGCGCCGACCAGCGCGGCCAGCCGGATGTCGTCGAAGGTGACCAGGGCGTCGGCGGCGCCGACCGAGGTCGCGAAGCGCCGCGCCTCCAGCGCCTCGCGGTGGCTGCGGCGGAAGCCGTCGACGCCGTCCCCGGCCGTGCCCAGCGCGATCCGCACCGACGCGGTGGGCTCCAGCGACGCGAGGTCGGCCGGCGTCCGGGCGGAGACCGGTAGCCAGAGCCACAGCGTGGAGGCGGCCGCGACCACGGTGAGCCGGGACCGGGCGCCGAGCGTCCGCATCAGGCTGCCGGCCACACCCTCCAGCTCGGCGAGGTCGCCGGCGCCGGCGTCGGTCCACAGCACGGCGGCGAGGTGCGGGCCGTCCACGCCGTACCCGAGGACCCGTTCGGCGCGCTCGGGGGCGACCGGCGAGCCCTGCAGCACCAGGGTGACCAGGTCACGGCGCTCCGCCTCGGTGCCGCGGGTGAGCTGCCCGCGCTCGGCGGACATCCGGCGGGCGACGGCCTCGATGGTGCCGTCGATGAACGTGCTGATCGAGGCGGCGGTGACCGCGAGCAGCTCCTCGAGCTCGGCGGCGTCGTCGGTGAGCGAGAAGCAGACCGTCATCCACCGCTGCCAGGCGGCGTTCTGCCCGGTCCGGTAGGTGTCCAGGGCGAGCTCGAAGACGCCACGGCGCACCATGTCGCGGGCGATGTCGAGCTGGACCTCGCTGGTGTTGGCCGCGACGGGCTCCCCGGGTGCGCGCAGGTTGCCGCTGGCCCAGGCGACCATGTTGTCGTAGTTGCCGCGCCGGACCGCCTCGTTGAGGCTGGGGTCGGCGGCGATCAGCGCCGTGATCGGGTTGGCCAGGGTGGCCGCGTCGACCTCGGTGACCCACTCCTCGGCCGAGCGCAGGGAGAGCTCGGCGGCGGCCCGGATCAGCCGGCGGACCTGCGGCGAGGGTGGCGGCCAGGACATGCGCCCACCTTAGGTTCAGGTGGTCGATTGTGCACCGCCGTGTGGTGCAGATCGCTGCAGAGTCGACCTTTCCCCGATGCCCGCCCGAGGGGCACCATGGACAGGTCCTCGCCGTCGCGGCGAGGCGAGCACCAGGAGGAATCCGTGACCGACGCCCCCGCCACCGCACAGACGCCCCGGTCGGCCGACCCGGCCGAGCCGACCGAGCCCGTCGAGCACCTCGACGTGCTCATCGTCGGCGCCGGCATCTCCGGCATCGGCGCCGGGCGTCACCTGGTCGCGGATCGCCCCGGCACCAGCTTCGCGATCTTCGAGGGACGCGAGGTCTCCGGCGGCACCTGGGACCTGTTCCGCTACCCCGGCATCCGGTCGGACTCCGACCTCTACACCTTCGGCTACGAGTTCCGCCCCTGGCGCGACTCCCAGGCCATCGCCAGCGCCGACAAGATCCTCGACTACCTGCGCGAGACCGCCGCCGAGTGCGGGGTCGAGGAGCACATCCGCTACTCCCACCGGGTGCTCAGCGCCGCGTGGTCCAGCGAGCAGGCGTGCTGGACGGTGCAGGTCCAGCGCGCGGACACCGGCGAGCGCTTCGCGGTCACCGCCGGGTGGATCTTCGGCGCCACCGGCTACTACGACTACGACGAGGGCTACACCCCGCACTTCGAGGGCCGGGACCGCTTCGGCGGGCAGATCATCCACCCGCAGCACTGGCCCGAGGACCTCGACGTGACCGGCAAGCGGGTCGTGGTGATCGGCTCCGGCGCGACCGCCGTGACGCTGGTGCCCGCGCTCGCCGACGCCGGGGCCGAGCTGGTCACCATGCTGCAGCGCACGCCGACGTACGTGATGCCGGTGCCGGGTGAGGACAAGCTGGTCAAGACATTGGTCCGGGTCCTCGGCGAGGAGCGCGGTTTCGCCGCCGCCCGGACCAAGTACATCTGGCAGCAGCGCCTCGTCTACCAGTTCGCGCAGCGCTTCCCGAAGGCCGCGCGCGGGATCATCCGCCGGGTCAACGAGCGGGCGCTGCCCGAGGGCTTCGACGTCGACACCCACTTCAACCCGCCGTACGGGCCGTGGGACCAGCGGCTCTGCGCGGTGCCCGACGGGGACCTCTTCCGGGCCATCCGCAACGGACGGGCCGACGTCGCCACCGCACGGATCCGCACCTTCACCGAGGCCGGCGTCGAGCTCGAGGACGGCCAGGTGCTGGAGGCGGACATCATCGTCACCGCCACCGGGCTGAACCTCAAGTTGTTCGGCGGGATCGAGGTCCGGGTCGACGGCGAGACCATGCACGCCCCGGACCACGTCGCCTACAAGGGGATGATGCTCTCGGGAGTGCCGAACTTCGCCTTCGCGGTCGGCTACACGAACTCGTCGTGGACGCTCAAGGTCGGTCTGCTCTGCGAGCACTTCACCCGGCTGCTGGCCTACATGGAGACCCACGGGTACGACGCCTGCGTGCCGGTCGCGCCCGCGATGGAGACCCGCCCGCTGCTGGACTTCGCGGCGGGCTACGTGCAGCGCGCGCTGGACGACCTGCCGCGCCAGGGTGAGGGGGCGCCGTGGGCGATGTCGATGAGCTACCTCGACGACGTGCGGCTGGTCCGCGGCGGCCCCGTGGTGGACGACGCGCTGCAGTTCTCCCGGGCCGTCGATCGGGAGCGGGTCTCGGCCTGACCGACCGGCGTCGACGCGTCCCTCCCGGCTCGCGTCGACGCCGTCCGCACCGGCGGGGGGCTTGCGCCGTCGCGGTTTTTCTAGTGGGGTCGGTGGATGAGTGACCCAGGTCATGTACTCCTCACGCCCCTGGCCGCCGACGGAGAATGGAGTTGGCTGTCCTCGATCGAGGACGCGATCAACAGCACCTTCGAACCGATCGCGGACGCGGTCAGCTCGGTCATCTTCTACGCGCCGAGCATCGCCGGCGTGGAGTTCCCGCTCATCGTGCTCTGGCTGGTGGTGGCGGCCGCGGTCTTCACCGTCTACTTCAAGGGCATCCAGTTCACCTCCTGGAAGATCTCGACGGACCTGGTCCGCGGCAAGTACTCCCGGGCCAGCGACCCGGGCGAGGTGACCCACTTCCAGGCGCTGAGCTCGGCCGTGTCGGGCACCGTCGGCCTCGGCAACATCGCCGGCGTCGGCGCCGCCGTCACCCTCGGTGGCCCGGGCGCGACCTTCTGGATGATCCTGGCCGGTCTGCTCGGCATGTGCACCAAGTTCGTCGAGTGCACGCTCGGAGTGAAGTATCGCCAGATCCACGAGGACGGGTCGGTCACCGGAGGCCCGTTCCGCTACCTCCCGGTCGCGTTCGAGCGGTTCGGGTCCGTGATCTCGCGGACCCTCACCATCATCTTCGCGATCGCGCTCTTCCTGTTCGGCGCCATCGGCGGCAACATGTTCCAGGCGAACCAGACCTTCGCCCAGGCCCAGGAGGTCACCGGCGGCGAGGACGGCTTCCTCGGCTCGTCGGGCTCCGCGTTGATCTTCGGCATCGTGCTCGCGCTGCTGGTCGGCGCGGTGATCGTCGGCGGGATCACCTCGATCGCGCTGGTCACCTCGCGCCTGGTGCCGATGATGGCCTTCATCTACCTGGGCACCTGCCTGCTGGTGATCCTGGGCAACGCGGTGCACATCCCCGAGGCGATCGGGGAGATCATCTCCGGCGCCTTCAACCCCGAGGGCGTGGCCGGCGGTGTGGTCGGCGTGCTGATCATCGGCTTCCAGCGCGCCGCGTTCTCCAACGAGGCGGGCGTCGGCTCCGCGCCGATCGCGCACTCCGCGGTGAAGACCAAGCACCCGGTCAGCGAGGGCTTCGTGGCGCTGCTCGAGCCGCTGATCGACACCGTGATCATCTGCACGATGACGGCGCTGACCATCATCATCGCCGACTCCGCCTACTACGAGGAGCAGCGCCAGGTGGTCGCCGACGGCGGGCCGACCCCCGACGGCGTGGTGGTCACCTCCCGGGCGTTCGAGACCTTCCTGCCGCAGTTCCCGGTGATCCTCGCGATCGCGGTGGCGCTCTTCGCCTTCTCCACGCTGATCACCTGGTCCTACTACACGATGAAGGCGTGGACCGAGCTGTTCGGCCGGTCCCGGACCAGCGAGGGCGTCTTCAAGATCGTCTTCTGCTGCTTCACCGTGGTCGGCAGCGTGATCACCTTCACCTCGGTGATCACCTTCGCCGACTCGATGCTCTTCGTCTGCGCGATCGTCAACCTGCTGGCCTGCTACATCCTGCTGCCGAAGGTCCGCGAGGAGCTGCGCAAGTTCCGCGAGGGGCGTCGTACCGGTGAGATCAAGGAAGTGCCCAAGGAGGAGCGCGCGACCAGCTGAGGTCCCAGCAGCGGCGGGCCGCGCCCCGGTCAGCGAGGGGTGCGGTCCGTCGGGCCGATGTAGCAGAGCATCCGGTAGTCGGTGCCCGGCTCGATGTTGACGAACCCGTGACGCTCGTAGAACCGGCGGGTGTCGGTGTCGATCGCGTCGACGTTGATGTGCATCTCGGGTGCGCCGCGCTCGCGGACCAGCGACCGGGCCAGGTCGAGGAGGGCGGTGCCGATGCCCGCGTCCCGCAGCGCCGGTACGACGTACAGCTCCTCGAGCTGCGCGACCGGTCCGTCGAACCAGACGGCCGGGCGCAGGGTCAGGAACGCGAAGCCCTCGGCGCCGTCCGGGCCCTCGGCCAGCAGCGCCAGGACGGCGTCGAGCCCGAGGAGCCGGGCGAACCGCTCGGCCAGGACGTCGGCGGGGTCGGTCTCGGAGTCGAACTCGGTGTTGAAGTCGTACAGCAGACGTCCGAGGGTGGCGGCGTCGGCCGGGGCGCTCGCCTCGGCGCGTCGTACCTGCCGGTCCGGGTGCATGCCCCGACGGTAGCCCGGACCGGCAGGGGACGGGGGGTCACGCGGTGGCGGTGACCTTCTCGACGAACCCGGTGACCGCCTCGAACAGCTGGGTCAGTCCGGGCTCCTCGAGCGGGTAGTGCCCGGCGCCGTCGAGGGTGACCACCTCGACCGGCACCGCGGAGATCGGGTCGAGCACCGGACGGCTCACCTCGTACGGCGTCCACCGGTCCTCGGCGGGCTGGGTGAGCAGCACCGGACACGCGGCGAAGTCGGCCGGCTCGACGGCCGGCACGTAGGTGATGTAGTCGGCCAGGAACCGGATGCTGACCCAGTTGGCGGCGGAGGTCCGGTCCTTGCGCAGCACTTTCATCGCGGCGCGGTCGTTGACCAGGGTGTGCATCTTGCCAGCCAGCGACATCGGATACTTCACGGCGCCCAGCGGGGTGTCGCCGACCAGCTTCATCAGCGGTCCGCCGACGCGGGAGGTGACGATGTCGTGGGCGGTGGCGTCGAAGACGTGCTGCACCCGCTGGTCCAGGAACGTCATCCCGACGATCCCGGCGACCGAGCCCCGGGGTGCGGCGGCGGCCACGTGGTAGGCCAGCATGCCGCCGGCGCTCAGCCCGTAGAGCACCACCGGTCGGCCGTCGTCCTCGGCGGCGAGGAAGGCCAGCACCAGGCGCACCCAGTCGGAGTAGCCGAAGCGCGCCCCGTCGGCGACGTCGGTGAGGCCGTAGCCGAGGTTGTCCAGGGCGACCACGTCGTAGCCGGCGTCGGCCAGCGGCGCGCCCAGGATCAGCGACATCTGGCGGCCGTTGGTGCCGACGCCGTGGTGCAGCACCACCCGTGCCTTCGCCGCCGGGTTGCGGTAGCGGTCGAGGTGGACCCGGTGTCCCTCCCACTCCCAGTGCTCCTCGGTGGGGAGTCGCGCGGCGTCGGTGAGGCGGAGCCGTTCGGGCAGGAACTGCTGGAGGTCCTGCCAGGCCTGCTGGTCGCGGTAGAAGCGGGGGGCGTCCATGCGGACCATGATCCGTGGTGCGCGCCGACCGGAGCAGGGGCGAGCGCCCACTCCTGATCAGTGTGGCTGGGCAGGCGCCCACTGGCGGCGCGGCCGGGTCGTCACCCTCGCGGCGGCACCACCCGCTTCGTCCCGTCGGCCTTCCGGCGGATGGTGAAGGCGTCCAGGGTGCTGCCGACCCCACCGGGCGCGGTGCTGTTCTCGCCCACCGCCCCGACGACCGCGCGGTAGGTCAGCGTGTCGTCGCTGACCGTGATCGCCTGGAAGGTCGAGGTGTCCCCGTGCGAGACCACCCGGGTGGCGTCGTTGGCGGTCCAGTTGTTCGTGCCGTCCGAGGGCTCGTAGTACTTCGAGCCGCTCACCGCGACCGTGTAGACCGGCCCGACGACCGATCCGTCGGGCCGCTCGTTGTCGGCGAGGTGGCCCCGGGCGTAGGTGTGGTCGTGCCCCTGCAGCACGAGGTCGACGCCGTACTTCTCGAAGATCGGCAGCCACAGGGTGCGGGTGGCGATGTTGTCGCGGCCGTCGGTGTTGGAGAACATCGGCTGGTGGAAGGTGACCACCGTCCACGTGTTCGGGTTGTCGGCGAGCAGCCGCTTCAGCCAGATCGCCTGGTCCGGTCCGCCGAGCGGCGCGTTGCCGTTGAGCGAGATGAACCGGACGTCCTGGTAGTCGGTGTACCAGACCAGCTCGCGCTGGGTGATCGGTCCGTTCCTCGGGTACTCGTAGTGCGCGCGGTACTGGCTGGCGGTCGGGTCGATGGTCAGCTCGTGGTTGCCCAGCGTGGTCACCGTCTGGGTCTGCGCCAGGTGCTCACCCATCCCGGCGAACCACTGGCCCCACTGAGCGTCCTCGCCGGCATCGTTGATCTGGTCCCCGGCGTGCACGGTGAGCTCGGCGTCCGGGTAGGCGGCGAAGGCCCGGTCGACCACCGGCGGCCACTCGTCGTCCAGACCACGCTGCGCGTCGCCGAAGTAGAGGAAGGTCCACGGCTCGTCGGGATCGTCGTCGGCGCTGGTGAAGGTGTGCCACGGACTCCAGCCCGCGTCGGTGCCGACCCGGTAGCGGTACTCGGTGTCGGGGGTGAGGTCGTCCAGCAGCGCGGAGTGGTGGTGGGCGTCGGTGTCGATCAGCAGCGACGCCTTCTGGGGGCGGCCGGCCTCGACGGTGGCCAGCGCCCCGCCTCGGCCGGTCCGTACTCGACGACGCCCTCGGTCACCGCGGAGTCGGTGCGCCAGGTGACCTCCTGGGAGGTGGCCGGGGTCGGGGTCGGGTTGAGCACGATCCGGTCCGGGATCGCGCCCTCGTCGACGGCCGTCGACGTGGGGGCGGTGAGCAGCAGGGAGAGCCCGAGGCCGCCGGCGGCGGCGAGGGCGAGCGGTCGGGTACGACGGTCGGACACCACGAGAAAGTCCTTCGTAGAGAGGGGAGCAGCATTCGTCTCAGTGCATCGTGGTGGAGACAACCCGCGGTGACCACCCGACGTCCGGAGGGCGAACTCCGACCGCCTCGCCACGACCTCCGGGCGGCCGGCGCGCCCGGGGTCGGCGGAGCCGGCCGGGCACGCGCACCGTCCTCGGCGGTCGGGGGAGCCGGATCGTCCACGCTGTGAACGATCCAACCCTGACCGCCCGGTAGCCGGCCGGGTCTTGAAAGACTGGCGCCATGAGCGCATCGCGAACGCATCGGCCGAGCGTCGAGGAGATCCTGCAGGCCGATCACCGGGAGCCGGACGCCGCCGCGTTCGCGGGGGCCGTCGGGTCCGACGAGCGCCACACCGCGCTGCGCTCGTCGGTGCGTCAGCTGACCACCCTGCTCGGCGAGGCGCTGGCCCGCCACGAGAGCCCCGAGCTGCTGGCGACCGTGGAGCGGGTCCGGCACCTGGCCCGCCGCCCCGACAGCGCCGAGCTGCGGGCGCTGCTCGCCGAGATCGACGAGCCGACCGCCGTCGTCCTGGCGCGCGCGTTCACCGCCTACTTCGAGCTGGTGAACGCGACCGAGCAGTTGCACCGCTGGCGCGAGCTGACCGACGCGGACACGCCGCCGATCGCGGCCACCGTCGCCCGGCTCGGCGCCGCACTCGAGGACGGCAGCCTGGACCGCGGCGAGCTCGAGGAGATCCTGGGCCGGATCGAATACCGGCCGGTCTTCACCGCGCACCCGACCGAGGCCAGCCGGCGCAGCGTGCTGCGCCTGCTGCGCCGCCTGGTCGAGGCCGCCGACGCCGCCGAGGACCCGCGCGCGAGCGCGGCCGACGCGGCACGGCAGGAGCGCCGGCTGACCGAGCTGGTCGACCTGCTCTGGCAGACCGACGAGCTGCGCGTCGTACGGCCCGAGCCCGCGGACGAGGCGCGCACCGCGATCTACTTCCTGCGGTCGCTGGCCAGTGAGGTCGTCCCCGACCTGCTCGCCGAGCTGGACACCGAGCTGGCCCGGCTCGACCTGCGGCTGCCGGTGACCGCGCGCCCGCTGCGGTTCGGCACCTGGGCCGGCGGCGACCGGGACGGCAACCCCAACGTGACCCCGGCGGTCACCGAGGAGATCCTCGGCCTGCAGTTCGCCTCCGGGATCGCCGAGCTGGGCCGGATGGTGGACGACCTGCTGGTCGAGATGACCGCCTCCACCCGGATCGTGGAGGTGACCGAGGAGCTGCGCGCCAGCGTCGAGCGTGATGCCGCAGCGCTGCCGATCACCTGGGAGACGATCCGCCGGCTCAACGCCGAGGAGCCCTACCGGTGCAAGCTGACCTTCGTGAAGGTCCGCCTGCAGCGGACCGCCGAGCGGCTGCGGCAGGGCACCGCGCACGAGCCGCTGCGCGACTACGCGGACTTCGGCGAGCTGATCGCCGACCTCGCCCTGGTCCGCGAGGCGATGCTGGCCGCCGGCGACGAGCTCACCGGCAACGGGGCGATCCTGCGTGCCCTGCGCACCGCCGCCGCCTTCGGCGCCGGCCTGGCGACGATGGACGTGCGGGAGCACTCCGGCAAGCACCACGCTGCGCTCGCCGAGCTCTACGCGCGCCTCGGCGACCTGCGCTACGGCGAGCTCGACCGCCCCGAGCGGATCGCCACCCTGCAGCGGGAGATGGCCAGCCCCCGTCCGCTGGTCGGCGCCGTCCGCGACCAGCTCGGCGAGGCGGCCACCGCGTCGCTGGCACTGATGGACACGCTGCGCCGGGCGCTGGACACCTACGGCCCGGAGACGGTGGAGACCTACATCGTCTCGATGACCCACGACGTGGACGACCTCTACGCCGTGGTGGTGCTGGCCCGCGAGGCCGGGCTGATCGAGCTCGGTGCCGACGGCGCCGCGACCGCCCGGATCGGGTTCGCCCCGCTCTTCGAGACCGTCGCCGAGCTGGAGGCCGCCGGGCCGCTGCTCGACGCCCTGCTCAGCGAGCCGAGCTATCGACGGATCGTGGCCGCGCGCGGCGACGTGCAGGAGATCATGCTCGGCTACTCCGACTCCTCCAAGGGCGCCGGCATCGCCGCCTCGCAGTGGCAGATCCACCGCGCCCAGCGGGGCCTGCGCGACATCGCCGCCCGGCACGGGGTCCGGCTGCGCCTCTTCCACGGCCGCGGCGGCTCCGTCGGCCGCGGTGGCGGTCCCACCGCCGAGGCGATCATGTCCCAGCCCAACGGCAGCCTGGACGGCCCGATCAAGATCACCGAGCAGGGCGAGGTGATCTCCGACAAGTACGCGCTGCCCGGCCTGGCCCGCACCAACCTGGAGGCGGCGCTGGCCGCGGTGATCGAGGGCACCGCGCTGCACCGCACCTCGCTGCTGCCGCCCGAGGTGCTGCAGGAGTGGAACGCGACGATGGACACCGTCGCCGGTGCCGGTCAGCGCGCCTACGAGGAGCTGATCGGCTCGCCGTCCCTGGTGCCGTTCTTCCTGCACGCCACCCCCGTCGACGAGCTCGGCAACCTCAACATCGGCTCCCGGCCGGCCAAGCGGCCCGGCGGGGACGGCGGCATCGAGGACCTGCGGGCGATCCCGTGGGTCTTCGGCTGGACGCAGACCCGGATCATCCTGCCCGGCTGGTTCGGGGTGGGCTCGGGGCTGGCCGCCGCCCGCGAGGCGGGCGCGGAGGGGACCCTGCGCGAGATGTACGGCTCCTGGCCGTTCTTCCGCACGTTCCTCTCCAACGTGCAGATGACGCTCACCAAGACCGACCTCGACATCGCGGCTCAGTACGTCGCCGACCTGGTGCCCACCGAGCACCGGGGCGTCTTCGAGGTGATCCGCGCCGAGCACGACCGCACCGTGCGCGAGGTGCTGGCGGTCACCGAGCAGGGCTCGCTGCTGGAGAGCGCGCCGCTGCTGCGTCGTACCTTGGAACTGCGGGACCACTACCTGGCGCCGCTGCACGCCCTGCAGGTCGCCCTGCTCGCCCGCACCCGGGCGGCCGCCGAGGGCAGTGAGGGGGACCCCGACGTGCAGCGGGCGATGCTGCTGACCATCAACGGGATCGCGGCCGGGCTGCGCAACACCGGCTGATCCGGGGCTCCTGCCCAGGTGTCGGGCAGACTCGGCGGCGTGCTGCACCGTCATCCGTTCCTCGGCCTGATCACCGGGTGCTACCTGGTGTTCGTGGGCTGGCTGACGCTGACCCCGCAGCCGATCGACGCCGAGGACGTCGCGCTGATCGAGCGGGCGCTGGACGCGTTGCACCGCCGCGGCTACGCCGAGTCGCTCGACTACGACCGGCTCGAGTTCCTCGCCAACATCGCGCTCTTCGTCCCGATCGGGGCGTTCGTGCTGCTGCTCCTCGGGCTGCGCTGGTGGTGGGTCGTGGTGCTCGGCTGCCTGGGCCTGACCTCGTTCATCGAGGCCGTCCAGACGCGGATCCCGGGCCGCTACCCGGACGAGCGGGACCTGTTCGCCAACTCTGTGGGTGGGCTGATCGGCGTCGCCCTCGCCGCCCTGCTCACGCTGCCCTCGGAGCTGCGCCGGCGCCGGGCCAGGCGGGCTGCCGGACCGAAGGTCAGGCGCCCGACATCGACAGCTTGACCGCGAACGCCAGGAACACCGCGCCGACCGCCGAGGTGGCGCCGGCGGCGACCCCGCGCCGCTTGCGGAAGGCCGCGGAGAGCCGGGTGCCGCCGACGATCAGGGCGCTGAGGTAGATCGCGCTGGCGACCTGGGCGAGCACGCCGAGCACCAGGAACGGCACCACCGGGTTGCCGTAGGCGGGGTCGACGAACTGCACGAAGAAGGCGACGAAGAAGAGGATCGCCTTCGGGTTGAGCAGGCTCACCACGAGCGCCCGCCGGTAGGGACGCTCCTGCCGTTCGGGCACCGGGACGCCGGCCGCGAGCAGCGCCTCCTCGCGGCGGGTGCGCCACATCGCCCAGGCCCCGCGGATCAGCCCGAAGGCCAGCCAGGCCAGGTAGCAGGCGCCGACCCACTTCACGATCCCGAAGAGCAGGTCGTTGGCCTGCAGCACCGAGGCGACGCCGGCCGCGGAGAGCACCATGAGCACGGTGTCGCCGGTCCACACGCCGGCGGCGGCGGCGTACCCGCTCCGGATCCCGCGCCGGGCCGCGACGCTCAGCACGTAGAGCGAGTTGGGCCCCGGCAACAGGATGATCAGCACCAGCCCGACGAGGTACGTCGGCAGATCGATGACACCCAGCACCGCAGGATTGTGGCAGGTGAGGAGCGCTTTCCCCGCATCCTTTCCGACGGCGCCGCCGCCGGCGGGTCACAGACGCTCGTCGAGCCGATCCAGCATCGTGCCCAGGTCGCGCTCGACGACAAGGTCCGCCAGCGTCCCGGCCCCCATGAAGCCGGCGTCGGTGATCCGGTCCAGGGTCTGGATCAGCGGGTCCCAGAAGCCGTCGGTGTCGAGCACGCCGAGGGGCTTGTTGTGCAGACCCAGGGTGCGCCAGGTCCAGACCTCGAAGAGCTCCTCGAGGGTGCCGAGGCCGCCGGGCAGGGTCAGGAAGGCCTGCGCCCGCTCGGCCATCCGGGCCTTGCGCTCGTGCATGCTGGCGACGACGTGCATCTCGATCCGGGGACCGTGCATCCGGGCCCACTCGCGCTCCACCATGAACCGCGGGATCACTCCGTAGACCCGGCCCCCGCCGTCGAGCACCCCTTGGGACAGGAAGCCCATCAGGCCGGTGCTCCCACCGCCGTAGACCAGTTCGATGCCGCGCGAGGCGAGCAGTCGTCCGGCCTGATAGGCGTCGTCCTTGTAACGGGTGTCGACGTCGTTGCTGGACCCGAGAAAGACAGCAAGACGCTCGAGCATGGCGGGAGCCTAGGACATCCAGGGACGAGCCCGGGGCCGTCTCGGAGGGTGTTCACAGCCGTTTCACAGCGATCTCCGGGGATCCCCCCAGCGTGGTCGGTTGAACTGTTTCCATGCCCGACCAGCCGCCGCCGCCGCCTCCGTTCAGCCCCTACGCCGCTCCGGTCCCCGAGTCGCAGATCGGCGCGCAGCCGCACCGTCGCAGCACCCGGTGGGGTGCGGTGGCCGCGGCCGGTGCCCTGGGTGCCGTGGTCGCCCTGGGGGTCGGTGGCGCCGCGGGCTGGATGGTGGGCCGGAACAGCGCGACGCCGAGCGACACCGGCGCGGCCTCCGCGCCCGCCGCCGACGGCCGGGGCACCGTGCCCGGCGCGCCGTGGGGCGGCACCGGCGGTCAGTCGGACGGCGGCTCGGTCCCCGAGCTGCCCGACGACTGGTCCGGCCAGCAGCCGATGGCCGGCGACGCCTCGGCCGGCCAGACCGACGCGACCGACGAGCAGGAGACCGGGGTGGTGCTGGTGGAGAGCACGCTGACCAACGGCAGCGGCGCGGGCACCGGCTTCGTGATCGACGAGGACGGGACCGTGGTCACCAACTACCACGTGGTCGAGGGCAGCACCGCGCTCCGGGTCACCATCGCCAGCACCGGCGCCGTCTACGACGCCGAGGTGCTGGGCAGCAACGAGACCGCCGACATCGCGCTGCTGCAGCTGACCGGTGCCCAGGGCCTCGACGAGGTCGTGCTGGACGACGACGGGGTCCAGGTCGGGGAGGCGGTCACCACGATCGGCAACTCCGAGGGCCAGGGCTACCTCTCCGCGGCCAGCGGATCGGTGGTCGGGCTCGACGAGGACATCACCACCTCCGACCAGCTCACCTCCGGCACCAACGACCTCTCCGGCCTGATCGTCAACGACGTCTACGCGGTCTCCGGTGACTCCGGCGGCCCGCTCGTCGACGCCGACGGCGAGGTCGTCGGGGTCACCACCGCCACCACCACCGGCGGGCAGACCCGCAGCTATGCGGTCCCGATCGACGACGCACTCGCCGTGGTGGAGACGATCGAGTCGGGCGTGGAGACCTCGAGCACCCGGATCGGCCCGAACGCCTACCTGGGCGTCTCGATCACCGGCGCCGAGAACGGCGGCGTCAGCGTCGCCGAGGCGACCGAGGGCGGTCCGGCCGCCGCCGCCGGGATCACCGCCGGGGACACCATCACCGCCTTCGACGGTGTCGCGGTGAGCGAGCCCGGCGAGCTGTCCGGCGCCGTCGCGGACCACGAGCCCGGAGAGAGCGCCACCGTCACCTGGGTGGACACCTCCGGGGCGGAGCAGACCGCCACCGTCGCGCTCGGCGAGTCCCCGATCGCCTGACCGGATCAGGAGTTCAGACCCCGGGCGGCGACCGCCCACCCCCGAGAACGCGGTCGTCGCCCGGTCCGGCCACCTGCACCCGGTCGACCAGGTTGACCGCGTTGCAGACATGGTTCGGTACGACGCGCACCCGGGCGCCCAACGGCGGCACACCCCGCTCCGGGTCGGTGCGCGCCGCGGCGCTCCCCGCGCCGGCCGGCTCGGCGCCGGCCGACTCCGCGCCGGCCGACTCCGCGCCGGCCGACTCGGCGCCGGCCCACTCGACGACTGCATGGTGCTCGGAGAGCTGCACCACCCGGGCGCCGGGGTGGTCGAGCAGGCGGCCGAACCCGGTCGCCCAGGCGGCCCGGTCGGCCCCCAGCACCTTGCTGCCCACGTCGAGCACCACCGTGCCCGGCCGGCGGCTGATCACCGTCGCGTGCACGGTGAAGGCGATCTCGTCGGCCGCGCAGGCGCCCAGCTCCCACTGCTGGGCGTCGCCGAACACGTAGACCCCGGGCCGGATCTCGTCGAGCGTGTCCGCGTCGAGGTGCGCCACGCTCGGCGAGGAACCGCCGCTGAGCACCGGGTCCGCGATCCCGGCGGCCCGCAGCCCGCGGCCCGCGGTGCGCAGCGCCGCGGCCTCGGCCGCGGCGGCTGCCGCCCGCTGGTCGGGGTGGTAGGAGTGCCCGGGGAAGGTGAACGCGCCGCGCACCTCGAGCCCGTGAGCGGTCGCCGTCCGCGCCAGGTCGCCCGCCGCGTCCGGGGCGACGCCGGTGCGGTGGTGGCCGCTGTCCACCTCGATCATCACCGGCACGGCGCGGGTCACCGCCGCGAGCCGGGCCGCGGCCTCCTCGCCGTCGCACCCCACGATCAGCGAGACGTCGCGGTCGAGGAGCCGCCGCAGCAGCGCCGTACGACCCTCGTCGAGCCAGACCGGGTAGGCGACGAAGAGGTCGTCGAAGCCGGCCCCGGCGAAGGCGAGGGCCTCGCCGAGCGTGGCCACGGTGAGGCCGGAGGCGCCCGCCTCGACCTGCATCCGGGCGATCTCGGGGATCTTGTGCGTCTTCACGTGCGGTCGCAGCGCGACCCCGGCCCGCGCCGCCCGGTCGGCCATCGCGGCGACGTTGCGCCGCAGGCGGTCGGCGTCGACGACGGGCAGCGGGGTGGGCAGGTCCTCATACACCCTCGTCACGCTATCCGGAGGCGGACCGTCCGGGACCTTGGTCCCGATCCTGCGCATTCGGCCACGCGAACCCGATCGCCTCGCTACCGTCGAGGAGCCGGCCCGCTGCGGGGGAGGCCGGACTCCGAGCCGACGGTGGTCGGGGGCGTGGGGGGAGGGCCCTCGACCACCGCCCTCGGGCCCCGGGAGCTTGTCCGATCCGGCATCCTGAAGGTGGCCCACCACCGGAGGACTGATGACCAGCATCGAGAGCGATCAACCCGTCGAGGACCTCGACGCACACTGGGCGTTGAGCGTGGTGCACGACGGGATCGATCGCGACGTACGGCGCCGCCTGATGCGGTTCCGGCTCCGCTACAAGTTCGCGCTCGACGAGGTCACCACCAAGATCGCGATCCTCCGCGAGGAGTTCGAGGAGACCCACGACCACAGCCCGATCGAGCACGTGCGCACCCGGCTGAAGTCGCCGGAGAGCGTGGTGGCGAAGGTGGCCCGGGTCGGTTGCGAGCCGACCGTGGAGGGGATCACCGCCAACATCCGCGACATCGCCGGGGTGCGGGTGGTGTGCCCGTTCGAGAGCGACGTCTACTGGATCAGCGACATGCTGACCAGCCAGCCGGACGTCACCGTCCTCGAGGTCGAGGACTACATCGCCACACCCAAGCCCAACGGCTACCGCAGCCTGCACCTGATCATCGAGATCCCGGTCTACCTCTCCGACCGCACCGAGCACGTCCCGGTCGAGCTGCAGATCCGCACCATCGCGATGGACTTCTGGGCCAGCGTCGAGCACACCATCTACTACAAGTACGACGGCACCGTGCCGTCCGGCCTGCTCGACGAGCTGCGCACGGCCGCCCTCACCGCGGCGTCGTTGGACGCGATGATGGGGGAGCTGCGCAGCGAGGTGCGCCCGGTCGACTGAGTTCGCGGTCCACGTCCATCGGTCGCTCGATCGATCGATCGCTCGTTCAGTCGCTGGATCGGCCGCTCGGTCTGCCGCTCGGGGATCGCCGAGGAGCCTGCGTGCGGCCATCGGGGCTGGGCTCGAACCACTGCTCCGGGTTCAGGCTCCCGAAGTCGAGGTCCATCTCCGTGTCGGACCAGTCCGGGAGCCGCGTGGGGTCGGTCCGCTCCTCGGTGGGAGGCGAGGGCGGGGGACCCTCGCCCGCACCGCCCGGGTCGACCGAGGCGAGGGTGGCGCCGGTCGCCGTCCCGACGAGCAGGCAGCCGAGGCCGATCAGGAAGCCGCGGCGCGTCCCGGTGGTGGTGACCTGCGTGGCGCCGAGGCCGGGAGCCGGCAGCCGCGGGCGGTCCGAGAGATCGGCGACGAGGTACTCCAGCGTCTCGAGCCGGTCGGCCTCCAGCGCGCGCTCGGTGCGCTCGAGCTGCTCGGGTGCGGGCAGCTCCTCGTTGCGCCGGGCCCTCGACAGCGCCGAGACCACGGCGAGACGGTCCGCGTCGGTCGCCGGACGCGTCGATCTCATCCGTCCATCTTCACATCACCAGGTCCAGGCTCCCCAGCTCCCTGATCGCGCTGCAGGCCCGCTCCACCATCGCCGCGAACATCCGGTCGCCCCGATCGGTGCGGGTGCCGTAGGCGCACCCGAACACGGCGACGAGGGGCCCCTGCAGCATCGCGAACCGGTAGTCCTCCCAGCACAGGTCCAGGTCGTAGTCGGCGACTCCGTGGCCGGTGAGGGCAGCGTGGTACGCGGCGACCAGGTCGCGCTCCTCGGCGCGCCGCTGCCCGGACTCCAGGCCGGTGCCGGTGAAGAACGCCAGGTCCCGGGCCGGCAGGGCCAGGGAGAGCGTCTGCCAGTCGACGGCGACCACGCCGGGGGCGCCGCCGGGCGGGAAGAGGAGGTTGTCGAGCCGGTAGTCGCCGTGGACCAGGCCGAACCGCTCGGCACGGCCCAGCGCCCACGGCCCGATCACCGCGGCGACGTCGCGCAGGGTGGCGACGGTGTCGGCGCCGAGCAGGTCGCCCAGCCCGTCGACGAAGATGTCGGTGGCGGGCCCGAAGAGCTCGGCCATCAGCGCCGCGTCATCGGGGCCGTTGATGCTCAGTCCGTCGATCGCCAGCAGGGTCGGGTCGCACCACCGCGGACCGTGCAGGCCCGCCAGGTTGACCACGGCGTCACGCGCCTGGGCGGGCGTGCAGCCGGCCAGTTGGTCGCCCTGCTCAGCGGGTGCCGCGTCGCCCATCACCAGGGTGAACTCGGCGCCGTCATCGGCGAAGGTCGCCAGGTGGGTGGCGGGGACGCGGACCGCGACGGTCGGCGCGATCTCGGCGTAGAACCGGACCTCGCTGCGATAGACGCCAGCGAGCAGCGGGCGGGTGGCCGGGTCCTCGGCGGGCAGCTTGACCAGCACGCTGGCGGGCAGCTCCGCACCGGGAGCGGCGTCCAGGCGGACCCGGTAGCAGGTGCCGATCTGTCCGGTGCCCACCCGCTCCACCTCGACCCCGGCGATCGCCGGTCCGAGGACCGCCCGTGCCCAGTCCACGGTGATCTCCGCCGCGGTCGAGATCAGCCCGGTCGTGGCGACCGGCTCCCCGCTCACCGCATCCACCCGGGGTTGGCCGGGAGCGCGTCCAGGCCGTCGGGGCGGACCACCCGCCAGGCGTCCAGCACCGGGGCCAGCTCAGCGGGGGTGGCGCCGTGCAGCACCACGCTGTCGGCGCCGGCCTCGAGCTGGTCGCTGATCCGGGCGGCGCAGTCGGCCGGTGAGCCGGTGGCGGACGCGGACAGCCACGCGGCCGGCAGCACCTCGTCGCGCAGGTGGGTGAGCTCCTCGACGGTGCCGACCGCGTCGAACGCGCCGGGATAGCCCTGCACCAGGTGGTCGTTGCGGAACCGCTCCAGGTCGGCCGGGTCCCAGCCGTTGGCCCGCACCAGGACCTGGCCATACCCCTGCAGGTACGTCGCGAGCCGGCCGACCAGCTTGCGCAGCCGCAGTTCGACGGGGACCTGGTCGGTGACGGTGGCGAGAACCGACCAGATCCGGACCGAGGCGGGGTCACGGCCGGCGTCCGCGGCGGCGTTGCGAATCACCTCGACGGCCCGGCGCAGGGTGTCGTCGGTAAAGAACGTGTGCAGCACCACGCCGTCGGCGACCTGGCCGGCGAGCTCGAGCGTCCTGCCGCCGATCGCCATCATCAGCACCGGGATGTGCTCGTCGAAGCTGCTGTCCTGACTGAGGTAGTCGAACCTGCCGGCAGGTCCGTCGTGGCCGACCACGCTGCCGCCGGACCAGAGGGTGCGCAGGATCTCGACGGTGTCGCGCAGCCGGGCGCCGGTGACCCGCTCGACGCCCATCAGGTCGAAGAGGAGGTCGAAACCGCGGCCCAGGCCGAGGGCGTAGCGACCACCGGAGGCGCGGTGCAGCGTGGTCACCATCGTGGCGGTGACCAGCGGGTGCCGGGTGTGCGGGTTGGTGGCGGCGGTGGCGACCCCGATCCGCTCGCTCACCCCCACGGCCAGCCCGGCCATCACCGCGGCGTCCTTGACGTTGAACCTCTCGGAGAGGAACACCGAGCCGAGGCCCAGCCGCTCGGCCAGCCGGACCTCGTCGATCAGGTCGGCGGGCTGGGAGCTGTGCCCGGCCAGCCCGTAGCAGGCCAGCTCGGGGAACTCGGGTGCCTCCGGCATGCGCTTCCTCCCGTGCCGACGTGGTCGCGGGTCTGGCCGCCGGTCACGGGTGGAAGGCTAGGAGGATTCCTGGACATCTGTCCAGAGAAGTGCTCAGTCGGGTCCGGAGCGGGTGCGACCACCGGGCAGGACGGGGCCGTTGGCCGGGTCGAGGGTGACCCGGTCGGGCACCGGGTCGAGGGTGACCCGGTCGGGCACCCGATCGAGGTGCCGGGCGAGGGTGCGGTGCCACTTCAGCCGCGGCAGGGAGGGGTCGAGGGCGGCCAGCCCGACGCCGTACTTGCTGATCGCGACCGGGCGCAGGCCGCTGCGCCACAGCAGCCGGTCGACCTCGGAGGGGCGGGCGCCGGACTTCGTCTCGACGATCACCCGACCGGGCATGCCGAGCGAGCCGCCCGGGGCCCGGGGCCCGGTGGCGCCCTCGAAGCGCAGGTCCTCGTCCACGGTCGCCCGGGCGCCGGAGCCGGGCAGGAAGAGGGTGCTGCGGCGGTAGCGCGTCGCGAGCGCCGGCGCGAGCCGGCCGGCGACCGGTGCGCCCAGGCGTCCGGCGACCCAGGTCCGGCCGAGCGGCCCCACGTCGTCGCCGGCACGATGGCCGGGGAGCTCGATCCGTTCCTTGACGGTGCTGCCGCGTGGCCCGGAGGTCTTCAGCTCCAGGAAGCTCGCCCCGGTGTCCAGATAGCTGCGGGTGCGGATCTTCCAGCGGCCCCGCCGCTTCCGCCCAGCGAGCAGATAGCTGTCCCGTTCCGGGGTGTCCAGGTAGAGCGAGTGGTAGGCGGAGGTACGACGCCCCGCCACCTCCAGCACGCAGGCATCCTCGGGCAGGCCGGCCACCAGGTGCGCCAGCAACGCGGTCGGGACGACGTACTTGCGGTCGACGCGGGTGAGCAGCGCGGCCCGGTCCACGAGCAGGTCGAGGTCGATCCGGACCAGGCCGGCGGTCAGGTCGGCCATGCTCGGGGCGAGTGCCGTGGCGCGGCTGCTCATCGGGCGCTGCGCTCCAGGTAGAGGCTGGAGGTGTCGGCCAGGGCCGGTGCGGTGTCCTCCGCCGGGGCGTCCCGGACGGCCGGCCGGTCCTCGGGCCGGTAGCGGGCCACCACCAGGGTGGTGTCGTTGACCAGGTCGACCCGGACCACGGTGGCGGTGGCGGTCGGGATGCCGGTCAGCGTGCGGACCCGCGCGGTGGCCTCGGCCGGGTCGGTCCAGGCCTGGTCCAGCACCATCTCCTGACTCACCGTGCGTCCGGCGATCCGCGGGTGGTCGCCGATCGCCACCGCCGCCAGGATCGCCGTCATCAAGGCGATGCCGAGCAGCGTGCTCGTGATCGTGAGTCCGCCGAGCAGGCCGAGCGCCAGGGCGGCGAAGTAGTAGGCCACCTCCCGCTGGGTCAGCTCCTCCGACCGCAGCCGGATGATGGAGAGGATGCCGAACAGGCCGAGCCCGAGGCCCGCCCCGACGGTCCCGTCGGAGAGGGCGGCGGTGACCGCCAGGACCCCGACGTTGACGGTGAGGAAGGCGACGACGAGCTCGCGACGGCCGTCCCGGCGCCAGAACAGGCCGAAGACGAGAAGGGCGATGGCGACCACGTCGGCGAGGACGAGGGGCGAGGTCAGCATGGTGGACTCCTGGTGGACGGAAGGTGACTTCCACCAGTGAGCCCTGCGCGGCTCGGCGTGACCTCGGGTCAGGCTGTGCGGTTGCTGTGAGGTGGGCGGTGGGGTGTGGCGAGCCCCATGCGGATTGGCTGTGATTTCGCCGAATTCCGAGCCGATCGGAATGGGGCGCGCCGGGGGCGGCGCCTCAGGTCTTGTCGGAGGGGGTCAGCATCTCCATCAGCTGGTCCACCGGGACGTCCGGCAGGTCGATGCCCCGATCGGCGGCGATGCCGACGATCTGGCGCCAGATGTTGCGCGACAGCAGGTCGATGAAGTCCTCGAGCGCGGGACGCTCGCCGCCGCGGGCGGCCCACCGCTTGGCGGACTGGAACCCGCCGCCGACCAGCCCGAAGACGAACGGGTCCAAGACGTCGCGGTCGGCCTCGGGCAGCTCGATGCCCAGGACCGCGACGAACGAGTTGATCAGCATCTCGATCCGCTCGGCGATCTCCTGGATCGCCTCCTCCATCGGCGTGGTGGGGCCGACGCCGAAGTCGCGCTCGATGAACCGGATCAGGGACGGGTGGGCGACCGTCCAGCGGACGTAGGTGTCCACGATCCGGTGGGTGACCTCGCTCGGCGTGCCCTCCAGGCGCATCACCGCGAACAGGTCGCCCCCGGCGCGGCGGCAGATCTCCCGCTGCACCGCGACGTCGAGATCGGTGCGGTCCTCGAAGTGCCGGTAGAGCACCGTGCGGTGGATGCCCGCGCGGTCGGCGATCTCCTGGACGTGCACCGCCTCACCGGGCGGGTGCTGCTCGAGCACCGCGATCGCCGCGTCGATGATGTGCAGACGCCGCTCGCGCTTGTGCTGCTCCCAGCGCAGGCGTCGGCCGTCGGGGCGGGGTTCGCTCATCGTGCTCCGCTGTTCTCCAGCGCCCGGCGGCGTCGTACGACGTCGACGACCCGGCGCGGTCGGGGACCCGGCGAGGGGGCGGAGGTCGTCCGCTGCTCGTGCGGGTCGGTGATCTTGTGGCGCGGCCGGCCCTCCGCGGCGCCGCGCTCGCGTTCGGCGGCGTCGAGACGCTGCCACTCGGCGAGCCCCGTCACGTCGGGGCACCGGTCACGGACGAAGGAGGCGATCGAGGCCAGGTCCCCCTGGGGGCCGGACGCTGCGGTGGAGCCGTCGGCGCGGTCGAGGTCGTCGAGCAGGCTCGCCACCGTCTCGGCGGCGCAGGACTTGTTGGTGCCGATGAACCCGGTCGGGCCCCGCTTGATCCACCCGGTCACGTAGACCCCGGGCTCGACCCGGCCGGCCCGGTGCGGGACGGTGCCGGACGTCTCGTCGAAGGGGAGGCCGGCCACGGGCAGGCCGCGGTGACCGATGGAGCGGATCACCATGCCCGCCTCGATCTCCTCGGACTCCCCGGTCGCCACGGCGGCAACGTTACCCCCGCCCACCTCCTCGAGGCGGTTGCGGACCACGCGGACCCCCTCCACCCGGTCCGCCCCGAGCACCTCGACGGGGGAGAGCCCGAACCGCAGCACGATCCTGCGGCGGTCGGCACCGGCGTCGGCGGCCGGCCGAGCGGCGAGTGCGGCGAGCAGCCGGCTGCGGGTGTCGGGGCCGGTCAGGTCGCTCGGCTCGGCCTCCACCACCACGTCGACCTCGCCCGACTCCGCCAGCCCGGTGAGCCCGATCAGCTCGGGCACCGTGAACGCGGCCTGGGCGGGTCCGCGGCGGCCGAGGACGACGACCTCCCGCACGGAGCCGGCCCGCAGCGCCTCGAGGGCGCCCGGCGCGAGGTCGGTGGCGGCGAGCCGGTCCGGGTCGGCGGTGAGCACCCGAGCGACGTCGAGCGCGACGTTGCCGTTGCCGACCACGACCACCCGCGGGCCACCGAGCCGCACGTCCAGGCCGACCTTGTCCGGGTGGCCGTTGTACCAGCCGACCACGTCGGTCGCGGCGAGCGAGCCGGGCAGGTCCTCCCCGGGGATGTCCAGCCTGCGGTCGGCGGAGGCGCCGACGGCGTACACCACCGCGTGGTAGCGCGCGCGCAGCTCGTCCAGGGAGATGTCGGTGCCGACGTCGACGCCGAGGAAGTAGCGGAACCGCGGCTGCGCCTCGATCGCGGCGAAGAGCCAGGCCACCTGCTTGGTCGCGGTGTGGTCCGGGGCCACGCCGTGACGCACCAGGCCGTACGGCGTCCGCAGCCGGTCGTAGACGTCCACGCCCTCGACCTCGGGGTGCTTGAGCAGCTCGTCCGCGGTGTAGAGCCCGGCCGGCCCCGCCCCGACCACCGCGACCCGGTACGGCCCCGCTGCCCGGGTACGTCGCTGCGGCGGCACCACCGCGACCGGGTGCCGGTCGGCGTGCGGGAAGACCTGGTAGTACTCCGCGTTCAGGCCGACGAACGCCTCCTCGCCCGGGCGCAGCGCGGTGTCCGGCTTGATCGCCCCCACCGGGCAGGCCGTGGCGCAGGCGCCGCAGCCGACGCAGGCGGCGGCGTCGACGTAGACCATCTCGGCCTCGGCGAATCCCGGCTCCCCGGGCGCGGGGTGGATGCAGTTGACCGGGCACGCGACGACGCACGAGGCGTCGGCGCAGCAGGACTGGGTGACGACGTACGGCATGGGGATCCTCGGGAGGCGGCGCGGCTCAGGCGGCGGCGGAGCTGGGCTCGCTGCGGAAGCGGGAGGGCCGCCCGTCGATCCGCATGGCCCGCCACACCCGTCGCGAGGCGGGGTTCATCAGGCCGGTGGACTCGGCCAGCATCCGCACGTCGCCGAAGAGGTCGCGGAGGAACTTCTGCGACTCCGGAGAGTCCCAGTAGACCTGCTTCATCACCTCGTCCGGGATGCCCATGTCGCGCCGGGCCCTCGTCGAGGGGACCAGGATCTCGTTGCAGAGCCACTTCATGATCACCGGCACCAGCAGGGAGAGCACGAACCGCTCGACCCGGCCGAGCCGGCTGGCGTTGTGCTCGAGGAACTGGTGGGCGAAGCCGATGTGCCGGGCCTCCTCGGCGACGTGGATCTGCATGATCCGCTGCAGCAGCGGGTGCATGTCGTCGCCGGCCCGCAGGATCGACTTCTGCACGTGGTCGATCGGCTCCTCGCCGGCCAGCACTCCGTAGAAGAAGCCGAACGGGATGAACTTCGCCGCGATCGGCAGGATCGGCGCGAGCAGCCGGAAGAGCACACTGCCGCCCTTGACGTTCTGGCCGGAGCGGTTCACGAACTCCTGGAACATCTGGGTGTGGTGGCACTCCTCGGTCGCCTCGTGCGTGGAGTAGCGGAACTCGGGGTTGCCGTTGGGCAGGCTGAAGGCGTAGTTCATCAGCCCGGCGATGAGGATCTGCTCGAACTGCAGCCCGACCTTGGTGACGTTCGCCTGGCGGTAGAGGCCGATCCTGATCTGCTCGTCCTGGGGGAGTGACTGGTACCAGGCGGTGCGGCCGAGCACGTCGGCCTTCGGCAGCACCCAGCGCGGGTCGTGCGGGACGATCGCGTAGTCGGGGTTGTCCCAGTCGATGTCCAAGAACGCGTCGAAGTGCTGGTGCACCGACGCCTCGGAGAGCGTGCGGAGCGTGTCGTCGTAGCTCTGGCTCTCGCGCTGGACCTGGGTCGGTTCGGTGAGTGCGGTCATGGTGGGGGCCACCTCTCGTCGGCGAACTGCGGCGTCCGGTCGTCCGAAGTTGTCTGTCACAGCATGTCGCATGTGAGGGGTTGGCGCAACGGCGAGTCGCAGCAAGTTTCGCTGGGTGGTGCCGGAATCGGGAGCATCGGAGGCGGTGCTCTAGGGTGGGGGCAGCGAGAGGGAGTAGTCCCCAACAGTCGCGTCGACATACTGACCGGCCCGTGCGAGCGCGGGAGGGTCCGGCGCGGCAGGCCATTCGCGGTTCGGGATGGCGGACGAGACTTTCGACCAGACACCACGGGTGCACGCAGGTGCCCCCGTCCTGATGAGGACGTGCCTGGTCGAAGGGACGTCCCCAGGTTCCTCCGGCCCGGCGCCGAGAGGAGAACCATGTACGCGTTCCTGCTGAGCACCGCGGTCATCTTCGTGGCCGAGCTCGGGGACAAGAGCCAGCTGATGGCGATGACCTTCGCCGCCCGCTACCGCGCCCGCGACGTGCTGATCGGCATCACCGCCGCCACCGCGATCGTGCACCTCGCCTCGGTCGGCATCGGCTATGCCATCGGCGATGCCTTCGCCGACTCCCAGCACGTCATCGAGATCGTGGCGGGCGTCGCCTTCCTCGGTTTCGCCGCCTGGACGCTGCGGGGAGACGAGCTGACCGAGGACGAGGCGGCCAAGGCCCGCAACAGCACCGGCATGGCGATCCTCGCGGTCGGCATCGCCTTCTTCCTGGCCGAGCTCGGCGACAAGACGATGCTCGCCACCATCACCCTGGCCACCCAGGAGGGCTGGTTCGGCACCTGGATCGGCTCCACCGTCGGCATGGTCGCTGCCGACGCCCTGGCGATCGCGGTCGGCGCGATGCTCGGCCGCAAGCTCCCCGAGAAGATCATCAAGTACGGCGCCGCCGCGCTCTTCGCGCTCTTCGGCGTGCTCCTCATCCTGGGTGGGGCCGGCGTCTTCTGATCGGCCGGCGTCTCTGCTCGGCCCGGGTCCCTGGTCGGCCGCTGCCACAGGTCGGCCCGGCCGGGGTCAGCGGGCGTCGGCGGTGGGACGTTCCCGCAGGGCGATCGGGTCGCCGAGGTAGCTCTCGAAGACCGTGCGGGCCTGGTCGGTGATCGGCCAGGTCCGTTCGGCGGAGGTGTCGAAGAGGACGACGGTCGTCTCCGCGACCACGGCGGGTGGACCGCCGGCGGTGACCCGCAACTCGCCGTCGAGGGTCAGCGAGCTGCGGCCGATGTGGGTGAGCCAGATCCGGACCCGGAACGGCTGGAACGGCACGAACCGCATCTCGGCGCGGTACTCGAGGCGCTGCGAGGCCACCAGTGCCGAGACCCGGCTCGGCACGTCCTTCAGCAGTCCGCCGCCGTCGACCTCTCCGTCCAGGTGCGCATGGTGCAGGAAGGCGATCCGTGCCTCGTCCAGGACTCGGATCGCCTCGACGCTGTCGACGTGGCCGCCGGCATTGACGTCGCGTACCCGCGCCTGGATCTGGCAGTCGAAAACCGTGCTCACGCGGGCATCCTCGCAGTCCGGGCGGCGGCGTGGGCCGTGCGTCCCGGCGGCGGGATGGGTCAGAGGCCGAAGGAGAGGCGGCGGTAGTACGTCGGGATCGACTCGTTGCGGGCGAGACGGTCCTCGCGGTAGTCGGCGAGGGTGCGGACCAGTGCGGTCAGCCCGACCGCGAGTGCGGCGGCGGTGACGACGACGAATCCGATGAACCAGTAGGTCATCTGGGGGAGCAGTTCGAAGCTCACGGCGGCCTCCTTCTACATCGGTAGAATCTACGTTCGTAGAAATCTACAACCGTAGAGATGCGGGATCAAGGCACGCGATGGAAAGATGCGTCACATGCCGGATCAGAAGATCTCCCCCGGATGGATCGGCTGCTCGACGCCGCACTCACCGTCGTGGCGGACTCCGGGATCCGAGGACTCACCCACCGTGCGGTCGACCGTGAGGCCGAGCTGCCCGAGGGCAGCTGCTCGGCGTACCTGCGCACCCGGAGCGCACTGCAGATCGCGCTCGCCGGCCACGTGGCCGACCGGCTGGCCCAGGACGCGACCGAGCTGTCCAAGCGGCTCGAGGGTCACCCCCACGACCAGGCGCTGGCGGTCACCGAGACCACCCAGCTCTTCCTGCGCTGGCTGAACGAGCCGCGCCTGTGGATCGCCAAGCAGGAGCTGACCATGGAGGGCCTGCGCGACCCCGCGGTCGGCGCCCGGCTCGCTGCGTCGCGCGACCAGCTGACCGACTTCGTGGTCGCCGCGCTGGAGTCCGCCGGCGAGCTCCACGATCGGCCGCGCGCGGTCACCCTGATCGCCGCCCTCGACGGGATCGTCACCAGTGGTCTGCAGCAGCCGAAGCGGCGCCGCCGTGCCTTCGTCGAGCAGTGCGTGAGCATCCTGCTGCCGGCCCTGACCGCTGAACCGACGTGCGGGGCGGAGGGGTGACGGAGCCGGCGCGGCATCCCTCGCGGGAGACGATCAGCTATGAGGAGCTCGGTCGCGCCTTCGTCCGGCTCCTGCTCCCCGCCGACCGGCTGCTGGCCACCATCGACGCGCTGCTCGGTGAGCGCATCGAGATCGGGCCGATCGGTGCCGGTCCCGGACGGGCGTTCGCGACGGTCAGCGTGGTCGGGCTCTTCCGACCGACCACCGGGCACGAGGTCCCCGGTCGGCTCCTGACCTACCACGTGGACCTGCCGATCGACGTCACCTTCGACCTCGACCTGCGGATGGATCGGATGCGGTTCAACGCGGACCTCGTGGTGCCGCTCACCCTCGTCGTGCACGCCGAGGCGCCCGCCCGGCTGCGGATCGAGATCCTGGTGCCGGACGAGGACGAGATCCGGCTCGACCTCGCCTCCGCGACCCGGCGCGGCGGCGTGCTCGGCAGGATCACCGGGATGGAGGCCGAGCTGCGCCGGTTCCTGGTCAGGGCGCTGCGCACCGAGCTGGACAAGCCGTACGTCCAGCGGGCCACGCACCTGGACCTGGACCGTCTGGTCGGCGACTCCTGGAGCCACATCGCCGCACAGTTCCTCCCGGCAGGCCCCGAGGACCGTACGGCGACGGGCTGACGCCGCACGCCCGGTTCATGGCTCATCCTCAGCGCCGCTTCAGCCGGGGCGGGCACCGTGGGGATGATGAGCGAGAACACGAGGAGCGACAACCCAGGGCCCGTCCGGCGCCGGCGTACGGCCCTGGTCACCTCGCGGTGGGCCGCGTCGGCGGCCGTCGTGGCGGCGATGACCACGGCCGGTGGGCTGGCCGCCGCCGATCAGGACCCTGCGCAGGACGGCGACGCGACCACGGCCGCGACCGCCTTCGCCGACCCGCCGGACGACATCGACATCTGAGCCTGCCGTCGAGGCCGCGATCCGGCTGACCCGGCGGGGCGGCCGGTCAGCGGGCCGGCCGCCTCATCACGTTGAGATCCGCAGGGCCGTCGATCCCCGGGACCGTGGCGGTGGCCGACCGCTGCCACATCCACCATTCCCGGCTCGGCGGTCCGTCCAGGCTGCGCACCCACTGGCGGTGGTCGGCCAGGTCGTCGGCGAAGCCGTAGGCATCCTCGAAATCGGGATAGAGGTAGACGACGGGCTCCTGGCCGGTGCCCCGCTGCACGGCCCGCAGGAACGCGCGCACCTCCCCCAGCAGGGCATCCGCCGCCGGCGGTGCCGCGCAGCTGCCCGCCAACTCCAGGTCGATGGCCGGGGGCAGGGGCTGCGGTCGCGAGGGAGCATCCGCGAGCACCGCGAGGAAATGGGCGGCCTGGGCGGCGCCCGGCGTACAGAGGGAGAAGTAGTGGTAGCCGCCGACGCGGAGGCCGGCCGCGCTCGCCGCGGCGCGGTTGGCGGCGAACTCGGGGTCGGTGAAGGTGCTGCCCTCGCTCGCCTTCAGGTAGGCGAACCGGAGCCGGGCGCCCGCGACCGCGGTCCAGTCGATCTGGCCCTGGTGGTGCGAGGCGTCGATGCCGCGCCAGGGCGGCCGGTGGCGCGGCGCCCGGGTGGTGGGTGCGGTGGTCGGGGCGTCGGTCGGGGACGGCGTGCTGGTCGGTGACGGAGTGGAGGTCCGCGCCGGGGTGGACCCGGCGTCCTCCGCGGTGCAGCCGGTCAGCGACCCGGCCGCGAGCAACACCGCGCCGAGCGCGACCGCCACGGCGACGGTCCGGGCGGCGGGTCGGAGGCGCGGGCGAGACACCTGGCCACCGTACTGAGCCGGGTATCCACGTCGGGCGTGGATCATCCGGGCCGGGACGAGACCGCGCTCCGTCACCGACCACCGACGCGGCGAGCCCGGTCACCGACGACCCCGCCTCGACGAGATCGGTTGAGACCTCCGGACGCCCCCGGCGCGTCTCTACTCTCGACGGCACGACGAGAGGACAGCGGTGCGATCCAAGGAACGGGACGAGCCCGCCCTCGGCGCGGGCTCCGACGCGGAGTTCGCCGAGTTCATGGCGGGCTGCTCGCGCCAGCTCTACCGGACCGCCTACCTGCTCACCGCGTGCCCGCACGCCGCGGAGGACCTGGTGCAGACGGCGCTGGTGAAGTCCTACGTCGCCTGGCGACGGGTCCGACGCGCTCATGACCCCCTGGCCTACGTCAACGGCGTGCTGATCAAGACCTTCCTCTCCGACCGGCGCCGACGCAGCAGCAAGGAGCTGCCGATCGCCGAGGTGCCCGAGCAGACCCGCCCGCCCGTTGGTGGCGACCCGACCGAGCGCGTGGCACTGATGACCGCACTGGCCCGGCTGGCGCCGCTGGACCGGGCGGTCGTCGTACTGCGCTTCTGGGAGGACCGCAGCGTCGCCCAGACCGCCGCCGACCTGCACCTCTCGCAGGCGGCGGTGAAGAACCGGAGCCTGCGGGCGTTGCGCACCCTTCGCAGCCTGCTGGCCGAGTCGACCACGATCCCGAACGGAAGTCCCTCATGAGCACCGACCCCGACGGCGCCGACCTGCGCGACCTGATCGATCACGCCATCGGCGACCTGGAGGCTCCCGTCGACCTGCCGCGCGGCGTGATCAGCCGCGGTCGGGTCGCCCGGCGCCGCCGCCGCGCGCTGACGGTCGGCGGCGGCGTGGCCACGCTGGCAGTGGGGGCCGCCCTCGTCGTACCGCTGGCGGCGGGCGGGGGCGGTGACGTCGACTCCGCGGTGGCCAGCGACCCGGCGCCCGGCACGCCCTCCCCGTCCGCCGCGTCCCAGACGCCGAGTCCGGCGGGGCCGAGCGACGACACCGAAGGTGACACCTACACGCCCCCGCCGGGGTGGTGGGACGCGCCGTCCACGGACCTGCTCGCCGTGCTCGAGGACCTGCTGCCCGCCGGCGTGGCGGTGCGCAGCGCCGACACCGAGATGGAGGGCGTGGACGGGGGACCGGTCGACGGCGCCGGCTTCGTGCGCGCCGTGCTGGACGGCCGGTCCGGGCCGGGGGCGTTCGAGGTGCTCCTCTACCCGCCGGAGACGGCGAGTGCCGGCCCCGACGCCGGCGGGGAGCCCACCTACCGGTGGCGGACAACGTGCCCGGGCAACCTGACGGCCTACGACGCCTGCGAGGTTCTCCGCGACGAGGACGGGGGGCGTTTCGGGCGGCTGTCGACGGCGACCCCCGGCGACATCACGATCCACGAGGTGACGCTGCTCGGCCCCGACGGCGGGCTGCTCTACGGCGCGGTCACCAACAGCACCGACGAGAAGTGGGGCCGCACCTCGACGCCCTCGGGCGCCCAGCCGCCGCTGCAGGTGAAACAGCTGCGGACCCTGGTCGAGGACGACGCGTGGACGTCGTACCAGCCCTGAGGTGGCAAGAGGCGCTGTCGCTGCCCTGAGCCGATCACCCTTGCCGGTCGCTGCCCGACCGGCTGGGGTGGGGGCATGGAGATCCTGGTGCTCGGCGGTTCGGTGTTCCTCTCCCGCGAGGTCGCGCTGGCGGCGCTGGCGCGGGGCCATCGGGTCACCTGTGCGAACCGCGGCAGGACCGGGTCCGTGCCGGACGGGGCGCGGTTCGTCCGGTGGGATCGCTCCGCGCCGCCGCCGGACGTCCTCCAGGAGATCCCGTACGACGCCGTGGTCGACGTCGCGCGCCTCCCCGGTCACGTCCGTCATGCGGTCGGGCTGGCTCCCGCGGCCCACTACGTCTTCGTCTCGACGATCAACGTCTACGCCGACGACACCTCGCCGGGCGGACCCGGCGTCGGGGTGCTGCGGGAGCCGAACGGTGCGGACGTGGACCTGACCGTGGAGCCTGAGGCCTACGGACCGATGAAGGTCGCCTGCGAGGAGCTGGTCCGTGCCGGTGCGGCCTCCAGCGCGGTGGTCCGACCCGGGCTCATCGTCGGCCCCGGCGACCCGAGCGGCCGCTTCTCCTACTGGGCGCAGCGACTGGACGACGTCGGCTCCGGGGAGGTGCTGGCCCCCGGCGCCCCCGGCGACGGGATGCAGGTGATCGACGTCCGCGACCTCGCGGCCTGGATCGTGCGGCTCGCCGAGGAGCGCCACGAGGGCGTGTTCGACGCAGTCGGCGAGCGGGTCGCGATGGCCGACCTGCTCGCGGCCGGGGCGCCGTCGGCCCGGTTCGTCTGGGTCGACCAAGCGTTCCTGGAGGACGCCGGGGTGATGCCGTGGTCCGGAGCCGGCTCGATCCCGCTCTGGCTGCCCCGGCCCCAGTACGACGGGATGCGCGACCGCGACCCGGCCCGGCACTGGCCGCCGGCCTGCGGCTGCGCCCGCTCGCCGACACCTTCGTCGACACCGCGGCCTGGCTGCGCCGTGATCCGGACGCCGTGGTCACCGGGATCGATCGGGGACGCGAGCGAGAACTGCTGGAGGCGTGGGCCGCGTCCGGTGGGTGAGGCCGCCTATCTCCGTCGGTGGTATCTGCGGTCGCCGTTGGGGAGTCGGGTGGTGGTGTAGGTGGGGTCGTGTTCGCGGTGGTGGTGGAAGGAGCAGAGGAGTAGGCCGTCGGCGAGGTCGGTGCGGCCGCCTTTCGACCAGGGGTTGAGATGATGGGCTTCGCACCACCGTGCGGGGATGGTGCAGCCTTCGGCGCGGCAGGTCTTGTCCCGGAGTCGTAGTGCGGTGCGTTGGGCTGTGGTGAACAGCCGGCGGGATCTGCCGAGGTCGAGGATCTCGGACTTGCCGCCGAGGACGGCGGGAAGGATCTTGGCGGTGCAGGCCAGCCGTCGGGCATGGGCGGCGCTGATCCGCTGCTCCCCGTCGGTGTCGTGGCTGGGGTCGAGCAGCCCGGCCGTGCCGAGGTCGCGGGTGAGCTGGGTGTGGTCGATGGTGACGACCACGCTGGTCGCGTCCCCACCGTGGTCGGGCAACTGGGTCGGGTCGAGGTGCTCCAGGAGTGTCCCGAACGCGAGGCCGCGGGCGTGGTGCTGCGGCAGACGCTCCGACCCAGGGTCTTGGTGGCGCGGTGAGGTGAACGCATCCAAGTAGGTCGCCAACCGGCCAGCGACCGGGTCGGCCACGAGGGCGGTGATCCGGGTCAGCCCGTCCCCCAGCGACCGGATCCGCAGGCTGGTCTTCGCAGTGGCCGCGGCCTCCAATGCGGCGAGGCGTTTGGCGTCTTCCTCCTCGGCGATCTCGGGAGCGACCACGTCGAGGATCCGGTCCGCGAGGCGGCGTAGCTCTTTCGGACCGAACCCACCCTCGGGCATCCCGGGCCTGTCGCCGGTGCCGTACGCCACCAGATCGGTCTCGGCCCGCCGCCGCGCGTCCGCGTCGATCCGGGCCGGCAGGGCGTCCAGGCCGGTGGTGATCACCCGGGCCTGCTCCAACGACAGCGCACCGCGGGCCATCGCTGCCCCCACCCGCGGCCAAGACCGGTCGATCGAGGTGGCGACCTTCGACTCCGACCGCAACCGGCCGGGATCGGCGCCGGTCCGCAACGCCACCCAGCCCGCGACATCCCGCGCCCCATGGGTCGAGGCGACATCAGCCGACGCGACCAGGACCCGCATCCGCAGCTCGACGACCTGCGCCTCGAGCGCCACCAACCCCCTCAACAGTTCTTCCCGTTCGGGCATCGCGAGGAACCCGGGCTGACGCTCCGCGACCTCACCCAGCGCGTCTCGGCACGCCGCGACTGCCTCGCCCAGCGGGGTGCGGGTGCCGGTCAGCGACATCGGGAGAACCTTCCGAGAGGTGGTTCCGAGAGGTGGTTCCGAGAGGTGGTTTCGCACGGCCTCCGAGTGGCCGCGCGGTACCCCGATTCTATCGCTGTTCGAACGTATGTTCTAGGCCCTTGTGCGGCCCCGCGCACTCCTGTGGAGACACTGTTCGTGCAGGTCAGGCTGTGAATCGAGACTGGGCCGGGCCGTGACTTGTGGTGGCTCGTGAGGCTCGCGAGGCGGTGCGCAGGGGTGCGCGCCTCGCCCGCCACGCCGTACCCTCGCCTGCGCCCTGAGATTTACAGACAGGCTTGACTGTTTGTTTATGGAGGGCCACCATGACGCCATGGCCGTCAGCACCCGTGTCCCCCAAGGGGAGCGTTCCCGGGCGATGCGGGAGCGGCTGCTCGAGGCCACCGTGGAGCTGCTCGTCGAGAAGGGCTTCAGCGGCACCAGCACCACCCTGGTGTCCGAGCGGGCAGGGGTCAGCCGCGGCGCCCAGCTGCACCACTTCCCGACCAAGAACGCCCTGGTCGTGGCGGCGGTCGAGCACCTCACCGAGATCCGTGGCAGCGACCTCGAGCGCGCCGCCGCCGAACTGCCGGCCGGCGAGCACCGCACGGTCGCCGTGCTGGAGATGCTCGGCGACCACTTCGCCTCCCCGGTCTTCACCGCCGCCCTCGAGCTGTGGGTGGCGGCCCGCACCGACCCCGCGCTGCTCGAGGCGGTCGCCCCGCTGGAGCAGCGCGTCGGCCGGGAGACGCACCGGCTCACCGTGGAGCTGCTCGGGGTCGACGAGTCGCGCCCGGGCGCCCGCGAGCTGGTCCAGGCCACCCTCGACCTGGTCCGCGGACTCGGCCTGGCCAACACGCTGGGCGACGACACCCGCCGCCGTCGCCGGATCCTCGCCCAGTGGGGCGACACCCTGGACGCGGCGCTGCTCCCAGCCCCCGCACCGTCACTCTCACCAGCACCAGCACCAGCACCAGCACCGACCCGCCCCCGCACCTCCAAGGAGTCCCGATGAGCGTCCTCGAAGGCGTGCTCGCCGATCTCACCGCCGAGGGCGACCGGCTGCGCGCCGTCGTCGCCGAGCGCGACGCCGCGACCTGGTCCACCGACACTCCGGCCGCAGGCTGGACGATCGCCACCCAGATCGCCCATCTCGCCTGGACCGACGAGGTCGCCGTCCTCGCCGCCGGCGCGCACACCCCCGACGGGAAGGAGGCCTGGGACCGGGTCGTCCTCGCCGCGATCGAGGATCCCACGGGCTATGTCGACGCCTGCGCGCTCGAGGTCGCCGAGCTGGCGCCGGCCGATCTCCTGGTCCGGTGGGACATCGCGCGCGGCGCACTGGCCGACGCGCTGCGTGCCGTGCCGGAGGGGCAGCGGATGCCCTGGTTCGGACCACCGATGTCGCCCACCTCGATGGCCACCGCGCGGTTCATGGAGACCTGGGCGCATGCCCTTGACGTCGACGCCGCCCTCGGCCTCACCGTCGAGCCCACCGACCGGATCCGGCACGTCGCCCACATCGGCGTGCGCACCCGGGACTTCGCCTTCGGCAACCACGGGCTCACCCCGCCCGCCGAGGCGTTCCGGATCGAGCTCGTCGCGCCGTCGGGCGAGGTGTGGGCCTGGGGACCGGACGACGCGGCGCAGCGGGTGAGCGGGTCGGCGTACGACTTCTGCTCACTGGTCACCCAACGGGTGCACCGTGACGACACCGCGCTGGTCGCGGTCGGGGAGGACGCCGAGCAGTGGCTGCGGATCGCGCAGGCGTTCGCCGGGCCTGCCGGCGGCGGTCGCGAGGCGACGGGGGCCTCGTCATGAGCGCGGTCCGGATCGGCAACTGCTCCGGGTTCTACGGCGACCGGCTCTCCGCGCTCCGCGAGCAGCTGGACGGCGGCGAGCTCGACGTGATCACCGGGGACTACCTCGCCGAGCTGACCATGCTGATCCTGGGCAAGGACACGATGCGCGATCCTGAGCTGGGCTACGCGCGCACCTTCCTGCGCCAGCTGGAGGAGAGCCTGGGCACCGCGGTGGAGCGGGGCGTCCGGATCGTCACCAACGCCGGCGGGCTGAACCCGGCAGGGATGGCCGCGAAGGTCCGCGAGCTCGCCTCCGGGCTGGGTCTCGACGTCGCGGTCGCCCACGTCGAGGGCGACGACCTGCGCGGCAGCGGCCTCTACGACGACGCCCTCACCGCGAACGCCTACCTCGGCGGGTTCGGCATCGCCGCCGCGCTCGCGGGCGGCGCCGACGTGGTGGTCACCGGCCGGGTCACCGACGCCTCGGTGGTGGTCGGACCGGCGATCGCCCACCACGGGTGGACGCCCGCCGACCACGACCAGCTCGCCGGTGCGGTGGTCGCCGGCCACGTCATCGAGTGCGGCACCCAGGCCACCGGCGGCAACTTCTCCGGGTTCCGCCGGCTCTTCCGTGACGGCCGGCCGATGGGCCGACCGCTCGGCTTCCCGATCGCCGAGATCAACGCCGACGGTTCCAGCATCATCACCAAGCACGCGGAGACCGGCGGCGCGGTCACCCTCGACACCGTCACCGCCCAGCTGCTCTACGAGATCCAGTCCACGCGCTACCTCAACCCGGACGTCACCACCCGCCTGGACTCGATCCGGCTGCGCGAGATCAGCCGGGACCGGATCGAGATCGCCGGCGTCACCGGCGCGCCGCCGCCGCGTCGGCTGAAGGTCGCGGTGAACACCCTGGGCGGGTTCCGCAACGCGTGCGAGTTCGTGCTCACCGGGCTGGACATCGAGGCCAAGGCGGACTGGGTGCGCGGCCAGCTCGAGCCGCACCTGCGGGCCGCCGAGGTCTCCTGGAGCCTGGCCGGCCCGCACGGCCTGGACGCCGAGACCGAGGAGGGCGCCTCGGTGCTGCTCCGGTGCACGGTCAAGGACCCGAGGCGGATCCGGTGGGCAAGGCGTTCACCGGTCCGCTGGTCGAGCTGGCGCTGGCCTCCTACCCCGGCTTCACGATGACCTCGCCTCCCGGCAAGCCCTCCCCCTACGGCGTCTACCGACCCGAGTACGTCGACCGCGACCGGGTCACCCACACCGTGGTGCACGACGACGGGCGGCGGGAGACCGTGCCGGACCCGGGGACCTACGTGGAGGACGTCGACCCCGACGAGCTCGACCCGGACCTCGGGCGGCGGCCTTCGCCGTACCCGGCCCCGGCGGACACGATCACCCGCCGGATGCCGCTCGGCACCTTCGTGCACGCCCGCTCCGGGGACAAGGGTGGCGACGCCAACATCGGCCTGTGGGTGGCCCGGGACAGCGACGCCCCGGAGAAGTACGAGGCGCGGGTGACCTGGCTGGCCAAGCTGCTCAGCCGACGCAAGGTGCGCGAGCTCGTGCCCGAGGCGGCCGACCTCGACATCGACGTCTACCTGTTGCCCAACCTGGGCGCGGTCAACGTGGTGATCCACGGGCTGCTCGGCGACGGCGTGGCCGCCTCCACCCGCTTCGACCCGCAGGCGAAGGGACTCGGCGAGTGGGTGCGGAGCCGGTCGGTGCACATCCAGGAGGACCTGGTGTGAGTCGCTCCTCCCGCGGGGCCGGCGCACCGGACCGAGCCCCATTCGAAATGGCTGGGAATTCGCCGAAATCACGACCAATCGGAATGGGGCGCGCCGACCACGGCGACCACCGGAGGGACGCACGATGACGACGTCGAGCTGGGACCGGGTCTGGAACGAGGACCGCCGGGCCCTCAAGGCCGCCGCCACCGCGTTCGCCGAGCGGGAGATCATCCCCGGGCTCGCCGAGTGGGAAGAGGCGGGTGAGCTGCCCCGCAGCCTCACCGCGGCCGCCGCGAAGGCGGGGATGCTCAGCGCCGGCTACCCCGAGGAGGTCGGCGGGGACGGGGGCGACCTGCTCGACGCCTGCGCTCTGCAGGAGGGACTCATGGCGGCCGGGGCCTCGGGCGGGCTGATGGCCTCGCTCTACACCCACGGCATCGCGGTGCCGCACATGGTCGCGCACGGGTCGCCGTACCTGATCGACCGGTTCGTGCGGCCGACCCTGGCCGGCGACCTGATCGGCAGCCTCGGCATCACCGAGCCCGGCGGCGGCTCCGACGTCGCCGGGATCACCACCCGGGCGGTGCGCGACGGCGACCACTGGGTGATCAACGGCGCGAAGACGTTCATCACCTCCGCGGTGCGCGGCGACTACGTGGTCACCGCCTGCCGCACCGGTGAGGAGGGCCACGCCGGCATCTCGCTGATCGTGGTGGAGAAGGGCACGCCCGGCTTCTCGGTCTCCCGCGCCCTGCCCAAGATGGGCTGGCACTGCTCCGACACCGCCGAGCTCGCGTACGACGACGTGCGGGTGCCGATCGAGAACCTGGTCGGCGCCGCGGACCAGGGCTTCTACTACATCGCCGAGCAGTTCGTGGTGGAGCGGATCTTCCTCGCGCTGATGGGCTACGGGCACGCGCTGCGCTGCCTGGAGCTCGCCGCCGGCTACGCCCGCGAGCGGGAGACCTTCGGCAAGCCGCTGAACAAGAACCAGGTGGTCCGGGCCAAGCTGGTCGAGATGCACCGGCAGGTCGAGCTGGCCCGGATGTACACGCTCGACGTCGCCGCGCGCCACGTCGCCGGCGAGACCGTGATCGCCGAGGCCTGCCTGGCCAAGCAGACCGCCGTCGACACCGCCGTCGACGTCAGCAACGAGGCGGTGCAGCTCTTCGGCGGCGCCGGCTACCTGCGCGGCACCGAGGTGGAGCGGCACTACCGCGACGCCCGGCTGCTGCCGATCGGGGGTGGCGCCACCGAGGTGCTCACCGACCTCGCGGCCCGCCTGCTCGGCTACGCGTGAGACCCCGGAACCGAGATCGAGGGAGGAACGGATGGCACTGCTCAAGCCACTGACCGGCGAGGTCAGCGTGCAGATGCGCGCCACACCGGCGCAGGTGTGGGACCTGGTCAGCGACGTGACCCGGATCGGGGAGTTCTCCCCGGAGACCTTCGAGGCCCGCTGGACCCACGGATCGACCGGTCCGGAGCCTGGCGCACGGTTCAAGGGGCACGTGAAGCGCAACGGCGTCGGCCCCGTCTACTGGACGCCGTGCACGGTCACCCGCGCGGTGCCGGAGCGGGAGTTCGAGTTCTCCGTCGGCAACGACGCGAACCCGATCAACACCTGGGGCTACCGGATCGAGGAGGCCGACGGCGGCTCCCGGGTCACGGAGTACTTCAAGCTCAGCCCGGTCTGGTACATCCGCCTCTACTGGACGCTCCTCGGCCCGCTGCGCGCTCGCACCAACGAGCGCGGCATGCGCACCACCCTGGACCGGATGAAGGCCGTCGTCGAGGCCGAGGAGGGGACCCGGTGAGCACGACCGAGACGACCGAGACCGAGCAGCCGGCCCCCGAGGAGACCCGGCGCTCGGCGATGCTCGCCAAGATCGAGGACCTGCGGGCCGAGCAGGACAAGGCCGTCCGGGCCGGCGGCAAGTACATCGCCCGGCACACCGAGCGCGGCAAGCTCACCGCACGGGAGCGGATCGACCTGCTGGTCGACGAGGGCTCGGCGTTCCTGGAGCTGATGCCGCTGGCCGGCTGGGGCAGCGACTTCGCCGTCGGCGCGAGCCTGGTCACCGGGATCGGCGTGGTCGAGGGCGTGGAGTGCATGATCGTGGCCAACGACCCGACGGTGAAGGGCGGAGCGCTCAACCCGTGGTCGGTGAAGAAGTCGTTCCGGGCCGCGGAGATCGCGGAGAAGAACGGCCTGGTGACGATCAACCTCACCGAGTCCGGCGGCGCGGACCTGCCCACCCAGAAGGAGATCTTCATCCCCGGCGGCCGCGGCTTCCGCGACCTCACCCGGGCCAGCGCCCGCAAGCAGCCGACCGTCTCGGTGGTCTTCGGCAACTGCACCGCCGGCGGCGCCTACGTGCCCGGCATGAGCGACTACGTGATCATGGTCGCCGAGCAGGCCAAGGTCTTCCTGGCCGGCCCGCCGCTGGTGAAGATGGCCACCGGTGAGGAGACCGACGACGAGAGCCTCGGCGGCGCCGAGATGCACGCCCGCGTCTCCGGCTCGGCCGACTTCCTCGCCGTCGACGAGCACGACGCGCTCCGGCTGGCCCGCCGTACCGTCGCCCGGCTGAACTGGCGCAAGGCCGTCCCCGAGCCCACCGGGTACGCCGAGCCCGACCTGGACCCCGAGGACCTGCTCGACCTGATCCCGACCGACCTCAAGGAGCCGTTCGACCCGCGGGAGGCGATCCTCCGCATCGTCGACGGCTCCGGGCCGGGCAACGAGGTCCCGTTCGACGAGTTCAAGCCGCTCTACGGCAGTGCCCTCTGCGTCGGCTGGGCCCGGCTGCACGGTCGTCCGATCGGCATCCTGGCCAACGCGCGCGGGGTGCTGATGAGCCAGGAGGCGCAGAAGGCGGCGCAGTTCATCCAGCTGGCCAACCAGAAGGACACCCCGCTGCTGTTCCTGCACAACACCACCGGTTACATGGTCGGCAAGGAGTACGAGCAGGGCGGGATCATCAAGCACGGCGCGATGATGATCAACGCGGTGTCCAACTCGACGGTGCCGCACCTGACGGTGATCATGGGGGCCTCCTACGGCGCCGGCAACTACGGCATGAACGGCCGTGCCTACGACCCGCGGTTCCTCTTCACCTGGCCCAGCGCGAAGTCCTCGGTGATGGGGCCGGCCCAGCTGGCCGGGGTGCTGGAGATCGTCGCCCGCCAGTCCGCGGAGTCGAAGGGACAGCCGTTCGACGCCGCCGCCTTCGCCCCGACCAAGGAGATGGTCGAGCAGATGATCGAGGAGCAGTCACTGCCGTACGTCCTCTCCGGGATGGTCTACGACGACGGCGTGATCGACCCCCGGGACACCCGGACGGTGCTCGGCATCTGCCTCTCCGCGATCGACACCCAGCCGACCGAGGGCGCCATGAACTTCGGCGTCTTCCGCCTCTAGGAGCCAGCGATGATCAGCAAAGTCCTCGTCGCCAACCGCGGCGAGATCGCCCGCCGCGTCTTCCGCACCTGCCGTCGCCTCGGCATCGGATGCGTGGCGGTGCACTCCGACGCCGACGCCGGGCTGCCGTTCGTGGCCGAGGCGGACGCCGCCGTACGACTCCCCGGGAACAGTCCGGCGGAGACCTACCTGCGGGGCGACCTGGTGATCGAGGCCGCGCTGCGGGCCGGCGCCGACGCGATCCACCCCGGCTACGGCTTCCTGTCCGAGAACGCCGGGTTCGCCCGGCAGGTCGCCGACGCCGGACTGGTCTGGATCGGTCCGGAGCCGGCGTCCATCGAGCGGATGGGCTCGAAGATCGAGTCCAAGAAGCTGATGGAGTCCGCCGGCGTCCCGGTGCTCGGCAACCTCACCGCCGACACCGCCACCGACGACGACCTGCCGCTGCTGGTCAAGGCCAGCGCCGGCGGCGGCGGACGCGGCATGCGGATCGTGCGCTCGCTGGCCGACCTGCCCGGTGAGGTGGAGAAGGCGTCGGCCGAGGCGGCGAGCGCCTTCGGCGACGGCACCGTCTTCGTCGAGCCGTACGTCGAGCGCGGGCGGCACGTCGAGGTCCAGGTCGTCGGCGACGGTGCCGGCGGCGTCGCCGTCCTCGGTGAGCGGGACTGCTCGCTGCAGCGCCGCCACCAGAAGGTGGTCGAGGAGGCCCCGGCTCCCGGCCTCACCGAGGAGGTCGCCTCCGCCCTGCACGAGGCCGCACGGGCCGCGGCCGCCGCGATCGACTACCGCGGCGCCGGCACGGTGGAGTTCCTCTACGACGCGCGGACCGAGCGGTTCTACTTCCTGGAGATGAACACCCGGCTCCAGGTCGAGCACCCGGTCACCGAGCAGGTGTACGGCGTCGACCTGGTGGAGCTGCAGATCGCCGTGGCGGAGGGGACCGCCCGGCTCGACGCGCTGCACCCGGGCCCGCCGCAGGGGCACGCCATCGAGGTGCGGCTCTACGCCGAGGACCCGGCCGCCGACTACGCACCGCAGACCGGTCGCCTGCTGGAGCTGGCCCTGGAGCACGACGACGCGTTCGCGCTGGACGGCTACGGCATCCGCCTCGACACCGGCTTCGAGACCGGCGACGAGGTCGGCACCCACTACGACGCGATGCTGGCCAAGGTGATCGCCTGGGCGCCGACCCGGGTGGGCGCCGCCCGGGCCCTGGCCCGCACCCTGGAGACCGCCCGGATCCACGGGCCGGTCACCAACCGCGACCAGCTCGTCGCCTCGCTGCGCCACCCGGCGTTCCTGGACGCGACCGGAGTGGCCACCTCGTTCTACGCCGACCACCCCGAGACCCTGGACGCCGCGTCCGGCGACGACCTGGTCCCGCTGGCCGGTGCGCTGGCGCTGGCCGAGCACCGCCGCCGCGGGGCGACGGTGCAGTCCCGGATCCCGGCCGGCTTCCGCAACGTGGTCGCGGCACCGCAGGTCACCCGGTTCGAGCAGGGCGGCGTGCAGATCGGCGTCTCCTGGTACGGCGACCGCGACCGCTACCGCCCCGCCGAGCGCGACGACGTCCGCGTCGTCGCGGCCTCGCCGACCGAGGTGGTCCTCGACGTCGACGGCGTCACCCGGCGCTATGCCACGCGGGTCGTGGCGGGAGCCGCGACCGCGGAGGCGGTGCTGGTCGACGGTGCTCGCGGCGGCGCCACGCTGCGCGTCGTACCGCGCTTCGTCGACCCCTCCGACCAGGTCGCGGCGGGCTCGCTGCTGGCGCCGATGCCGGGCAGCGTGATCTCGGTGCACGCCACCGTGGGCGAAGAGGTAGCCGAGGGGCAGCCGGTGCTGGTGATGGAGGCGATGAAGATGCAGCACACCATCACCGCGCCCTACGCCGGGACCGTCGCCGAACTGCCGGTCACGGTGGGCCAGCAGGTCGAGGCGGGCACCGTGCTCGTGGTGGTCGAGGCCGACCCCGCCGACCAGTCCTCAGACTCCGAAGGAGAAGAAGCATGAGCGAGACCGTCACCGCCTTCAGCGAGCCCGAGGAGCGGGCCGCGCTCCGCGAGGCGGTCGCCCGGCTGGCCGCGAAGTACGGCCGGGAGTACGTCGAGAAGCAGGCCCGCGAGGGCGCCAAGATGACCGACATGTGGCTCGAGATGGGCCGCCACGGCTTCCTCGGCGTGAACATCGCCGAGGAGTACGGCGGGGGCGGCGGCGGCATGGCCGACCTGGCTGCCGTGCTCGAGGAGTGCGCGGCGGCGGGGGCCCCGCTGCTGATGATGGTGGTCTCGCCGGCGATCTGCGGCTCGATCATCGCCCGTTGCGGCACCGACGAGCAGCGGAGGCGGTGGCTGCCCGGGATCGCCGACGGCACCCACCTGATGGCGTTCGGCATCACCGAGGCCGACGCCGGGTCCAACTCGCACCAGATCACCACCACTGCCACCCGGGACGGCGACGGCTGGGTGCTCAAGGGCCAGAAGACCTTCATCTCGGGCGTCGACGAGGCCCAGTCGGTGCTGGTCGTGGCGCGCACCGCGGACGAGCGGACCGGCAAGCTCAAGCCGGCCCTGTTCGTGATGCCCACCGACGCCGACGGCTTCACCCGCCAGGTGATCCCGATGTCGTGGCAGGCCCCGGAGAAGCAGTTCACCCTCTTCTTCGACGACGTACGGCTCCCCGACGAGGCGCTGGTGGGCGGCGCCGACAACCCCGACGCCGGCCTGTGGCAGCTCTTCGCCGGCCTCAACCCGGAGCGGATCATGGGCGGCGCGTTCTCCTGCGGGATGGCCCGCTACGCGCTGGACAAGGCGGTGGCCTACGCGGGCCAGCGCTCGGTCTGGAAGGACCAGCCGATCGGCGCGCACCAGGGCATCGCCCACCCGCTGGCGAAGGTCAAGATCGAGCTCGAGCAGGCCCGTCTGCTGTGGCAGAAGGCCGCGGCGCTGTACGACGCCGGCGACGACATGGCCGCCGGGGAGTACGCCAACATGGCGAAGTACGCCGGCGGCGAGGTCGCCTGCAACGCCACCGACGTGGCGGTGCACACCCACGGCGGCAACGGCCTCACCCAGGAGTACGGGTTGGGCAACATGCTGGTCGCGGCCCGTCTCGGCCGGATCGCCCCGGTGAGCCGGGAGATGATCCTGAACTTCGTCGCGATGCACTCGCTGGGGTTGCCGAAGAGCTACTGACTCCCGGCCGGATCGCCGACCGTGCAGCGATGTCGACGCGCCGTGCCGGGCTGGACGGACTGACGTGCGAGCCCGATTTGGGCTAACTTTGCGGGGTCCGCGGGTGGGCCGTAGAAGGGTAGTCGGGGTGCGTTTTCCGTTCCACAAGATCATGTTGATGCTCCTGGTCGGGGTGCTGGGGCTCGGCCTCGCCGTGCCCGCGGCCGCGGCACCGGTGCTCCCGGACCCCGATCCCGGCGACGTCAGCTCCGTCCTCGACATCACCAAGTCCGTCTCCTCGACCGAGGTCGGGCCGGGCGACTCGATCTCCTACACCATCCAGGTCGGCTGCTCCGCGATCAGTGATGTCGGCTGTCGCGGCGCGATCACCACCGATGTCATCCCCGAGCCCTTCGTCGTCGACAGCGTGGTCCCGTCCGGGCCGAACGACTCCGCGGACCCGGTGATCGACGGCCAGAACGTGCGGGTGGACTGGACCGAGAACCTCGGCGCCGGTGCCTCCGGCATGCTCGACAACACCACCTCCCAGGTGGTGATCACGGTCACCGTGCCCGAAGACGTCTCCTACGACTTCAACGGCGTCACCGTCACCAACGAGGCCACGGCCGAGGCGACCAACGCCGTGGACGTCACCGACTCCGCCGACGTGACGATCACCGTCCCGCTCGACCTGGACACCAGCGCCACCAAGGTGTTCACCCCGGACAACGCGCTGGCCGCGGCCGGGACGCCGGTCACCGCCGCGCTCGGCGGCACCAACGACTCCAATGCGACGGTCGACACCCTGGTCATCCAGGACCCGACCGACCCCACGGCCACCCCGAACCCGTTCACCTATCTCGGCTTCACCGGCTTCGGCACCGTCACCCCGCCGGCCGGCGCGACGGGCACCACCTACGAGGTCTACATCGCACCCGGCGGCTGGACCACGGTCCCCGCCGACTACACCCCACCGGCGGGCACCGAGGTGCTCGGCACCCGCGTCACCTTCACCGGTGCGATCCCGCCGGGTGAGACCGGCTCGGTCGACCTCGACCTGGAGACGACCGCCGCGGCCGCGGCCCTGCCGGAGACCACCACGATCACCAACGAGATCGAGTCCGAGGTCACCCTGGACGGCGAGGACGCCACCGCCACCACGTCCGACGACTTCACCGTGCAGGCCAACACCATCGACGTCACCGCGTCGAAGAGCTTCGACCCGGACCTGGTCGTCGCGGGCGACTCGACGACGGTGACCATCGGCGGCAGCAACGCCTCGCCGTTCGCCATCGACTCGATGACCATCACCGAGCCGTCGAGCGGTTCCTTCCCCGACGACTACACCTTCGCCGGGTTCACCGGCGACGTGACCTACCCGGCCAACGCGACCTCCGCCTACGTCGTCTACCAGCCCTCCGGCGAGCAGGTGCCGTTCGACAACAACACGACGCCCGGTCCGCCGAGCGGCGGCAACGAGTCCGTCACGTCGTTCTCGGTCGTGTTCGAGGGCGAGGACGCGATCGTTCCGGGCGCCGAGACCTCGATCCCGTTCGACGTGCAGACCGACGCGGACGCGCCGGGCCTGCCGACCACCGTCAACAACGAGGTCGCGGTCGAGGGCGAGAACGACAGTGCCACCGGCGACGCCGTCGCCGACGACGACCTCTACATCTACGACGAGGTCATCGACCCCTACATCGACAAGCAGATCCGGCCGTCCCAGATCATCGCGAACCCGGGCGAGATCGTCACGGTCACGATGGAGGGCGGCACCACCGAGCGTCCCAACCCGCCGGAGAACCCGGACGGCTCGACCGGCAACGCCGACCAGATCGTCATCCAGGACCCGCTCGACCCGGTCGAGGGCGACGAGTGGTGGAACGCCTTCGACCTCGACGCGATCACGCAGACCCCGATCCCGGCCGACGCCGAGCTGACCGTCGAGTACTACAACACCGAGACCGGCGAGTGGGAGACCCTCGTCGGACCGGTGCCCGGCCCGGACGCGTCGTACAACTACGACGTCCCCGACGACATCTCCGACGTCGCCGGAGGCGTCCGGTTCGTCTACGACTACACCGGTGACGACGGCGGCTTCCAGCCCGGCACCGACCTCGCCCCCAACTTCACCGCGTCCTTGCGCCCGGCCGACGACGGTCGCTACGAGAGCCCGGCCTACAACACCGACCCGGACGAGCCGAACACCCAGCTCACCGACTGCGCGCAGTCCGAGGCCGGCAGCCCCACCCCCGGTGTGCCGGACTTCCTCAGCGCGATGCCCCTCGAGGACTGCCCCGACATCGAGATCTTCCCGCTCGACGGCGAGGGTGTCGGCGACCTGCTCGACAAGGAGTTCGGCACCTCCAGCTCGGGCGGCGACAAGGCGGTCAACAGCCGCTCCGGCGACACCATCCCCTCCACGCTCTTCTGGTCGACCGGCGGCTACTCCGGCTTCGAGACCGTCGAGATCACCGACGTCAACAACCCGCCGTCGACCGACGCCGAGACCGCCGACACCATGTACGACGCGTTCAACCTGACCCGGGTCGACGCGATCACGCCGGCGATGGACCCGTACATCACCTACGACCAGGTGACCGCCGTCCAGCTCTGGGACGGCAGCGACTGGGTCGACGCCACCAACGACCCGTGCCCCGCGGCCTGCGACGGCACCTTCCCCGGGATGGACCTGACCGCGGCGGAGCAGGAGTCGACCCTCTCGGTGAGGCTGATCTTCGCCGAGAGCCCGACGCGTGGCGACCGGACCGCGGGTGACCTCGACGCTCCGCCGGTCGGCTCCGGCGTGGCCCGCTCGATCGGCAACGACCGCGAGCTCACCCTGGTCTGGCAGGTCCGCGACACCAAGCGCTCCGATGGCTCCCCGGCGCTGGGGGAGGACACCTACAACCTGGACCCGCAGACCGGCATCGTCCGCAACACCGCGAACGCCACCGGATACCCGGCCGACGGTGACCCGGTCTCCGACAACGCCTCCGACGACGTCGTGATCCTCGACGTCCCGATCACGATGACGACCGCCAAGGACTGGCTGGGTGGCCCGCTGGCGATCCCTTCGGACGGGACCCCTGCCGCCCAGTACCCGGCCAGCCGGATCAGGATCACCACCACCAACACCACCCCGGCGATGGTGGATCAGATGCAGATCACCGATCCCGCGCCCGGCTCGACGACGGTGCAGGATCCGTTCGAGTACTTCACCCTGGTCCGGATCGCTGCGATCAACGTGCCGAACGGCACGGAGACGACGACGGTCCAGCTGACCTGCGGTGGCACCACGACCAGCTACACCCGTGCGGAGGCCCTGGCGCTCGCCCCGGCCGACCTGGCGTGCGTCACGGGCGTGCAGGTCCTCTTCGACGGCCGGATCGCCAGTGCGGCCTCCGGCGTGCTCGCCCTGGACATGCGTCTGCGTCCCGAGACGCGCACCGGCGGCGACCCGATCACCACCGACGACGCCCCGATCGCGAACGTCGCGCAGGGGATCGTCGCCGACGTCGACGCGATCGCCGACTGCCCGCCCGGTGAGGACGACCGGTACGCGTGTGCCGAGGACCCGGCCACCATCAACCTGGTCGCGCCGACCTTCGGCATCGACGCCGGGAAGACGATCTCCCCCGCCCAGCAGTTCGAGGGCGACTACTCCCCGGTGACGGTGACCCTCTCGGCGCAGAACTCCGGCTCCGCCCGTCCCTACCTCGACACCATCACCGACGACGACGCGACCTTCTGGAACGCGATGGACTTCGTCCAGATGGATCCGTCCTGGGAGCTGCCGCAGCCGGTCCAGTTCGTCCAGGCCTGCTACCTCACCGGTGGCGACTTCACCGCCGGCAACGTCACGGCTGACAGCGTCGGCGGTGACTGGACCTGCCAGGAGGTGCCCGGCGGCGGCCCGCCCTTCGAGCCGGGTGTCGACCTCACCATCGACCAGGCGCGCGACTTCATCGACAGCGCGCCGGCCGGGGACATCCACGGCCTCGAGTTCAACTTCATGGCCAACAACGAGGTCGGATGGCAGAACCCCTCCAACCCGGAGATCGAGGTGCCCTTCCAGGTCGAGCGTCGTGAGGACCTGCGCACCGGAGGGCCGGTGCCGACCACCCGTTCGGACCAGACCGCCGCCCCCGGTGAGACGGCCGCTGGTGTCTTCAACGACACCGTCGACGTCGAGGGAGTGTCGGTCCTCGTCGGGCCGGACACGCGACTCGACGCCGCCGACAGCGCCGACGCGCCCTACACCCACGCGCACCTCGAGGTCGGGGTCGACGTGGAGAAGCAGCCGGAGGGCGAGGTCGAGCCCGGCACGGTCATCCCGTTCACGATCAGCTACACCAACACCGGCGATGCGCCGTTGACCAACCCGGTCTTCACCGACGTGATCGAGTCCGATGCCGACGGCAACCTGCTGGTCTTCGACCCGGACGCCACGCCCGGCACGTCGCCGTACAGCTTCGAGCTCGACCCCGTCGACGACCCGCCCCCGGCGGACTCGTTGCCGACCGACGAGGACCAGATCACCATCACCGAGGACGGTGACACGATCACCTTCGCGATGCCCGATGGCTCCGTCCTGCAACCCGGACAGACCTACACGATCACCATCGAGCTGATGCTGCGGCCCGGCCTCACGCCGGAGGACGACGTCACCAACGAGGGCGCCGTGATCGCCGACGAGCCGGTCGACCCGGATGCCTGCACGCCGACCTACGACGAGGTGACCGGCGAGTGCTCCGACGACACCGTGGTCTCCCCGGTCGAGGTCGCCGCGCTGCGCACGGTGAAGAAGGTGAAGGCCGATGTGCCGGTCAACGAGCCGGGCATCCCGGAGATCTACCTCGACGAGGACGTGATCCCCGACGGGGCCGACCTCCCCGCCGACTTCTGCGACACCGCGGCCGACGCCGACGGCTTCTACCGAGCGCCGTGCGTGCCGGTCACCTATCCCGGCGACACCGAGACCTGGCGCTACACGATCACCAACGTGGGCACGCTTCCGGTCGACGAGCTGGTCTCGATCGACGTGCTCCCGCACGTCGGAGACACCGGGGTGATCGTGAACCTGCCGAGGGACTCGGAGTGGACCCCGACCTTCGCGGGTGGGCTCGAGCAGGTGCCGGCCAACCCCGACGTCGAGCTGACGGCGTTCTACTCGACCTCCTACACCCCGTGCACCGACGACCTCGACCCGCTCGGCACCCCGTGCCCCGACGGCTCCTGGCTGCCGTACGACGACAGCGTGGACCCGAGCCAGGTGCACAGCCTGAAGACGGTGCTCGCCTACCCCGACGGTTCCCTCTTCCAGCCGGGTGACTCGGTCACGCTGCAGGCCCAGACCCGCACCACGCCGGAGTCGCGGGCCCTGACCGACTACCCGGTCGCCTGGAACACCGTCGCCACCGGCGGCGCCTACAACAACCAGGGCGATCGCGGTTCGATCACCGAGACCGAGGGCCGCAAGGTCGGCGTCACCTATCCGACGGGCCCGATCGAGCTGGAGAAGAACGTCCTGGGTCCGGGCGCCGAGTTCGCGCCCGACGAGTTCACCGTCCAGCTGACCTGCACCGTGCCCGACGGTGACGGCGGCACGATCGAGATGACCGACCTCCCCGAGGTGACACTCGTGCCGGGTGCGGACCCGACCGAGATCGAGGGACTGCCCTGGGGCGCGGAGTGCACCGCGACCGAGACCGACCAGGGGCAGACGTCGGAGGTGATCGGCGACGCCACCGTCGGCGGCCCGGACGACGAGATCGGACTGATCACCGTCAACAACTTCTTCACCGTGGGAGCTCTCTCGGTCACCAAGGACGTCCAGTCCGACGCCGTCGACCAGGGCGGCGACGAGATCGCCTACGACGGTCCCTACACCGTGGCGGTCGACTGCACGTTCCTCGGTGACGCCGTGTACGCCGACGGCTACGACGTGGACAACCCGATGACCGCGGAGCTCTCGCCCGACGTGCCCTTCACGTTTGTGGGCCTGCCGACGGGCGCCGAGTGCACGGTCACCGAGACCGACGACGGCGGCGCCGCGGACGTCACCATCAACCCGCCGCAGCCCGTCACGATCGGCAACGGCGACATCGTCGCCGTCTCGGTCACCAACGTCTTCGGCGACGGATCGCTGCGCCTGCTCAAGGAGGTGGACGGCGCGGCGATCCAGAACAACCCCGGCCTCGCCGACGGTCCGTTCACGTTCGACGTCTCCTGCGTGCTGACCGACCCGTCGCACCCCGACGGCACCGTGGTCTACGACGACGAGGTGGTCCTGCCCGACGACGACAACGTCGACAACGACGTCATGGACTACCAGATCGACGATCTGGCGACCGGAGCGGTCTGCGAGGTGACCGAGACCGGCGACGGCGGTGCCACGTCGGTGGCCGTCGACCCGGAGGAGGTGACCATCGGTGACGAAACCACCGTCGAGGTCACCGTGACCAACACCTTCGACACCGGTTCGATGCAGGTCACCAAGGAGGTCGACAGCGACGCGGTGGACCAAGACGGCAACCCGATCGAGTACGGGCCGTTCGAGGTCTTCGTGGTCTGTGCGGCCAGCGGCGGCCAGGTCTACGGCGACGGCTACAGCGCCTCGAACCCGATGAGGCACACCATCGCCGACGGCGAGACCTGGACGATCAGCGGGCTGCCCCTGGGCGCGACCTGCACGACCGTGGAGACCGACACGGCCGACTCCGCGGACCACTCCGTGGAGCCGGGGGTGGTCAACATCGGTGGACCCGACGGCGACCCGGACGTGGTCGAGCTGGTCACCGTCACCAACTCCTACGACGTCGGCTCGCTCGACCTGCTCAAGGAGGTCGAGGGCGACGCGCTGGACAACAACCCGGCACTGGGCGAGGGTCCCTTCACCCTGAACGTGGAGTGCACGCTCACCGACGCCACCCGGCCCGACGGTGAGGTCGTCTACGACGGCGACGTGGTGCTCGAGGGCGAGGCGCCGCTGGAGGCGACGATCGACGACCTGCCGACCGGGGCCGTGTGTGACATCACCGAGCCGGACCAGGGCGGCGCGACGTCGTACACGATCGATCCGGAGCAGGTCACCATCGGCACCGACACCGCCGTCGAGGTGACCGCGACCAACACCTACGAGGTCGGTGACATGGAGGTCGTCAAGACCGTCACCAGTGACGCGGTGGACCAGGACGGCAACCCGATCGAGTACGGACCGTTCCAGGTCGCGGTCTCGTGCGAGCTCAACGGTCACGAGGTCTGGGCCGACGGCTACGACGCCGACACCCCGATGACCCAGGAGATCGAGCCGGGGACGCCCTGGGAGCTGACCGAGCTGCCGGTGGGTGCGGAGTGCACCGTCACCGAGCCGGACTCGGCGGACGCCGTCGAGGTCACCATCACGCCGGAGACGGTCGTCATCGACCAGGACGAGACCGCGTCGGTCGAGGTCGACAACGCCTACGACGTGGGCTCGCTGCACCTGCGCAAGTTCGTCCCGGCGGCGCTCCAGGACCTCCCGATCGGGCAGGGACCGTTCACCATCAACGTCAGCTGCGTGCTGACCGACGCCTCGCACCCCGACGGCACCATCGTCTACGACGACGACATCGTGCTGCCGGACGACGACAACGTCGCCAACGACGTGATGGACTACCAGATCGACAACCTCGCCACCGGTGCGGTGTGCACGGTGACCGAACCGGACGACGGCGCGGCCAACGCCCACATCATCACGCCCCGGACGGTGACGATCGGTGCGGACCGGACGTCCAACGTCCTGGTCACCAACCTGTTCGGTGCGGGCGCACTGACGGTGACCAAGACCATCGACGGACCCGGCGCGGAGCTGTACGGCGCCGGCCCGTTCGAGGTCAGCGTCGAGTGCACCTACACCGACGTCAACGGCAACGAGCAGCCGTTGAACACCGCTGGCGGGCCCACGCGCGAGCTGTCGGCCGACAACGACTACACGGCGACCTACGACCCACTGCTGTTCGGCTCCACCTGCACCATCGAGGAGACCGGCACCGGCGGCGCGACCGAGACGGTGATCACCGACGCCGATGGTGAGGAGATCGACCAGATCACCATCGACAGCCTCACCGAGGACGTCCAGGTCGGCATCACCAACACGTTCCGCGTCGGCAGGGTCAAGGTGACCAAGCAGGTGAAGGGCCCCGGCGCGGGTCCGTTCTCGGTCGAGCTGGCCTGCACCCGCGACGTGGACGGCACGGCGACCGATGTCGACATCCCGGGTGGCGCCGAGCGCCGGCTCACCAGGGGCAACGACCTGACCGCCGTCTACGAGATGCTGCCGGCCGGTGCCGAGTGCACCGTCGAGGAGACCGATGACGGCGGGGCCGACGAGGTCACCATCACCCCGAACGACGGTGACGAGAGTGTCGGTGTGCTCACCGTCGAGCCGGGTGCGACGGCGCGGGTCAAGGTCGTGAACACCTTCGACCGGAACCCGGGCGTCGGCCCCGACGGCGGCTCCGACGGCGACGACCTGCCGGACGCGGGCGCGGACGGCCGGCTGCTGCCGGCCCTGGTGATCGGTCTGGCACTGCTGTTGCTCGGTGCTGGTGCGCTGATCCTCGGCCGACGCCGGAGCTGACGCCCGAGTTGAGTTGACGTAGGACAGCCGGGGCCGCCACGAGCGGCCCCGGCTGTTCACCGTCTCGCCACCAGCAGGCACGAGACCGCTCCGCCCCTATCCACCCTGCAGCGATTCATTCGTGGACGGCGCGCGGATCGTCCGATCGGTCGCGCCCTCCCACCCGGTCGACTCCAGGAGTTTCCGTGCGTCCACGTCCGTCATCACGACGACGTCCCGTCCGTCTCGTCGCGCCCGCCCTCGGCCTTGCGGTCGGTCTCGGTCTGGCTGCTCCAGCCCTTCCGGCGCAGGCTGCGCCGTCCGAGCCCGCCGAGCCCGCCGAGCCCGCTGGCGGATCGCGGCTCGACGCCGCCGCCGAGGTCGATGCGGACACGCCGCCGACGCTGACCCCGAAGGACGGCGCGTTCCTGACCGGCACCGTGACGGTGGCGAGCACACCGACGGTGCCCGAGGACGACGTGGTCGAGCTCGCCGTGGACGACGCGTCGGTGGACGCCACCGAGACGGCCGGCTTCGCCGAGCTCAGTTTCGACGTCGGCTCCAACTCCGCCTCCGCCGACTTCGGCAACCACGTGATCGTCAACGGTGAGCACCGCATCGACATCCCCACCGTGGTCAGTGAGCGAGCCACGCTGCAGATCCCGGCCGAGGAACTGGTCAGCGGCGACAACGTGATCGAGGTCGTCGTCGGCACGACCGAGGGCAGCTGCGGCACCAACTACGACGACTTCGCCCTCTCCGACTTCCGGCTCGACCTGCTCGAGGAGACCGCCGACGGGGAGGAGAACGAGTACACCTACGCCTTCGGCGACGGCTCGTGCGGCACCAACACCTCGCTGCTGACCAGCGCCGAGCTGCACTTCAACGTGGCCGGGACGCCGGGCGCGACCACCGGCCTGACCACCGAGCTGGACACCACCAGCCTCGCAAACGGGCGACACACCATCACCGCGACCACCGCCGAGGGCGTCGAGGTCAGCCACCAGGTGCGGGTCAACAACGCGCCGGCCGGTGCACCGGTGATCACCCCCAGCGACGGCACCGTCCTCACCGGCATGCAGCCGCTGATCGCCGCCGCCGAGGGCGGGGTCAGCTCGCTGCTGGTCGACGGCGCGGAGCCCGAGGTGCCGGTGCGGCTGGCCTCGGGCACCGCCACGCTGGACTTCACCGTCGGCTCCAACTCGATCGACGCGCGCTACGAGAACCACCTCCTGGTCAACGGCAACCGGGTGGAGATCGGCGGCGACCACGTCAGCGAGGACGTCTCGCTGTCGTTCCCCAACCGGTACCTGGTGCCCGGCACCAACCGGATCGAGATCGTCACCGGCACCATCAACGGCGAGCGCGGAGGGGAGCGCTGTGCGAACCACGACGACTTCGCGCTCTCCGGCATCACGCTGAAGGCCGCCGACGGCACCGCCACCCCGGTCGACGTCGCAGCGAGCTATCCGATGGGTGACGGCACCTGCGGGTCCAGCAGCACCGCGGTCACCGAGGCCACACTGGAGTTCACTGTCGACGGCGCCACCACCAGCCGCACCCTGCAGACGCTGGCCCCCGGCACCGCCCGCCTCGACTACACGATGGGCGGCAACGGCGCCGACGCCGGCTTCCCCAACACCATCGCGATCAACGGCAACGTGACCGAGTTCGGTCCCCAGGAGCCCGGCCGCGCCACCCTCAGCTTCCCGAACGAGTGGCTGGTGCCCGGCGTCAACGTCATCGACGTGGTCGCCGGTGCCGTCAACAGCGGCGACTGTGACAACTACGACGACTTCCCGCTCACCGAGCTGGACCTGGTGCCCGCCTCCGGTACCGACGTCAAGCTCACCAAGATGGAGGACGCCGCCGGGGTCGAGCACCCGGTCGCGATCGGCGACGGGGTCTGCGGCAGCAGCTTCGCCTCCGCGCACCGTCGTACCCAGCTGTTCCGGGTGGACGCACCCGCCGGCGGCCTGCGGGTCGACGTCGACACCACGACGCTGACCGACGGTGAGCACGAGGTCTCCGCGACCTCGAGCGGTGGACAGAGCGCCAGCCGGACCATCTCGGTCGACAACACCGGCCCCGCCGTGGCGAGCAGCGTCCCTGCCGCCGGCCAGTGGCTCAACGCCACCGTGGCCCTCGAGGTCGAGCTCGACGACCTCACCGGCGTGGCCGGCGACGCGGAGATCACCCTGGACGGTGAGCCCGTCGCCCTCGGTGACCCGATCGGGGCGGGCCTCGACCCCGGCCGCCACGTGATCCGCGTGATCGCCACCGACGCGGTCGGCAACACCGCCACCCGCCGCATCCCGTTCCAGAACGCCGGCATCCCGGCCGCGCCGACGGAGCTCAGCCCGGCCGACGGGTCGACCGACCAGGGCGCCAGCGTCGACCTCTCCGCACGCGTCACCACGCCCGGCGGCAACGGCGTCACCGCGACGTTCCACGAGGCCGAGGTGGTCGCACCCGAGGCCGGCTTCGCCGGCACCGCCGACACCCTCCCGACCACGCTGGAGGTGACCGGCGAGGAGAGCGTCGACGTCGACTCGCTCGCCCCGATCAGCGACGGCACCGTCGAGGCACCCGCCTCCACCGAGATCACCTTCCAGCGCTACGACGTCCCGGTGGGCGCGGCTGCCGAGGCCGGTACCGACGCCGACCCGGTGGTGCGGTGGCAGGGCGTCATCGACCCCGAGCGGACCGTCGCGCTGCGGGTCTGGGACGCGGCTGCAGGGGAGTGGGTCGTGCAGACCAGCGCCCGCGGCACCGTCGAGGGTGACACCGTGCTGACAGCGAGCGTTCCGGCCCGCCTGGTCGACGCCGGCACCCTGCACGTGATGGTCACCGGCGAGGACCCCTTCGCCGACGACCTGCAGCAGCCGGACCCGGTCGCCAACGAGCTCGACGACCCGGCGTCGTACGACTTCTCGCTGGCCCACTACACCGACACCCAGTACCTCTCCGAGGGGGCTGCGGGCGGCACGTACGACGACTTCGACGGCGTCACCGAGGACACCGACGTGATGACCGAGGTCGAGCAGGCGATCTGGCAGCGCTCCTACCGCGACACCACCGAGTGGCTGGCTGCCAACGCCGACGACCGCAAGATCGCCTACGTCGCCCACACCGGCGACATCATCGAGAACAACATCAACAACCCCGACACCGTCGGCAACGTGAACCCCGACACCGGCCTCAACGAGCTCGACGAGCAGGTCCGCAAGGAGTTCGAGGCGAGCTCGGAGTACCAGAAGGTGCTCGACGACGCGGGTGTGGTCAGCCAGGTCGTGGCCGGCAACCACGACAACCAGCGCGGCACCGAGACCGGCCCCACCTCGCGGTTCAACACCTACTTCGGCCCGGGCCGCTACGACGCCGCGGACGACACGTGGGGTGAGGGCAACTCCTACGGCGGTCCGTGGAAGGAGGGCGACAACCAGAACAACTACGTCCTCTTCTCGGCCGGTGGGCTGGACTTCGTCGGCATCGGTCTCTCCTACGGTGTGGACCGTGAGGAGGCCCGCTGGGCCGACGGCATCCTGAAGCGCTACGCCGACCGCAACGCGATCGTGCTCACCCACGACTACCTCGCCCCGTCGACCAGCCCGGACGGCCGCGGCGGCGGGCTGATGGGTGACGGATCGGCGCTCTACAAGCTCCTCGTCGAGCCCAACCCCAACGTCTTCCTGGTGCTGGCCGGGCACCGTCACGGTGTCGCCGCGAACGTGAAGAGGGGCGTCGGGGTGACCATGTCCAACGGTGTCGTCGAGCTGCTCGCCGACTACCAGGCCTACACCGCCACCGCCGAGGAGCTCGGCCTCGACGGAGACCTGGACGGGGACGGCGACGTGGACCACGCGCCGACCGACCGGCTCCGCTTCGGCGCCAGCTTCCTGCGACTGCTCCAGTTCGACGTCGAGCGCAGCGTGATGAGCGTCGACACCTACTCGCCGCACCTGGACGACCTGGGCGCCACCGAGTACGACATCGCCGGCGAGCAGCAGCCGCGCTACGACGGTACCGAGGACGCGATGGTGCTGCCGGTCGACCTGAACAGCCGGACCACGAGCTTCACCACCGACTCGGTGGCGGCGTTCCTGCCCGGTGAGCGGATCGGCAGCGACACGGTCGCCTCGGGTGAGGTGGCGACGGTGACCTGGGACGACCTGGGCGTCGACTCCACCCACGGCTGGATGGTCACCGCGCGCAGCTCGGGTGGTGGCCGGGCGGTCTCGGAGCCGGCCGTCTTCGCCACGGCCGGTGCGGCCGCCCCGACGCTGACCGTGGACCCGGTTACCGCCGCCCACGGCGAGGACGTCGCGATCGAGGTCGAGGTCGACGCCGGAGACGTGGTCGCCACCGGCGACGTCACCATCAGCGACGGCGACGACGAACTCGCCACCGCCACCCTCGAGGACGGTACGGCGACGCTGACCGTCCCGGCCGGTCTCGACGCGGGCACCCACGACCTGACCGTCGCCTACGCGGGTGACGACCGGGTCGCGGCCGCGGAGGTGTCGGTCCAGGTCACCATCACCGCCGACGACGCTCCGGTGGCGACCACGGACCCGAGCATCTCCGGGACACCGGAGGTCGGGGAGACGCTGAGCGCCGACCCGGGCGCCTGGGACCTCGACGACGTCGAGCTCGCCTACCAGTGGCTGCGCGACGGGACGGCGATCGACGGGGCCACGGGGGCGACGTACCAGGTGACGGCGGCGGACATCCGGACCAGCCTCCGAGTCCGGGTCACCGCGACCGCGCCCGGCCACTCGCCCGGCTCGGCGAGATCGGCGTCGGTGCTCGTCGGCAAGGTCGCCTCGACGACCAGCGCGACCGCGCCGGGACGGGTGAAGAAGGGTCAGCGGGCGCTGGTCTCGGTGTCGGTCGGTGCCAGCGGGGTCACGCCCAACGGCACGGTGCGGATCCTCGACGGCTCCCGCGTGGTCGGTACCGGCCGCCTGGTCGACGGTGAGGTGAAGATCCGGATCCGCCGGATGGCGCCCGGGCGTCACCGGCTGGTCGTCACCTACGCCGGCAGCGCGCAGGTGCAGGGATCGACCGACGCCGTGGTGGTGCGGGTGTCGCGCCGCTGAGGAGACCCCGTCGCGCCCCGGTCGACCAGATTGCTCTGGTCGACCGGGGCGTCGCTGGCTACCGTGGCCCGATGATCTTCGGTGGGTTCGAGGTGGAGGTCGCGGACGATTTCTGTTCGCCCCTGCCGGAGGTGGAACTCGTTGCGTGGGAGGGCGCCGCCGGGGAGTGACCACGCGTGCAGCGGCCCGGCTGCCCCGTCGGCGTGCCTGCGCCGGATAGGTTGCCCTCGTGGGTGTCGTCGGAGATCTGGACCGCGGTCAACGCCGTCGGTCGGTCTTCGGCTTCCCGATCGCGGTCATCTACAAGTTCTTCGACGACCAGGGCAACTACCTCGCGGCGATCCTCACGTTCTACGCCTTCCTGGCGATCTTCCCGCTGCTGCTGCTGGCCACCTCGATCTTCGGCTTCATCCTGGAGGGGCGTCCGGACCTGCAGGAGTCGGTGATCGACTCCGCCCTGGGCCAGTTCCCGATCATCGGCGACCAGCTCGGACGACCCGAGGGCCTGCAGGGGTCCGCCGGCGGTGTCATCGTCGGTGCGCTCGGTGCCCTCTACGGTGCGATCGGGCTGGGCCTGGCTCTGCAGAACGCACAGTCCGCCGCCTGGGCGGTGCCGCGCAACAGCCGCCCGCACCCGGTGATGACCCGGGTCAACAGCGTGTTCATCCTCGGCGTCGCGGGCACCGCGATCCTCACCATCTCGGTCGGGTCGGCGGTGCTGACCGAGACCGAGCTGGTCGGCAGCCTCTCCGGCTACACCTGGTTCCACTGGGTGGTCCGGCTGCTGACCGTGCTGCTCCTCGGCTCCCTGCTCACCGTGCTGCTGCGGATGGCGGCGGCCCGGGCGATCCGGCAGAACGTCGTCAACGCGGCGCCCGGCGGCTACACGATCGCGGTGATGTGGCAGTTCCTGCAGTACATCGGTACCCAGTACGTCACCAACGTGATCGGCAGCGCCAAGGGCAACAACATGAACGAGACCTTCGCCGTGGTCCTCGGCCTGATGGCGCTGCTGTACGTCGGCGCGATCATGGGCGTGCTCGGCATCGAGGTCAACGTGGTGCTCGCCCGCCGGCTCTGGCCCCGCGCCCTGCTCACCCCGTTCACCGACGCGGTGGACCTGACCGAGGCCGATCGTCGCGCCTACGCGATGTATGCGCAGATGCAGCGGCACAAGGGCTTCGAGACCGTGGCGGTCCGGTTCGAGGGACGCGACGGGGACACCCACGCGATCGTGCTCGACCCGCGGACCGAGGAGGTCATCAAGCAGCACATCCCCGGCCAGCCGCCGCGCCCCGAGGCCGCCGACGAGCCCACCCAGCCGATGGACCTCGCCGATCTGGAGCGGCTCCGCCAGCCGGGCGGCGACGGTGGTCCGCAGGCCGGTCCGCCGGCGCCGGGCGCCCAGCGGCGGCCGTCGCGCTCGCGCAAGATCCCCAGCGCGGTCCGACGCGTCGGCCGTCCGGTGCAGGGGGACGAGGACACCGCGGAGCGCCCCCGACCGTCGAGCTCCGGCGAGGAGTCCGACCGGAGCTGAGCGTCGGGAGCGGCGGGAGCGCCGGGGGTCATCCGCCGGACGGTGCGGTGGACGCCTCGCCCTCGGAGTCCTCGGCGATCTCCTTCCTGGTGAGCCGCCGCCACGGGGAGGGCTCGTCCTGGGTGGAGGGGGCGTCCGGGCTGGCGGCCTGGTTCCACCACTGCGCCTCGAACGCGGTGTCGCCGAGCTGCACCCGGTCACCCTTGGTGTAGACCTCGGTCGGCTTCCACTCCGGGTAGGTGCCGGCGGCGACGGTCGGGCTGGGCTCCGGGGTCTCCCCGGGCAGCACCGGCCCGAGCAGCTGCCAGGCCGAGGCGCCCTCGGCCACGGTCGGGTCGTCGGGGACGTCGCCGCTGCTCCACCAGCGGGCGACGTACACGTTCTGGTGCCAGACCACGCGCTCGCCCTCGAGGTAGACCTGCTCCTCGTTCCAGATCTGGTACGGGCTGGTCGCGGGATCGTCGGAGGGGATCTCGGTGGGGTTCTGGGTGGGGGTCTCGCTGGCGTCGGGGTCCGGCACGCCCTCGACGTCGTCGCCGAGCACCGCGGCGAACGCGCCGGTGTCCTGCTCGAGGCCGCTGCAGGAGTCCGACACGACCGTGACGTCGGGCCAGTTGTCGCTGCACTCGCGGTCCCGGTTCAGCGACCACATGGAGAGACGCCCGAGATCGTGGTCGGCGGCGAACTGCTTGAGCTCGCTAGCGTCGTCGAGGTCGAAGATCTCGCCCGCCACGTCGTTCTGGCCGAGCATCGGGGTGGCGCCGATCATCCGCCACAGCTGGGCGGAGGTCTTGCGGTCGTCGCGCTCGGTGTAGAGCCGGTCGAGCTGCTCGTGGGTGCTCTCCAGCGCGTCGATGGACGCCTCGGCCATGGTCGCGTCGGCGTCCTTGGACTCGGCGTAGTTCATCGTCATCACGTTGACCCCGGCGAGATCGACCCCGGCGTCCAGCGTGGTGGTGATCAGGTCGAGGGCGTCCTCGGCCAGGCCGTGCGGGGCCACCGGCACGGTCAGCCAGACGGCGACGTCCTCCTCGTCCTGCAGCCGGGCCAGGGCCTGGCCGCGCCGCTGGTGGGCCGCGGTGTCGGCCAGCGCCTCGCCCTCGATGTCCATGTCGACAACACCGATCTCGTAGCGCAGCACCACCTCGCGGTAGGCCTGGTAGATCGCGTCGGTGTCGTCGCAGGCGACGGCGAGCTCGGTGTTGGCCTGTCCGCCGAACGAGGCGACCGGGACGCCGCCGAGCTGGCGCAGCCGGGCGATCCGGCGGTCCAGGTCGAGGTCCTCACCCGCGGTGGCCAGGTCGTAGGCGCCGCCCCACGACGGCTCGCACGAGTCGTCCGGGTCGGCCACCACGAAGGACAGCACGGCGTTCGGACCGGCGCCGCTGGACGGCTCCTCGAAGGCGAGCTGCGGGGTCGCGGTGACGTCGACGTACCCGGCGAACCAGGAGTCCTCGGGGACCGAGACCCGGGAGTCCTCGAACCACTGCCAGCCGCGCAGCGAGGCGAAGACCAGGCCCGCCGCGGCGACCAGCACGACAGCCAGACGGCCCCAGGAGAGGCGGCGACCCGCAACCAGCGACATCGGTCGAATTCCCCCTTGGCGAGCACCGAAGCGACACGAAGCCGGTCCCAGTCGACCGGCTGACCACTACCCTACGTAGTGCCGGGTCGTCGACATCGGATTCAGGGGGATTCGTGAACACCAGTGCTCCCGCCGTCGTGGCACGGCGGAGACGGCAGTGGGGTGCCGAGCGACGCTCGGAGCCGATGCCGATCGTCCACCTGATCCCGAGCACCGCGAAGCTGACCTGGGGACGGATCGGCATCACCGTCACGATCCTCTGCTGGGTCGCCTACGTCATCTCCACCATCGTCCGGCACTTCCTCAACGACGTCGGCGGCTTCCGGTTCACCATGGAGGCGATCTCCTACCTGCTGGTGGTCAGCGTGCTGACCTTCTCGGCACTGATGTACCTGACCGCCCGGCAGGGTGCGCTGAAGCGGTTCCGCGCGCACCGGCGGGTGCCGCGCGGCCTGCTCGACGCGCACTTCACCGAGACCGGGGCACCGATGACGGTGCTGATCCCCTCCTACGCCGAGGAGCCCGACGTCGTCCGGCTGACGCTGTGGAGCGCGGCGCTGCAGGAGTACCCCGATCTGCGGATCGTCCTGCTCATCGACGACCCTCCGTACCCCACCGACCCCGACGTGCTCGCCAAGCTCGAGGCCACCCGCGCGCTGGGCGCCGAGATCGAGGAGCAGCTGGCGGTCCCCTACGAGCAGGCGCGGGCGACGTACGAGAAGTGGGACCAGCGGCTGCGGTCCAGCGAGACCGCGCCGCCGGAGTGCCTGGCCGACGCCGCCGCGATCTACCTGGCCTCGGCGGAGTGGCTGGAGCGGATGGCCGAGGACGAGGTCGTCTCCGACCACGTCGCGGAGTTCTTCGTCGACCAGGTGCTGATGGCGCTGGCCAGCGAGCTGCGGCTGACCCTGCTGGCCCTGGAGGCCGCGATCGACCAGGACGGGCGGATGGCTGCCGAGCGGGCGCGCGAGCTGCTCCGCCGGCTGCTGTGGATCTTCGCCGCCCGGATGGAGAACTTCGAGCGGAAGCGCTACGCCTCGCTGTCCCAGGAGGCCAACAAGGCGATGAACATCAACTCCTACCTGGGGTTGATGGGCGGCACCTGGCGGCCCACGGAGACCGCGGACGGCACCATGCTGGTCCGCCTCGAGGCCGACCAGCAGGTCGAGGGCGGCGACCTGCACTTCCCGGACCCCGAATACCTGCTGACCCTGGACGCGGACTCCCAGTTGCTCCGCGACTACTGCCTGCGGCTGGTCTACTTCCTCGAGCAGGAGGAGAACCTCGACGTCGCGATCACGCAGACGCCGTACTCCTCCTATCGGGGGGCCCCGACCCGGATCGAGCGGGTGGCCGGCGCCACCACCGACATCCAGCACATCCTGCACCAGGGCATGACCTACCACGGCGCGACCTTCTGGGTCGGCGCCAACGCCGTGATCAGGCGCCGCGCGCTGGAGGACATCGTCCAGGTCGAGACGGTCGCCGGGCACGAGGTCCGCACCTACATCCAGGACCGAACCGTCATCGAGGACACCGAGTCCTCGGTCGACATCGCCGCAGCCGGGTGGCGGCTGATCAACTACCCCGAGCGGCTGAGCTACTCCGCGACCCCGCCCGACTACGGCTCCCTGGTGGTGCAGCGGCGGCGCTGGGCCAACGGCGGTCTGCTGATCTTCCCGAAGTTCTGGGCGCAGCGCGGGCCCCGGGCGCGGGAGGGCCGGCCGATCCGGATGGGCGAGTTCACCCAGCGGCTCAACTACATGGCGTCGATCGCCTGGGCGAGCTTCGCGCTGCTGTTCATCCTGTTCTACCCCTACGACGGCCGCCTGCTGAGCCCGCTCGTGGTCGGCGCCGCGCTGCCCTACTTCATGGCGATGGCCAGCGACCTGCGGCTCTGCGGCCACCGGGCCGGCGACATCTTCCGGATCTACGGGTTCAACCTGGTGCTGCTGCCGGTCAACCTGGCCGGCGTGCTCAAGTCGATCCAGCAGGCGTTCACCGGAGAGAAGATCCCGTTCGCCCGGACACCGAAGGTGCGCAACCGCACCGCCGCGCCCGGACTGCACGTGCTGGTGCCCTACCTGATCGTCATCTACTCACTGATCACCGTCTGGCGCAGTTATCAGCACGAGAACTGGGGCAACCTCGCCTTCGCGGCGTTCAACGCGGTGCTGGCCGCCTGGGCGATCCGCGCCTACATCGGCGTCACCAACTCGCTGGTCGACATGGTGATGGGCGTCGTGAACTGGCTCTTCGTGCCGATCGTGAAGCCCGCGCCGCCGCGCCGCGACCAGGACCTGGTCCGGGAGGTCGACTGGGACTCGATCCTCTACCACGGCGACCGGCGGCTGGGCCGCGACCTGCGCCGCCGCAACGACCGGCGGCGCCGGGTGGTGCGCAGCCGCTGACGGTCCGCGGGTGTGGGGGTGCGGCGCGCCCCATTCGGATTGGTCGAGAAATCGGCGGAAACCGGACCAATCCGCATGGGGCTCGGGAGACCGCGACCACCGACCCCGGCCGCGCGGGCTCAGTCGCGCAGCAGCGCGCGCAGCCGGCCGAGGGTCTCGTCGTCGAGGCCCAGCCCGTCGCGCAGGTAGCGCTCGCGATCGCCGTACGACGCCTGCACGGCGTCGCTGGCAGCCCGCAGGAACGTCATGTCGGCGATCAGGGTCGGGGCGAACACGGCGGCCCGCTCCGGTCCGGCGGCCTCGACGATCGATGCCTCGAGTCGGGCGCGGCTGGCCGCGCTGCGCGCGTTGGTGAGCAGGTAGTCGCTGGCGATGGTGGCGTCGTCGACGCCGGCGATGTGCAGCAGGAGGGCGGCGGTCCACCCGGTGCGGTCCTTGCCGGCGGTGCAGTGGAAGAGCTGCTTGGCGCCGGTCGAGAGCTGGCGCAGCACATTGCCGAGCTGGGCCCGGCTGTGCTCGTCGTCGACGAAGCCGCGGTAGACGGTCTCCATGATCTCCTCGGCGTCCGCGACCGTCCGCACCGCCGCGACCCGCTCCATCGGGATGCCGAACAGGTCGAAGTGCAGCCAGTCGGCGCCGTCCACCGCGGGATCGGGGTGCCGGTCGATCTCGCCCTGCGAGCGCAGGTCGATGATCGCGGTCAGCCCGAGACCGGTGAGCGTCGCCAGGTCCGGGCCGGAGAGGCGCAGCTCGTTGGAGCGGAAGAACACCCCGGTGCGGACTCGCCCCCCGTCGGTCGTCGCGTAGCCGTCGCCGGCGACGTCGCGGAAGTTGTCGACGGTCGCCAGGCGCAGGTAGTCCTCGTTGCTCACCCGCGCAGGTTAGGGGAACGCGGCCAACGGCGGGTGAACGCCTCCCGGGCCGTCCCGAGTCGCCGTCGCAGAAATCTGCTGACCGGCGTGCAACCATTCCTGCGCCCCGACCGGTGGGAGGGGCATGGACGCACTGCAGACCCCGCGCCGCACCGTGGGGCCGATCGGGGGACCAGTGGGCGAGCGCGCCGACTTCGAGGACTGGGTGGCCGCGCGCTCCGGGGCGCTGCTGCGCACCGCGTTCCTGCTCACCCGCGACCACGCCGCGGCCGAGGACCTGCTGCAGACCGCGCTCACCAAGGCCTGGTTCCGCTGGGGTCGCATCGACGGCGACCCCGAGCCCTACGTGCGCAAGATCCTGGTCAACACCTACGCCAGCTGGTGGCGCCGCAAGTGGAACGGTGAGCAGCCCACCGAGGAGATGCCCGAGCCCCGCCCGTCCGGCCACGGCCTCGAGGTGGACCGCGTGCAGACCGGCCACGACCTCTGGGACGCCGTCGGGCGGCTGCCCCGGCGGCAGCGGGCCGTCGTGGTGCTCCGCTTCTTCGAGGACCTGACCGAGGCGCAGACCGCCCGGGTCCTCGACTGCAGCGTCGGCACCGTGAAGAGCCAGACCCACCGCGCGCTCGCCAAGCTGCGCATCGACCCCTCCCTGATCGAGGAGCAGAGCTGATGAACACGATCGACGACCTCAAGCAGACCCTGCGCAGCCACGCCCCCGATCTCGACCACGACGGGCACGCCCGGGCCGGCGCGGTCACCGGCCGCGTGCGCGCCGTACGACGCCGCCGGGCTGCGGTGGGTGCGGCGACCCTGGTCGCGGTGCTGGTGGCCGGCGCGGCCGCGGTCACGGTGCTCCCGGACGGGGCCGAGGAGCCGGCACCGGCCGACTCCGCCGCCCCCGGGGAGCTGCACGGCGCGGACGTCCCGGAGACCGTCACCTACCAGGGCTACACGTTCGAGTACGTCGCCGGCGCCGAGACCCGCGACGACGCCTCGCTGACCCTCTCCCAGCTGCCCGAGCACGACCGCCCGCTGGTGGTGGCCTGGGTCTCCGAGGAGCGGGCCACGATCCGGGTCGAGGAGATGATCCTCGCCCGCGGACCCGCCGGCACGTTCAGCACCCCGCGCCTGATCGACGACACCTACGGCGACCACGACCTGCGCGCCGACGACCTGCTCGACGCCCGCGCCGCGGGCGGGATCGGTGTCGCGCTCTACGAGCTCTCCCAGACCCCGCCGGCCGGGGTCACCGAGGACGGGATCACCTTCCGCCAGGAGGTGACCGACCGGGACGGCGCCGCGCGGACCGACCGCACGCTGGTCGGCGCGGCGATCGGCGCGGTGGGCGACCGTGAGGTGTCGATGGAGGTCGTGGTGCCCGAGAGGCCGATGTTCGCCGACTTCTGCCAGTCCGGGCTGACCTACTCCGCAGCGGACCGGGAGGTGCCGACGCCGTACGCGGTGATGTACGTCGAGGACCGGTGGCTGGTCGAGGGCGGCAGCGGGTGCCGGGGGATGCTGTCCGACTCGCTGACCGGGGCCGACGCCGGCTGGGTGGCGAACAGCGACACCCGCCCGGGCGTGCCGGGGTTGACCGTCAGCCGCTACCGCGAGGACGGCACGGCGATCCGGCGCACCTTCGCACCGGGGGAGACGGTGACGGTCAGCATCCGGGTCCAGGACGAGGACTTCGAGGACTACGTCGGCGACGTCCCCGGCCTGCAGCTCGGAGTCGGCCTCTACGCCGGCGAGTGAGGCTTGCGCGGCGGGAGCGGCACGAACTTGGAGGTGCGGGCGGCGTACTCGGGATAGCCCGGCCGCTGCATCATCGTCCGCTCCAGCAGCTTCGCCCCGGTCGCCTCGACCAGGAAGAAGCTCATCGCCACCGGCGCCAGCACGGTCGCCAGCCCCACCACCCAGCCCGAGGCGAGACCGCCGGCGAGCCAGATCCCCCACCACACGCAGGCGTCGCCGAAGTAGTTCGGGTGGCGGGTGTAGCGCCACAGACCGGTGTCCAGCACCTGGGGCCGCTCCTGCTTCGGGATCCGCTTGTACGCCGCGAGCTGCGCGTCGCCGACCGCCTCGAAGACCAGTCCGAGGGCCCACACCAGGACACCCAGCGCGACCACCCAGGCCCAGCGGACCTCCGCGAGGACGCCGACCGCCGCGGGCAGCGCGATGAACGCCATCGCCACGCCCTGGACGGCGAACACCTTGCGCACCGCCACCCCGAGACCGACCTCGGCCAGGGTGCCGCCGAGCATCTTCTCGTAGCGCGGGTCCTCGCCGGAGTGGTTGCGGCGCAGCAGGTGCCAGGCCAGCCGCAGCCCCCACAGACCGACCAGCGCGACCAGCACCGCGATCCGCCACGGCTCACCGTCCCCGAGGATCGCGGCGAGTGCCGCCGCCAGCACGGTGATCGCCACGAAACCGAGGCCCCAGGCGGTGTCGACCACGACCACCCGGCCCTGACGGCCGGCGACGATCACGGTGAGGGTCATCACCAGCGCAGCGACCACCAGTGAGGTCGCCGCGCCGAGCAGCAGCGCCGATCCGTCCGACATCACCACTCCCGCTGCCACGGCAGCCCGTGGTCGGCACCCGGGCGGACCAGCAGCACCTGGTCCACGCCCATCCGGCCGTCCCGGAAGGCCCGGGAGCCGCCGACCAGGTAGAGCTCCCAGACGCGGACCAGCTCCTCGCCGACCAGGTCGGTGATCTCCGCGCGGTTCGCCTCGAACCGCTCGATCCAGCCGGCCACCGTCAGCACGTAGTGCTCGCGCATCGCGTGCACGTCGCGGGCCTCCAGGCCCGACCCCTCGAGCAGGTCGACGGTGGCGCCCACCGGCCGCATGTGCATGTCGGGGGCGATGAAGCTCTCGATGAACGGGCCGCCGCCGGGGTGGTTGCCGGCCGGTCGCGACATCTGCTGCACCAGCACCCGCCCGCCGGGGCGGACCGCGTCGTGCAGGACCTGCGCGTAGGTGACGTAGTTGCGCTCGCCCACGTGCTCGCCCATCTCCAGCGAGACGACGGCGTCGTACTCCTCCCCGGCTGCGGGCACCGCGTCCCGGTAGTCGCGCACCTCGAAGGTGGCCAGGTCGGAGAGGCCGCGGCGTCGCGCCGCGTCCGTGGCGAACCGCTGCTGCTCGGCGGCGATGGTCACCCCGGTCACCTCGACGCCGAAGTGCTCGGCGGCGTGCAGCGCCATCGAGCCCCAGCCGCAGCCGACGTCGAGCAGTCGCATCCCCGGCTCCAGGCCGAGCTTGCGGCAGACCAGGTCGAGCTTGGCGTGCTGCGCCTCGACCAAGGAGACCTCCGCGGAGGCGTGGTAGCCGCAGGAGTAGGCCATCGCGACCGGGTCGAGGATCAGCGAGTAGAAGTCGGCCGTGGTGTCGTAGTGGTGGCTGATCGAGGCATGGTCGCGGCGCCGGCTGTGCAGCCGGCCGCGGATCCGCGCCTGGCTCGCCGGTGGCGCCGGGGGACGGCCGAGCAGGTCCAGTCCGGCCGCCGTGCGCAGGGCAGTGACGACCGCGGACGGCGAGGGTCGCCGACCGCTCAGGCCCCGCTCCTCGGCCACGGCGAAGGCCAGGGTGAGCGCCCGGTCCAGCTCGGCCAGCCCGCCGCGGACGACGAGGTCGCCGGTGACGTAGGCCTGCGCCGCACCGAGCTCGCCCGGGTGCCACAGCAGCCGGCGCAGCGCGTCGGGGGAGCGGAGCTCGACGACCGGCAGGTCGGTGCCGCCGCCGTCACGCAGCGGCCCGGCGGCCGAGCCGTCCCAGGCGATCAGCCGGACCGGCAGGTCGCCGCCGATGAACGGCCGCAGCGCCTGCTCGAGGCGGGCGGCGACCCCGTCGGCGGGCGGAGCGTCGTACTTGTCGGCCGAAACCCGCGCGACACGCCGGTGTGGCTCGGCGTGTCGTGCGGGTTTCACCGGCTGACCGGGGAAACCCGCACCCGTCATCGCGCCCCTCCACCGGTGAACACCAGCTGGTGGTCGTCGATGTACCCCGCGGCGAACCCGGCCCGGCAGTACTGCAGGTAGAAGTGCCACATCCGGCAGAACGTCTCGTCGAACCCGAGCGCCAGCACCTTCTCCTGCGCCGCCCCGAACGCCGCGTCCCACCGCTGCAGCGTCAGTGCGTAGTCGGCGCCGATCGCCAGGTCGTCGACCGGCCGCAGCCCGGTGCCCTCGAGCGCCTCCTCGATCGCCACCAGGGAGGGCAGCGCCCCACCGGGGAAGATGTACTTGGTGATGAACGTGTGGGTGTCCTTGCTGGCGCGCATCCGGTCGTCGGGCATCGTGATCGCCTGCAGCGCCACCCGACCGCCCGGAGCCAGCACGTGCGCGAGCGTCGAGAAGTACGTCGACCAGTACTGCGCCCCGACGGCCTCGATCATCTCCACGCTGACCACGGCGTCGTAGGCGTGGGCCGCCTCCGGCTCCTCCAGCAGCTCCCGGTAGTCGCACAGGTCGACCCGCACCCGGTCCGCCACACCGGCCGCGGCGACCCGCTCCAGCGCGAGCGCCCGCTGCTCGACCGACAGCGTGATCGAGCGGACCACCGCGCCGCGGGCCGCCGCCCGGATCGCGAGCTCACCCCAGCCGGTGCCGATCTCCAGCAGCCGGGTGCCCGGTCCGACGCCGGCACCGTCCAGCAGCCGGTCGATCTTGCGGTGCTGCGCGGCCACGAACACCTGCTCGTCGATGCGCACCGGGTCGCGGCGCTCCTCCTCGGTGAACAGCGCCGAGGAGTAGGACAGCGACGGGTCGAGGAACAGCGCGAACAGGTCGTTGGAGAGGTCGTAGTGCGCGGCCACGTTCTCCCGGGTGTGCGAGCGGGAGCCGCGGTGGGTCTGCGGCAGCCGGGTGGTGACCACCGCGCGCAGCGACTGCAGCGCCGGCGGCACCAGGCGCGCCATCCGGGCCGCGAGCACCTCCAGGAAGTCGCCGAGCGCGTCGGGACCCTGGTCGCCCTCGTCCCACGCGCCGGTCATGTACGCCTCGCCGAAGCCGATCAGCTGGTCGCGCCCCAGCCGCGCGAAGAACTCGTCGGGCCGGTGCACGTGGATCGCCGGCCCACCCTGACCGATCTCCTCGGCCGGTCCGTGGGCGCCGCCGGCGAGGTGGACGGTCACCGGCAGCCGGCCGATCGCGCTGCGGAACAGGCGCCGCGCGATCCGGGCCGCGATGCCGTACGACGGGGCGTCGGTCAGGTCCGGCCAGCGGTCGGTGTCGAGTGCGGGGTTTGCGGTCGCGGTCATCGCTTGCCTCCGGGACGGGCTCCGTGCGGAGCGGGGTGATCGGTGGGACGGGGCTGGACGGGGAGGCGGCGCAGCCAGAGCCACACCCCGTGCAGGTGGATCGAGACGGTGCCGCGCAGCCCGGCCAGCGCGACCCGCGGCTCGGGTGCCGGGCGCCCGGTCAGCGCGGCGCCGAAGCGGCCGGCCTCGGGGGTCTGGTCGCCGGGGTCGAGGGTGACCGCCAGTCGCAGCCGCCCGTCCGGGTCGCCGGTCGGCGGCGGCGCGTGGACGACGTACCGCCCGTCGGTGCCGTGGAACGGTGAGACGTACATGGCCTTGTCGACCTCGCCCCGGCCGTCCTCGTCCATGTCGAGCAGGTAGGCGTGCCGGTCGCCGTAGGTGTTGTGCACCTCGACCACCGTCGCGTCCGGGGCGGCGCCGGTCTCCGGCCCGTCGGGCGAGCGCCAGACCCAGTGCACCGAGATCGGGTTGAAGCAGTGGCCCAGCGCGCGGGGCTGGGCCGCCATCAGGGCCCGTCCGCCGCGCAGGTCGAGCCCGGCCTGCGCCAGGAAGGTGTCCAGCCCCTCGCGGATCGTCGTGGTCGCGCCGGTGAAGTGGTCGCGGCCCTCGAAGGTGCCGCGCCGCCATCCGGCCGGCGGCCGGGTCGCGGCGACGTCGTCGAGGTCGACCACCCACATCCGGGTGTGCAGCCGGAAGCGGTGGCGCAGCGGTGCACGCCGGGTGTGGGTGAGGGTCGTCGCGTAGGCGGTGCGAGCGGCGGTGCGGCCGGGGTCGCGGCGTACTCCGCTCCCCGGGCTCGGGCTGCCCGCAGCGGCGACCGAGAGGTCCGGTACGACGGCGCCGGCCGGCCACGAGAAGCCCAGTCGCTCCGCCGCGGCCAGCCCGGACCGCGCGCCGTCCTCGTGGAAGCCCCACCCGTGGTAGGCGCCGGCGAAGACGATCCGGTCGGTGTCGATCTCGGGCAGCCGGGCCTGGGCGGCGACCGAGGCCGGGCTGTACTGCGGGTGCTCGTAGGCGCGGCGCGCGATCACCGTGGCCGGGTCGACCAGGTGCTCGCCGCCCAGCGTCACCAGGTAGTGCTGCGGGGTGTCCAGCCGCTGCAGCCGGGTCAGGTCGTAGGTGACCAGCACCGGTCCGCCGAGCCGCTCGGGGCGCCGGAAGTTCCAGGAGGCACGGGCGGCGGGGGCATCGGGCAGCAGCGAGGTGTCGGTGTGCAGCAGCGCCGTGTTCGCGGCGTACGGGATCGCGGAGAGGACCTCGGTCTGCGCGGCCGTGGGCGCGGCGAGCATCCCGAGCGCCGCGGCGGGGTGGGTGGCGATGACCGCGGCGTCGTACTCCTCGGTGCCGGACTCGGTGGCGACCCGCACCCCGTCGTCGTGCTCGTTCACCGCGACCACCGCGGCGTCCAGGGCGATCTTGCCGCCGGCGGCGGTGAGCGCGGCGGCGACGGCGTCGACGTAGGCGTGCGAGCCGCCCTCCACGGTGCGCCAGGTCGGCGACCCGAAGACGCCGAGCATCCCGTGGTGGTCGAGGAAGGTGAACAGGTAGGCGGCCGGGTAGTCCAGGGCGTCGGCGGGGTCGGTCGACCAGACGGCGGCGACCAGCGGCTCCATGAAGTGCCGCCGGAAGTACGGCGTGAAGCCGTGCGCGTCCAGGAACGAGCGCAGCGTGGCGAGGTCCCCGGCCGGTGTCGCGTCGGTGCCGGCCAGGAGCCGCTTGGCGTGCCGGTGGAAGCGCGGGATCTCGGTGAGCATCCGCAGGTAGTGCGGGTCGCGCAGGTTGCGGCCGCTCGGGAAGAGGCCGCGCGGACCGAGCGCGCCGGCCCACTCCACCCCGGTGCCGCGGTCGCTGACCGACAGCGACATCTCGGAGGGCCGTGACTGAACGCCCAGCTCGGCGAAGAGCCGCAGCAGGGTCGGGTAGGTGCGCTCGTTGTGGACGATGAACCCGGTGTCGATGGCCAGCTCCCGGCCGGTCGCCGGGTCGGGCACCCGGTGGGTGTCGGCGTGGCCGCCCAACCGCCGGTCGGACTCGTAGAGGGTGACCTCGGCGGTGCGGGAGGCGACATGGGCGGCGAGGAGCCCGGCGACGCCGGAGCCGATCACCGCGACGCGGCGGGGGTGCATCAGGTCTCCAGGGTGAACAGCGCGATGGGGTCGCTGCTCGGCTCCCGGGAGCCGCCGTCGGGCTCGACGGTGATCCCCACCGCGGTGGCGTCGGCGGCGTCACCGTCGAGCAGGAGGGTGGCGTCGGGCGCGTCGGGCATCAGCCCGGCCGGCTGCATGGAGCCCTCCGGGGTCTGCAGCCACAGCTGGTAGACCCGTCCGGACGGCGCGGCCGCCATGTCCTCGGTGACGATCACCGCGCGGCCCTCGCTGCGGGAGACGACCACGGTCGCGGTCGAGCCGTCCGGGAAGTCCTGCCGGACCCGGGTGGCGTCGTCGGCCTCGAGGACCCGCTCGGTGGTGGTGGGCGCGGCGATCGTGTCCCCGCCGTCCCCCGCCCAGGGGCGGATCCAGACCGTGCCGGCGGCGAGCGCGATCAGCACCACCGCGGCCGCGGCCAGGAACATCCGGTTGTGGGTCCAGCGCACGCGCCGGTGGCTGCGCCGTCCCGCGGCGGCGGGCCGGGCCGGCTCGACGGGCCGGGCAGGTTCCGCGACCGGCGGCAGCGGCCGGACCGTCTCGATCCCGGCGAGCACGGCGGCGCGCAGGTCCGGCGGCGGCGCGACCTCGTCGGTGGCCAGCAGCGTCGCCGTCTCCTGCAGCTCGGCGACCTCGGCGCGGCAGTCGGCGCAGTCGGCCAGGTGCCGCTCGAACCGGGCGCGCTCCATGTCGTCGAGCGCGTCCACCGCGTAGGCCCCGGAGAGCCGGTGCAGGTCGGCGGCCGGCAGCTCGCCGGGCCTGAGGTTCTGGTCGTGATCCGTCATCGTCCTACTCCGATCGCGTCGCGCAGCCGGATCAGGCCGTCGCGGATCCTGGTCTTCGCCGTCCCCACCGGCAGGTCCAACAGGGCGGCCACCTCGGTGTGGGTGTAGCCCCCGAGATAGGCCAGCTCGATCGCCTCGCGCTGGATCGCGGTGAGGTCGGCCAGTGCCGTCCTCACCCGCTTCGCCTCCAGCGAGGCATGTGCCGCATCGGCGGTCGCGTCGTGGTCGACCGCGTGGTTGCGTTGGTGGTACGTCGTCTCCCGGCGGCTGGACGCCTCGGCGGATCGCACCCGGTCCACCGCCTTGCGGTGGCCGATGGTCAGCAGCCAGGAGAGGGCGCTGCCCCGGTCGGAGTCGAAGCGGCTCGCGGTCCGCCAGACCTCGAGGTAGGTCTCCTGCGTGACCTCCTCGGCCTGGGCCGGGTCACGCACCACCCGGAGCACCAGCCCGTGCACGCGCGCCGACGTGGCGTCGTACAGGCGGGCGAAGGCCTCGCGGTCACCGCGCGCGGAGCGGTTCAGCAGAGCCGCCAGCTCGGTGGCGAGGTCGGTGTGGTCCGCGCCCAACGGCGCCCCCTGGTCGGGGGCGCCGTCGGCGCCGGAGCGGACCGGATCCATGTCGTGATCCTTCCGGGTGGGTGGTGACCGTGGCTAGTCCGCGGTCACTTGACCCCGGTCATCACCTGGTCGATCACGTACACCGTGGCGTTGGCGGTCGGGATGTTGCCGCACAGCACGTTGGCGGTGACGTCGCCGTCGGAGACGGTCATCCCGGACTCCGGGTCGCCCTCGACGGTCACCGTGTCGCCGGCCAGCGTGTCGTGCTCACCGACCACGGCGTCCGCGGTGGCGTTCTCGCCGACCACGTGGTGGGCCAGCACGGCGTAGAGGTCGGAGTCCTGGCCGTTCTTCTTGGCGTCCTTGACCAGCGCGTTGACGTTCTTCTGGCCGAGCTCCTCGAAGGCGCCGTTGTAGGGCGCGAACACGGTCAGCGCCTCGGCGCCGTTGAGGGTGTCGGCGAGGCCGTCGATCGAGCTGACCGCGGTCACCAGCGTGCTGAGCAGCGGGTTGTTGCTCGCCGCGGTGGCCACCGTGTCGTCCACCATGCCGTCCAGGGAGCCCTCACCGTCGGTGGGGATCTCCGAGCAGGCCGGGCCGAACGTCTCGGTCATCGCGCCGGTGCTGTCGTCCATGCTCTCCGAGCCCTCGTCCATCGGGGACTCGCTGGTCTCGCTGGTGGTGTCGCCGGAGCCGGAGTCGTCCGCGCTCTCGTCGTCACTGCCGCACGCGGCCAGGGACACCGAGAGCGCCAGCGCTGCGGCGACACCGGCGGTACGGCGGAGGGGGAGCTTGAAGTGGTTCATGGGTTTGCCTTCCCGTTGGGGTGTCTTGTGCAGGTGGTTCGACGCCGCCGGTGGACCGGATTGGTGGTCACGGAAACTTTTTTCTTCGGTACCCGGCGGGGTGGGTCTCAGCCCCGGATCGCCGCCGCTCCCGGCGACTGCGCCGAGAGGTCGGTGGATTCCCGCCGAGGGGTCGGTGGGTGCCTGCCGAGAGGTCGGTCGGGGACCTGCGAGAGGTCGGTGAGAGGTCGCCGAGAGGTCAGGCGACATTGACGATCAGCTCGTGGACGCCGCTGGCGCCGTCGGGGAACGGCTCCGCCCGGACCGCGGTCTGGGTCTCCCCGTCACCGGTCAGGGTGCGTGCGGCGATCCGGTGCGAGCCGGACTCGGCCTGCCACTTGTGGAACCACTGGCGCCAGTAGACGTTGCCCGCGTCCGGCCCGAGCTCGGCATCGGTCCACGGGCCGCCGTCGATACGGACCTGGACGCGCTTCACACCCTTGTCGAACTGAGCCCACGCGACGCCGCCGATGACCACCTCGCCCGCGTCGATGTCGGCGAGAGCGGCGGGGGTGTCGATCCGGGCCGAGGGCTTGATCGGGGCGTCGGTGGCCCAGTCGCGGTCGGTCCAGTACGCCGACTGCTCGGCGTACGTGGTCAGGGTGAGTCGGGTGACCCACTTGGTGGCGGAGATGAAGCCGTAGAGGCCGGGCACCACCATCCGCACCGGGAAGCCGTGCTCGCGGGGCAGCGCCTCGCCGTTCATCCCGACCGCGAGCATCGCGTCGCGGCCGTCGGTGGCCAGGGCCAGCGGTGTGCTGATGGTCATCCCGTCCACGTCGGTGGAGAGGATCTGATCGGCGGTGCCGCCGACGCCGGCGCGGTCGAGTACGTCGGTCAGCCGCACGCCCAACCACCGGGCACCGCCCGCGTAGGGGCCGCCGACCGTGTTGGAGACGCAGGTCAGCGTGATGTCCCGTTCGATCAGGTCCATCGCGAGCAGGTCGTCGAAGGTCAGCGTGATCTCCTCGTCGACGTCGCCGTCGATGGTCAGCGTCCAGTCGTCGGCACTGACCACGGGGACGTCGAGCCGGGTGTCGACGCGGTAGAAGTCGGCGTTGCCGGTGCGGAACGAGGTGATCCCGGGGACCTGGTCGTCCAGGCCGCGGGGAACGTCTTCGCCGGGTCGGTGGGCGAGGGCAGCGTGATGTCCTCGGGACGCAGTCGGAGGTTCGAGACCAGGCGTCCGACGGCTCCGCCCGCGGCCGCGAGCGCGCCGAGCGCGCCGACCGCGACGAGCAGGCCGCGCCGGCCGGCGGTGAGCGCGGGGGCCGGGTGGGTGGTGTCGTCGGTGGCCGGGGTGCCGTCCGGGTCGTCGGCGGCCGGGGCGCCGGCGCCGGCGCCGGCCTTGGCGCGGTCGACCCGGTGCTGGGCGCGGGCCAGCCACAGCAGGGCGCCGACTCCCGCCACCGTTGCCACCAGGCAGGGCAGCAGGTCGGTGACCGCCGCGGCGGGCCGGCTGAGCACAGCCGTCCCGGCAACAGCCACGAGGAGGAGCAGCAGCGCGGCGCCGTACCGGACCCGTCGGCGGGCGAGCACCCCGGCGACCCCGGCGAGCACGACCACCCCGACCAGGACCGAGCCGACCAGGATCACCTTGTCGGCGGAGCCGAAGGTGCGGATCGCCCACTCCTTCATCGGGGTCGGCGTCAGGTCGATCACCGCCGAGCCGACGGCGAGCACCGGTGAGGTCGCGGGCACGGTCAGTGCCGCGACCAGGTGTGCCAGCCCGAGGCCGGTCAGTGTCGCCAGGATCCCGTACGCCGCCCATGCCAACCGTGCCTTCATGGGGGTGGTTCGGACCCGTGGTGGTGTCCGGATGGGTCGTTCGGGCGGGACTTGTCGGCCGAAACCCGCACGACACGCCGATGCGCTCCGGCGTGTCGTGCGGGTTTCCCCGGTCAGCCGGTGAAACCCGCAGCCCCCGGCTCCACCCCCACCGGCGTCGCCACGTGCACCAACGCATCCCCCGCGTTCACGATCGGCGCCCGGGACATCCCGATCACGATCCCGGGGCGGTCGGCGTGCACCAGCCGCACCCGGCGGCCGAAGGTGTCGGTGAGCCCGCCGAGCCGCTGGCCGTCCGCGACGGTGTCGCCGAGCTCGACCTCCAGGTGCAGGATGCCGGTGCCGCGGGCGCGGACCCAGCCGCTGGTGCGGGTCTCCACGGGCGGTGGGGCGCCCTCGGTGGTGGCGAGCTCGGCGGGCTCGAGGTCGATCATGCCCAGCGACGCGAGCACACGTCGTACGCCGGCGACGCCGACGGCGATCGGCTCGTGCTCGAAACGCAGCGCCTCACCGGCCTCGTAGAGCAGCACGCAGGCGCCCGCCTCCCGCGCCGCCTGGCGCAGCGAACCGTCCCGGATCCGGGCGTGCAGCATCACCGGGGCGCCGAAGGCCTCGGCCAGCTCGCGGGTGCGCGGGTCGTCCAGGTCGGCGCGGATCTGGGGCAGGTTGGTGCGCCGGTCCGAGGCGGTGTGCAGGTCGATGCCGACCTCGCACTTGGAGACCACCTCGGTCATGAAGAGCTTCGCGATCCGGCTGGCCAGGGAGCCGCGGGAGGAGCCGGGGAAGGAGCGGTTGAGGTCGCGCCGGTCGGGCAGGTAGCGGTCGCCGGACATGAAGCCGAGCACGTTCACCACCGGCACCGCGACCAGCGTGCCGCGCAGCGTCCTGGCCGACAGCGAGGCGAGCGCCTGCCGGATCACCTCGACCCCGCCGACCTCGTCGCCGTGGATCGCCGCGTTCACCCAGACCACCGGCCCCGGCTCGCGCCCGTGCAGCACCCGCACCGGGAGGCTCACGTCGCCGCCGGTGACCAGGCGGGTGATCGGCAGCTCGACCTCCTTCGCCGAGCCCGCGCGGACCCGGACGTTGCCGATCGCGAACGACTCGCGCAGCCTGCGGGCGGCCACGGCCTAGCGACCCCGGTTGCGGCGCCGAACCAACTTGGGCGGCCGGCCGCCCAGGTAGGAGCGGGCCGCGTCGACGAGGAAGCCCTGGCGCAGCGCCTCCCGCCCGATCAGCATCCGGAAGCCCATCTCGTCGCGCCGGGTGAGGGTGATCTCGGTGGTGACCACCCGGTCGCCGAGCCTGACCTCGGTGACCACCACGATCCGCTCCTGGCTGTGCCCGCTGGAGCTGCGGATGGTGCGCCGGTCGTGCACCGGGCACTCCACCGCGACCGCGTCCTCGGCGGTGCGCTGCCACGGGTGGATGGAGAACCGCACCCAGTCCTCGCCGTCGCGCCGGAACTCCTCGAGGTCGAAGGCGTGCAGCGCGGAGGTGCGGGCGCCGGTGTCGATCTTGGCCTTCAGCGGACCCGCGCCGAAGTCCGGCAGGACCACCCACTCGCGCCAGCCGACCGTCATCGGCGTGCTGCTTGAATGGGCTCCGGACACGACAGCCATCCAAGCAGCCGCGGCCAACGTCCCGCGGTGTGTCCCACCGACACGACGAGACAACGACACGACGACGAAGGCACACGAGGTCGGAATGAAGCTGGCGATCCTCTCTCGGGCACCGCGGTCCTACAGCACCCAACGACTCCGTACGGCGGCGCTCGACCGCGGGCACATCGTGAAGGTGCTGAACACGCTGCGGTTCTCGATCGACCTCTCCGGCGACGACCCGGACCTGCAGTTCCGGGGCAAGCAGCTCTCCGACTACGACGCGATCATCCCGCGGATCGGCAACTCGATCACCTACTTCGGCACCGCGGTGGTCCGCCAGTTCGAGCAGATGGACGTCTACACCCCGAACACCGCGGCCGGGATCAGCAACTCCCGGGACAAGCTGCGCGCCACCCAGATCCTCTCCCGGCACAACATCTCGATGCCCGCGACCACCTTCGTCCGCGACCGGGCCGACGTGATCCCGGCGATCGAGCGGGTCGGCGGCGCCCCGGTGGTGATCAAGCTGCTGGAGGGCACCCAGGGGATCGGGGTGATCCTGGCGCCGTCGATCAAGGTCGCCGAGGCGATCATCGAGACGCTGCAGTCCACCAAGCAGCAAGTGCTGATCCAGCGCTTCGTGCAGGAGTCCAAGGGCCGCGACATCCGGGCCCTGGTGGTCGGGGACCGGGTGGTGGCCGCGATGCGTCGCGTCGCCAGCGGTGACGAGTTCCGCTCCAACGTGCACCGCGGTGGCAGCGTGGAGCCGGTCGAGCTGGACGAGGAGTACCAGCGGGTCGCCGTACGGGCGGCGCAGATCATGGGCCTCAAGGTCGCCGGCGTGGACATGCTGGAGGGCAGCGAGGGGCCGCTGGTGATGGAGGTCAACTCCTCGCCGGGCCTGGAGGGCATCGAGACCGCCACCAAGCTCGACGTGGCCGGCGCGATCATCGACTACATCGACAACCAGGTCGCCTTCCCGCAGATCGACGTGCGCGAGCGGCTCTCCGTCTCCACCGGGTACGGCGTCGCCGAGCTCGTGGTGCACGGCGACGCGGACCTGGTCGGCAAGACGCTCGGCGAGGCGGGCCTGCGGGACCGCGACATCACCGTGCTCACCCTGCACCGCGGCACCTCGGTCATCCCGAACCCCTACCCGCGCCACGTGCTCGAGGCGGAGGACCGGCTGCTCTGCTTCGGCAACCTGGAGGAGCTGCGGCGGATGATCCCGGAGCGCCGGCGCCGCCAGCGTCGGGTGAAGAAGCTGCCCAAGAAGCCCATCCACGACGAGGACTGAGTCTCGGGCCGGTCGGGTCTCGGGGCAGGATGGCCGCATGACTGACGCCCCCGCCGAGCTGGTCCACCTCGACGTCGCCGACGGCGTCGCCACGATCACCCTGGACTCGCCGCACAACCGCAACGCCCTCTCGAAGCAGCTGATCACCGAGCTGTCGGCCCACCTGGCCGCCGTGGACACCGACGACGCGGTGCGGGTGGTGGTGCTGCGCTCCTCCGGCCGGGTCTTCTGCTCCGGCGCGGACCTCTCCGAGGCGTCGACGGTGCCGATGGAGGAGGGGGCGCGAGCGATCGTCGCGCTGCAGCGCCAGATCGTCGCCCACGCCAAGCCGGTCGTGGTGGTGGTGGAGGGGGCGGCCCGGGCCGGCGGCATCGGCATCGTGGCGGCGGCGGATCTCGCGGTCGTCGCCGAGGAGGCGACCTTCGCGCTGACCGAGGTCAAGCTCGGCCTGGCACCGGCGGTGATCTCGCTGACCGTGCTGCCCCGGATGACCTCGCGTGCGGCCGGGCTGACCGCGCTGGGCGGGGAGGTCTTCACCGGGACGCAGGCCGCCGAGTTCGGCCTGGTCACCCGCGCCGTGCCGGCCGCGGAGCTGTCCGCCGCGGTGGACGCCCAGGTGTCCTCGCTGGCCAGCGGCGCGCTGCAGGGTCTGCGGGAGACCAAGCAGCTGCTGGCCCGCGACCTGCTGGCCCGGATCGACTCCGACGGCGAGGAGCTGGTCCAGCTCAGCGCCCGGCTCTTCGGCTCCGACGCGGCCCGCGAGGCGATGACCGCCTTCCTGAGCCGCGGCAAGTAGTCACCGGTGCCGGTAGGTGTCATCAGGTGACACCGACCGGCACGACAAGGCGGTCCACGCGGCCATCCTCTAGAACCTGTTCTATTCCGGTCCTAGGGTGAGCGCGTGGACTTCGCGATGGTGACCGCCTACCAGCCGGTCGAGGACCTGATCCCGCTCGCCCGTGCGGCCGAGGAGGCCGGCTTCCGCTCGTTCAGCCTGGCCGACCACGTGGTCGACCTGGAGGAGCTGGCCACGCCCTACCCCTACACCGCCGACGGCGCCCGCCGCTGGCCCACCGACGTCGACTGGCCCGACCCGTGGGTCACCGTGGGCGCGCTGGCCGCGGTCACCGAGCGGCTGGAGTTCTTCACCTCCGTCTACGTCGCCGCCCTGCGCGACCCGTTCAGCGTGGCCAAGGCCGTCGGCACCGCGGCCGCGATCTCCGGCGGACGGGTCACCCTCGGCATCGGCGTCGGCTGGTGCCGGGAGGAGTTCGACCTGCTCGGCCGCGACTTCTCCACCCGCGGCCGGCGCACCGACGAGGGCCTGGCCCTGATGAAGGAGCTGTGGACGCCGGGCTGGACCGACTTCGACGGCGAGTTCTACTCCTGCGACCGCCTGGTGATGCGCCCGCACCCGCCCGGCCCGATCCCGATCTGGGTGGGCGGCCTCTCCGACGTCGCGCTGCGTCGCGCCGCGCGCCACGACGGCTGGATCGGCGACATGGCGACCGTGGACGAGGCGGTCGAGGTGGCCGGTCGGCTGCGCGAGCTGCGGGTCGCGGCGGGCATCGACCCGAGCACGCCGTACGACGTCGCGCCGGCGCTCACCGACGCGCTCACCCCCGACGACTTCCTGCGCGCGGTCGAGGGCGGCGTGACGCTGACCATGACGATGCCGTGGATGTACTACTACGGGCACCGGGCGACGCTGGAGCAGAAGCTCGAGGCGATCGAGCGGTTCCGCGCCGACGTGATGGAGCCGGTCTTCGCACGCACCCGCTGACCGCGCACCGCGTCCGGTCGCGAAACCCGTTGGACGGTCTCGCGGCCGGCGCCTACCGTCCCGCGCATGGCGATGTTCCACTCCCACACCACCATCGACTGCCACGACGCGTTCGCGCTCAGCGAGTGGTGGCGGGTCGCGCTCGACTACGCGATGGACGCCGACGACCCGAACCTGCCGGGCCACGAGGAGTGCATGATCCGCGACCCCGACTCCGGCCACTCGCTGCTCTTCATCGAGGTGCCCGACGCCGAGCTGCCGGCCAAGCGGGTCCACCTCGACCTGCGGCCCCGTGAGCGGACGCAGGACGACGAGGTCGGCTGGCTGGTCGGGCACGGTGCCACGATCCTCGCCGACCGCCGCGGCACGTACGGTCCCGGCACCGGGTGGGTGACCATGGCCGACCCCGAGGGGAACCAGTTCTGCGTGCTGCGCTCCCCGGCCGAGCTCGCCGCCGCGGACTGAACCGGGAGCGAGCCCGAGCGCACGGCGCACGCCGGATGCGACCGGCCGAGAAAAACTCTCAGCAGCGATGTCGAGATCCGGGGTGCCCCGGCGACGTAGGGATGACAACGAGCTCATCACCGACACCGAGGAGCACCCCATGAGCACCACAGCCATCACCGACGACCGGGTCCCGCACACCGCCCGCAGCGCGGCCCGTCCCCACCCCCAGGTCGTCGCGGGCCGCATCATCACCGCCCTGGCGAGCGCCTTCCTGGCCTTCGACGCGACCACCCACCTGGCCCGCGAGACCCACGTCATGGAGTTCAACGCCGAGATCGGGGCACCCGCGTGGTTCCCGGTCGTTTGCGGCGCGGTGCTCGCCGTCTGCCTCGTCGGCTACCTGGTGCCGCGCACCCGGGCGATGGGGACGATCCTGCTCACGGCCTACCTCGGCGGGGCGTGCGCGATCAACCTGGCCACGGCAGCGACGACCGCCAACGTCGTGTTCGCCGTCGCGATGGCCGTCCTGGTCTGGGCCGGGGCGTGGCCGCGCGACGCACGCCTGCGCGCACTGCTGCAGAACTGAAACACTGAGCACGGACACGAGGAGACACCGATGAAGTTCATCTGCATGGTCCACGAGACCCGCCGTCCGACCCCGGAGCCGCCGCCGGAGCTGTTCGCCGCGATCGGCGCACTGCAGGCGGAGAACACCGCCGACGGCAGCATCGTCGAGGTGGGCGGGCTGCGGCCGGTCCAGGAGGTCGGCGCGATCGTCACCTTGACCGGCGGGTCGGTCAGCACCACCGACGGGCCGTTCGTGGAGACCAAGGAGCTGGTCGGCGGCTACGCCGTCTACGACGTCCCCGACGCCTCGGCCGCCGCCGAGAAGTCCGCCCGGTTCCTGGCGGTGCACCAGGAGGCGTGGCCGGGCTGGGAGGGCTGGATCGAGGTCCGCGCGTACTACGAGGCACCCGCCCCGTGATCGGTGGGCATGGACGCTGCTGACGCCGTCGAGGAGGCGTGGCGAACCGAGTCGCCACGCCTCCTCGGCGCGCTGCTGCGGATCACCCGCGACCTGGACCGCGCCGAGGACGTCGCCCAGGAGGCGCTCGCCCAGGCGCTGGCGCAGTGGCCCGAGAGCGGCGTACCCGACAACCCCGCGGCGTGGCTGATGACCACCGCCCGCCGGCGGGCGATGGATCTGTTCCGCGCCGGCGAGCGCCGGCAGCGCGCCTACGCCGAGGTCGCGGCCGGCGTCGGGGAGGCCGTCGAGGAGGCTGCCGAGGACGCCTACGTCGAGGACCATGTCGAGGACGACGTGCTGCGGCTGATGTTCCTGTGCTGCCATCCGTCGCTGAGCGACGACACCCGCACCGTGCTGACGCTGCGGATGGTCGCGGGACTCAGCAGCCGCGAGATCGCCCGCGCCTACCTGACCTCGGAGTCGACCGTGGCGACACGGATCTCCCGGGCCAAGCGGACCCTGGCGACCGCCCGAGCCGCGCTCGAGGAGGAGCCGGTCGGCGCCGAGCGGAAGGAGCGCCTCGCCTCGGTGATGGGCGTGATCTACCTGCTCTTCAACGAGGGGTACGCCGCCACCGCGGGCGAGGACTGGATGCGTCCGGCGCTGTGCGCCGAGGCCGTCCGCGTCGCCGCCATCCTCGCCACCGTCGTCCCCGACGAGCCCGAGGCGCACGCGCTGCTGGCTCTGCTCGAGCTCCAGGCCTCGCGGCTGCCGGCCAGGATCGACGAGGATGGTGCGCCCGTGCTCCTCGACGACCAGGACCGCAGCCGCTGGGACGCCGCCGCCATCTCCCGCGGGTACGCCGCCCTCCGGATCGCGGGCGACCTGGGCGGCGACGGGCCCTACGTCGTCCAGGCCGCGATCGCTGCCGAGCACGCCCGCGCGCCGTCGGTGGCCGCGACCGACTGGGTGCGGATCGCGGCGTTGTACGCCCGGCTCGCCCGCGCCACCGACTCAGCGGTGATCGAGCTCAACCGTGCGGTCGCCCTCGCGATGGCCTACGGAGCCGAGACCGGGCTGCGCGTCGTCGACGACCTCGCCGCGACTCCCGCGCTGGCCGGCTACCACCTGCTGCCGGCCGTCCGCGGCGACCTGCTGGCCCGTCTCGGACGCGACGCCGAGGCGGCGGCGGAGTTCGCCCGCGCCGCCGCGCTCGCCGGCAACGACCGGGAGCGGGCGCTGCTGCAGGACCGTGCGGATCGGCTGTCGCGCTGATCGACCCGCCGCACCCGGGAATCAGCCCGCCTCGGGTAGAGTTTCTCCTCTTGTCGCAGGCGCTGTGACGTCGTCGTCACCGCCGCGCGCCACACCATGGGACGACGTGAGAACGGGCAGGGACGACACCGGTGACGGATGAGGTTGCCAAGCGGGAGATCGCGACCGAGCAGGCGTTCGTGGATCGGGTCTACACCCAGCTCGAACGCGCCGGTCACACGGCCCGGGGGCTCGCCGAGGAGGGCCACTCCCGCGGCCGGCTGGGCCACGAGGGCGGGTTGGTCGAGCGGGACGCGATGGTCTTCCAGGCGGCCAGACGGATGGCACAGCTCGACGCCGCCCACGAGGGCCTCGTCTTCGGGCGCCTGGACCTGACCGACGAGGTCGACCCCGCGCCCCGCTACGTGGGCCGGATCGGGCTGCGCGACGACGACCACGAGTCCCTGCTGATCGACTGGCGCGCCCCTGCCGCCGCCGTCTTCTACCAGGCCACCGCCGCCACGCCGCAGAACGTGATCCGCCGGCGGGTGCTGCGTGCCGGCGGACGCGAGGTGCTCGGCGTCGAGGACGAGTTGCTGGACGCCGACGCCCAGGCGCGCGCGGAGCAGGCCGGCCGGGAGCTGCCGATCATCGGCGAGGGCGCCCTGATGGCGCAGCTCTCCCGTGCCCGGGACCGCTCGATGCACTCGATCGTGGCGACCATCCAGGCCGAGCAGGACAAGGCGATCCGCGCTCCCAGCAAGGGTGTGGTCGCGATCTCCGGAGGCCCCGGCACCGGCAAGACGGTGGTCGCGCTGCACCGCGCGGCGTACCTGCTCTACACCGATCGTCGCCGCTACGAGTCCGGCGGCGTGCTGGTCGTCGGACCCTCGGGCGTCTTCATGCGCTACATCGAGCGGGTGCTGCCCAGCCTCGGCGAGACCGCGGTCGCGCTCCGCTCGCTCGGCGAGGTGGTCGACGGGGTCCGCGCCACCCGCCACGACGAGCCGGCGGTCGCCGACGTGAAGGGCTCGGCGCGGATGGCGGAGCTGATGCGCCGGGTCGCCCGCCAGCAGGCGCCCGGCTCCCCGCAGGAGTTCCGGGTCTTCTGGCGCGACGACCGGCTGGTGCTGGACCGGCGCCGACTCGGCCAGATCCGTCGCAGCCTGATGTCGCAGGGCCGCCGCAACAAGCAGGTCCCGCGGGTCTCCGCGGCCCTGCTCGACGCGCTGTGGCGACAGGTCCGCAGCGAGCGGGGTCGCGACCTGGGCCGCGAGGCGTTCGACGAGGACATGCTCGGGCGCCAGGACTTCCTCGACTTCGCGCTGGCCTGGTGGCCGCCGCTGGACGCGCCGATAGTGCTCACCTGGCTGCGCGACCCCGAGCTGCTGCACCGTGTCGCGGACGGACTGCTGAGCGCCGAGGAGCAGCAGCTGGTGCACAAGACCTGGGGTGAGCTCGACCCGGACCGTCCGATCGGCCCGCAGATCGCGATCGAGGACGTGCCGCTGCTCGACGAGCTGCGCTACCTGCTCGGCGACGTGCCGCAGCGCAGCGACGACGAGCGGGACGACCCGCTGGCGCTGATCGAGGGCGCGGTCGACATCCAGGAGCTGATGACCGCCGCGGACCGGGAGTTCGCCCCGTCCGGGCGCGCCTGGCGGCCGCCGACGCACAGCATCGAGGACGACGGCTACGCCCACGTGCTGATCGACGAGGCCCAGGACCTCACCCCGATGCAGTGGCGGATGGTCGGCCGTCGGGGCCGTACGGCGTCGTGGACCATCGTCGGCGACCCGGCGCAGTCCTCGTGGCCGGTGCCGGCCGAGGCCGCCGAGGCCCGCGCCGCCGCCCTGGAGCGCAAGGCGCTGCACGAGTTCCACCTCTCCACGAACTACCGCAACTCGGCCGAGATCTACGCCTACGCCGCCGCGTACGCCGAGCGGGTCGGGCTGGACGCCGACCTGCCGGACGCGGTGCGCCGTACCGGTGCGGAGCCGGTGGAGGTCACCCTGGACGACCCGGCGGGCCTCGAGGCGGCCACCCGCGCAGCGGTCGTCGAGATCGCCGGCCGGGTCGCCGGCACCGTCGGCATCGTGGTGCCGGCCGCCCGCCGCTCGGAGGTGAACTCCTGGCTCGCGTCCTGGCCCGAGCTGGCCGAGGACGCCCCGGCCGCCGCGGCCTCGGCCCGCGACGCGTCGCGCACTCCGTCGGGGGAGGACCGGGTCGTGGTGCTCACCGGGCTGGACACCAAGGGCCTGGAGTTCGACGGGATCGTCGTGGTGCGCCCCCAAGAGATCGAGGGCGAGTCGCAGACCGGACGGGCGACGCTCTACGTCGTCCTCACCCGGGCCACCCAGCTGCTCACCACGGTCGGCTGAGCACGGCCGACCAGCCGGCACAGAAGAGGGGGTGGTCCGCCGTGTCCCCGGTCGACGGACCACCCCGTGCCTCGCGCGGCCTCCCACATGGCCTGACCGCGAGGATGATGCGGAACCTCCCCGGCTACCTGTCCCCCAGGCCTGGCGCAGGGTGAGGACCGCAAGCAGTCGCCGGTCGACGTCGGCCGACGGCGTGAGGTCGAGGGCGCGGAAGATCGCGCCAGCGTGCTGGGCGACGCCGTCCGGACTGGTGCCCATCCGTGCCGCGATCGACTCCTCGGAGTGGCCGAGCGCGATCAGTCGCAGGGTGCGCAGGTCACGGTGGTCGAGCTGGCCGACGCGCGTCGTCGCCGCGGCGTAGGTCTGGTCCAGGCTCATCGTCGTCTCCTCGCAGAAGTAGGGGTGTTCGGCCGTGGGAGCGCCGGCCGAACACACCACCCAGAGCAGCCGGTACCCGTTCCTGATACGTCGCACCGGAAAAACTTTCCGCGGGACCGATCGGCCGGTCTCACGTATCAGCGACGCTGGTCCGGCGCTCCTATCTGCGAGACGATGCACCCACAGGATTCCCGTCCCACGGGAGGAGCCGGGTGTGACCGTGACGGATCCGCTGTCGACGATCGTGTCGGCGGCTCGGAAGGGAGACCAGCATGCTTGGGACACCCTGGTCGACCGCTTCCTCCCGCTCGTCGGAGCGGTGGTGCGCGGTCACCGACTCAACGCGGCCGACGGCGACGACGTCAGCCAGACGGTCTGGCTGCGACTCGTCGAGCACCTCGGCGACCTCCGTGAGCCCGCCGCGCTGCCGGGATGGCTGCGCACCACGACCCGCAACGAGTGCCTGCGGGTGCTCTCCGCGCGCGGGCGGATGCGACCGACCGACCCGCAGGACGAGGCCGGCGGCCTGGACGCGATCGCCGAGGACGTCGCCGAGTCCGACCTGCTCGCCGCCGAGCGGCACCGGCTGCTCCTCGCGGCCCTCGCGGAGCTGCCGGCCGCTCGGCGCGACCTGCTGCTCCTCCTGCTGGAGGACCCACCGGTCGCCTACGAGGAGATCAGCCGACGGCTCGGTATCCCGGTCGGCAGCATCGGCCCGACCCGGGCGCGCGCGCTGGACCAGCTGCGCCGTACCGCTTCCCTGCGCGGCCTGGCCGGCGACGAAGCCACCGGAGGAGGGGACGCGGGATGAGTGAGGAACGCGACGACCTGACTGGGGCGGGCGACGACGAGCTCTTCGCCGCGCTCGGCGAGGCGGTGGCCGCGCAGGCCGACGACCAGCGCCGCCGCGCGGCCGCCCGGGCCGCCTTCACCTGGCGCACCGTCGACGCCGAGCTGGCCGAGTTGCTGCACGACTCCGCACTGGACGCAGGCGCCGCCGTGCGATCCGTTGCCGCCGCTCCCCGCACGCTCTCCTTCGGCCGCCGCCACGATCAGGACGGCGTCACCCTCGAGCTCGAGATCACCGACGGGGACCTCCTCGGCGAAGTCATCGGTACGACGCAGCCCGGCGCCACCACCACGGTCACCGTGCAGCGTCCCGGTGTCGCCGACGTCGAGGTCGCCGTCGACCAGAGTGGGTTCTTCACCGTGCCCGGCATCGGCACCGGGCCGCTCCGGCTCCGGGTGCGGGGTGCCGGCACCGGGCTCACCACCGACTGGGTGACCCTCTGACCGCTGAACGGTGGCGGGTCAGGTCAGCGGCCCCACCGTCTTGATGGTGCCGCCACGCGGGTCGGTGGAGGTGGTCGCGCCAGCCATCACCGCGGCCAGCGCCTGCTGGGCCGACTCGCCGGTGGCCTGCATGTGGGCCGCGATCAGCCCGGTGACGATCGGGGTGGAGAACGACGTACCGCTCCACTGGGCGACGCCGGAGAAGGTGCGCACCTCGCCGACGTGCGGGGGCTCGTAGCAGGTGTAGGAGCCGTGCGGGAACGCGTTGACGTGGTCACGCCCCCGGGCATAGACGTCCACCCAGCGGCCGACGTTGGAGAAGTCGGAGACACCGCCGTCCTGGTCGACCGACCCCACCGAGACCACCCAGGGGAACGCGGCCGGCCAGAACGGCTCGTCGCTGGCGTCGTTGCCGGCGGCGGCCACGATCAGCACGTCGTCGCGCTTCTCGAGCTGGTGGGTGGCGGCGAGCATGGTGAAGGAGAGCAGCGCCATCCCGCCGCGGGAGTGGGTGCCCGCGGAGATGCTGATGATCTGCGGGTGGTCGTCGTCGGTGAGCGCCTCGTGCAGCTGCTGGACGATCTCGGACTCGTAGATCGCGCCGCCGTGGGTCAGCACGCCCTCCACCTCGACCCGGGTCTCCGGCGCCATGCAGGCGATCACGCCGGCGACGAAGGTGCCGTGACCGGCGTAGGGGTGGATGGCCGACGGGTTGACGATCTCGACGTCGGAGGGATCGGCGAAGATGTCGTCGACCTCCAGCCAGGGTGACTCGGCGCTGCCGACCGCGTCGGTCCACAGCCCGGAGTCGACGACCCCGACGCGGACCTTCTTCTCCTCCGCGACCTTCTCCGGGCAGGGCGCGACCGGTGGCCAGGGGACGGGGGTGCGGCGGCTCACCATCTCCGGCTCGGTCGCCGGGCACATGCCGCCCTTGGAGCCGGTGAGGTAGACGATGTGGTCGGGAGAGACCTCCTCGGACCCGACCACGCCGGCCCGCTCCAGGTCGTTCAGGATCTGCAGCACGTCGGCGCTCTCGGACTTGTCGTCCCGGCTGCGACGCGTCGGCAGCCCCACCAGGACCAGGCCCTCGGTGGGCTTGGAGAGGACCCGGAGGTCGCCGCGATAGCGGTCGTCGTTGGCCAGGTACTCGCGGACCCGCTCGACGACCGGCTCCGCCACCAGGGCGTGCCCGGTGCGGTAGAGGTAGCGCGTGTCGGCGTCGTCGCGCGGTGGCCGCAGGCCCTTCTCCGCCGCGGTCGCGATGTTGTCGCCGAAGGCGTCGCGGAGGACCTTGACCTGGGCGCGCTTGATGGCGGCGTCGAGGTCCTCCTCCTCGGACGGCTGGGGCGTCGGATCCGGGTCGGCGACCCCCGCGGGCGCGGCGGGGCCCTTGCCGAACGGGATCAGGCCGCGCAGTCGCCGCAGCAGTGCGGCGATCAGGTCGGAGGGCTGGGACGGTCGTTCTGCGTTCATGGCCGCTCCTGGCGGTGTGAGAACAGACGGAGAATTCAGTCCGGGAGCGGCGCTACCGTAGTCCCGGTCGGCGGTGCCGGTAAAGGGAACCCAGGGGAGCCGGAGGTCGAGGACAGCGATGGAGGAGCTGCCGGACCAGTTGGTGGACGACCTGTTGGACCAGCTGTTGGACCAGGCGCTGGACCAGCCCGACGAGGCGCGCCGACGGGCGCAGGCGCTGCTCGACGCCGACCCGGACCCACGCACCCGGGCCTACGCCGCACAGGCCCTGGGCATCGTGCTGCGGGACGAGGGCCGCTCCGAGGAGGCGCTGGCCGTGCTGCGCCAGGCGGTGCGCTGGGCACGCAGCGCCGGCGACCCCGACCGCGTCCGCGACGTCCGCGCCACCCTCGGCGTCGCGCTGGCCTGGGCCGGGCGCCCCCGCGCGGCGTTGCGGGAGCTGGAGGCGGCCCGGGACGGCGCGAGGGGTGTCCTGGCCGCGAAGATCGCGATGCGGGAGGCCGGCGTGCTCGCGCTGCGCGGCGGCCAGGCCGCCGCGGTGCCGCTGCTCCGCTCCGCGCTGGAGGCGCTGCAGGGCTCCGGCGACACGGCCTGGGAGGCGCGCGCCCGGATCTGGCTCGGCTACGTCCTGATGCAGCTCGGCCGGGTCGACCAGGCGGAGGCGGAGTTCGCCGCCGCCGCCGGGATCCTGGAGCAGGCCGGGGCCTGGATCGACCGGCTGTCGAGCCTGGCCAACCTCGCCGAGGTCGCCCTGCGCCGCGGCGACCACGCGCTCGCGCTGCGCCGCTACGCCGAGACCGCGCAGGCCTACCGGGCGGCCGGCTGGCCGGTGCGGGCGGAGTTCGTCATGGAGTTCGCCAGCGCCTACCGGACCGCTGGGCTGGCCGGTGAGGCGGTGGAGATGTTCCACGGCTACCAGGGCGAGATCGCCCCGCTGGAGCAGGCGGAGTTCCTCGCGGCGCTGGCCGGTGCGCTGATCGATGCCGACCAGCCCGCCGAGGCGGCCGAGGCCGCCCGGCGCGCGGCAGACCTGTTCCGCCGGCAGGACCGGCCGTGGTTCCAGCTGCGCGCCCGGCTGACCGCGGTCCGCGCCCGCCTGGCCCTGGAGGACCGCCGCGGACTCGCCGCAGAGGCACGGTCGGTGGCGGCGCAGCTGCACGCGCAGTCCGCGCACGAGGCGCCACTCGCGCTGACCGTCGCCGGGAGGCTCGCCCGGGGCGCCGCCCGGCAGACCCACTGGGACCAGGCGGCGTCGTACCGGTCCCATCCGAATGCGCTGGTCCGCGCCGGCGCCTGGCAGGCACGGGCCCTGGACCGGGAGGAGGCGGGCGACCGGGGCGGCGTGCTGCGCGCGGCCGCCGCGGGCCTGGACGCGATCGACGAGCACCGTCGGCTGATCGGCTCCACCGAGCTGCGGGCGCTGGCGACGGCGCACGGTCGCGACCTCGGCGGGGTCGCGCTCCGCCACGCCGCCACCGATCCGCGCACCCTGCTGCGCTGGAGCGAGCGCATCCGGGCGACCGCGCTGGCCCAGGCGCCGGCGACCTCGGACCTGACGACCATCCCGGAGGCGCTCGCGGCGCTGCGGGACAACGGGCGCCGGCTGACCGAGGCACGGCAGGAGGGCGAGCCGACCGACGCCCTCGAGCGTGAGCGGCTACGGCTGGAGCGAGCGGTGCGCGCCGAGAGCCACACCCTCTCGGCCACCCTCGCCGACGAGCAGCGGCCGATCGGGGTCGAGGAGCTGGTCGCCGCCGTCGGCGACGGCTGCCTGGTCGAGCTGGTCGACGTCGACGGCACCCTGCACGTGCTCCTCGTCCACGGCGGCCGGGTACGACGCCGCGTGGCCGGCCCCACCGCCGACGTCGCCGCGCTGCTGGCCCCCGCCGCGATGCTGCTGCGCCGGGCCGCCCGGGGCCGGCCGGCCGACCTGGCCGGGCTGGGGGCGCGGCTCCAGACGGCGGTCCTGGGCGACGCGGTCCGGCTGATCCCCGACGGCCCCGTGGTGCTGGCACCGACCGCGCGGCTGCACGGGCTGCCCTGGGCGATCCTGCCCGCGCTCGCCGACCGGCCGTTCAGCATCGTGCCGTCCGCCGGCCAGTGGCTGCGTGCCACCGCTGCGCCCCGCCCGCCGCGGCGTGAGCGCCGTACCGTGCTGGTCTGCGGCCCCGGCCTGGCCACCGGAGGGGCGGAGGTGCCGCTGCTCGCCGAGCGCCACCCGGACGCCGCGCTGCTGGCCGGCGGCGACGCCACGCTGGAGCCGGTGCTCGACCGTCTCGACGGTGCCGACCTGGTGCACCTCGCCGCGCACGGCCACTTCCGCGCCGACAGTCCGCTCTTCTCCTCCCTCGACCTCGCCGACGGCCCGCTCACGGTGCACGACCTGGAGCGGGTCCGGCGGGCGCCGTACCGGGTGGTGCTGTCGGCGTGTGAGTCCGGCGTCCTCGCCCCGGTCGGCGCCGAGGAGCTGCTCGGACTCGCCTCGTCGCTGTTCTCGCTCGGCACGGCGGGCCTGGTCTCCAGCGTCGCCGAGGTCAACGACGCCGCCACCGCCGAGCTGATGGTCGGGCTGCACGACGCGCTGGCGGCGGGCGAGTCACCGGCCACCGCCCTGCACCGGGTCCGGCGCAGGGCCGCGGGCGACCCGGTGGCGGCCGGGACGGCCGCGGCGTTCGTGGCGCTGGGCGCCTGACCAGCACCCCCAGCACGTCCGGGCAGCGGATCGGGCGCGGCACCGGCGAGCCCGGAGCCTAGGCTTCGGGCATGCCTGAACAGCCGCTCACCGCCTCCGAAGCCATCGCGGCCATCCAGGGGCACCAGGCGTGGGCGATCATCCGGCGCTCCACCCGTTCCGGCGACCGGGACACCGTCGGCGTGATCGGCGGCCCCCGCTGGGTGGCCGACTCGATCATGGACATCCCGCTCGAGCAGGGGGTGCCGGAGCCGGGGCGCACCTGCGACCGGCTGGTCGCCGTACCGTTCCGCCAGATCGGTGAACGCGGCTTCGACGCCCACGACGACGGCACCCCGCTGGTCGTGGTCGATGTGGCCGAGGAGCACGAGTTCTCCGTCGCCGACGTGGTCGACGCGATCGAGGACACCGGGCTGGAGTTCACCGACCGCGGCGGCTTCGAGACCAGCGACGAGGACTACGCCGAGGTCGTCGAGGCGATCATCCGCGACGAGATCGGCCAGGGCGAGGGCGCCAACCTGGTGGTCGGGCGCAACTACCGCGCGGTCGTCGCCGACTGGGACGCCTCGAAGGCGCTGACCGTGTTCCGCCGGTTGCTGGAGCGCGAGCGCGGCGCCTACTGGACGTTCCTCTTCTACACCGGCGACCGCTACCTGGTCGGCGCCAGCCCGGAGCGCCACGTCTCGGTGCACGGCGGCGACGTCCGGATGAACCCGATCTCCGGCACCTTCCACCTGCGCGCCCCGGCCGGGGAGACCCGGTCCACCGAGGAGCGGCTGCGCGACTTCCTGCGCGACGAGAAGGAGATCTACGAGCTCTTCATGGTGGTGGACGAGGAGCTGAAGATGATGTGCGACATCTGCACCGAGGGTGGCCAGGTGCTCGGTCCGTTCCTCAAGCCGATGACGCACCTGATCCACACCGAGTACCTGCTGGCCGGCCGCACCACCCGCGACGTGCGCGAGGTGCTGCGCGACACCATGTACGCCGCCACCGTCACCGGCTCCCCGGTGGAGAACGCCTGCCGGCTGATCAAGGCCTACGAGCCCGAGGGCCGCGGCTACTACGCCTCGGCGCTGGCGCTCTTCGGCCGGGACGCCGCCGGCGATGCGGTGGTCGACTCGCCGATCGTGATCCGTACCGCCGACGTCTCCCCGGACGGCGCGCTGAAGGTGACCGCCGGCGCCACCTTGGTGCGCGACTCCGACCCCGCCTACGAGGTCGCCGAGACCCACGCCAAGGCCGGGGGATCCTCTCCGCGTTCGGCCTGGTGCCGCCCGCGCCGGTGGTCGAGGGCGCCGCCGGCACGCTCGCCGAGCTGGTCGCCGACGAGGAGACGCTGATCGCCCTGGCCGCCCGCAACGGCCGGCTCTCCGGGTTCTGGCTCGCCGACCAGGCCGGCACCCCCGCCGACCCCCGCCTGGCCGGCAGGTCGTGCGTCATCCTGGACGGCGAGGACGACTTCGTGAACATGCTGCGCCACATGCTGGCCCGGATGGGTGTCTCCTCGGCCGTGGTCCGCCACGAGGAGTACGTCGAGGGCTGCCTGGACGGCTACGACCTGGTCATCATCGGCCCCGGGCCCGGCGACCCCCGGGACGACGCCGACCCGAAGATGGCCAACCTGCGCGCCGCCGTCGCCTCGCTGCTGGCCGCCGAGCGTCCCTTCCTCGCCGTCTGCCTCGGCCACCAGGCGCTGTGCCACCAGCTCGGCATCCCGCTGGCCTACAAGGACATCGTCTTCCAGGGCACCCAGGCGTCGGTCTGGCTGGACGGCAGCCCGGAGCGGGTCGGCTTCTACAACACCTTCGTCGGCCGGGTCGGGCCGGACGTGGCGCTGCCCGCCGGGGTGAGCGTCGACGCCGACCCGGAGACCGGTGACGTGCACGCGCTGCGCGGGCCGCACTATCGCGGGGTGCAGTTCCATGCCGAGTCGATCCTCACCGAGCACGGTTTCGCGATCGTGCACGACCTGGTCGCGGGGGTCCTCCTCGACTGAGCTTGCTCTGGGCGCCTTGCGGTGCTCGTTGGTGTCACCTGATGACACCAACGGGCACCACAGCGGGGGACGACCTCTGCCCTCCACAGACGGGCGCCGGGGTGGCGCACGGTGGGGGTCGTTGCGGCGATCGTGCCGGGGTGCCGCGATTCGACCTGAGTGACCCCTACCTGGGCCACCTGCTCCGCTGGGTGCAGGACGGCGTGATCGCCCGCTCTCAGCTCATCGATGCGGGCGCCGGGGAGAACGACATCCGGCGTCTCCTCCGGCGACGTGACCTCGTGATGGTGCATCCGGGCGTCTACGTCACGCACACCGGTGAGCTCACTCACCAGCAGCGCGAGTGGGTGGCGGTGCTCGCGGCTCATCCCGCGGCGCTGTGTGATCGCTCGGCGCTCGCCGAGGTGCTGCCGCGCCGCGGTCGCGTCGTTCAGGTTGCGGTCGAGCGCGGACGTTCCGTGTCCGTGCCGCGCTGGGCTGCTGTTCACCGGATCTCCCACCTTGCGGACCGGATCGATCCGCGATCCGCGCCGCCACGCGTGGCGCTCGAGCATGCGCTCCTCGACGTGATGTCGAGCCAGATCAAGGCGGGCGACCTGGCCGGTGCGTTCTCGGACCTGAGCCAGGTGCTCTTCAGCAGGAGGACGACGGTCGACCGGGTGGTGGCGGCGTTGGACGGCCGCGCCCGCGTGTCTGGCCGCGCCGTGGTCGCAGCGCTCCTCGAGGATGCCCGGACGGGTGCCTGCTCGGTGCTCGAGCGGGGATACCTGCGTGATGTGGAGCGTGCTCACGGGCTGCCGCGTGGCACTCGTCAGCACGCGAGCGGGGCGACCGGGCGTCGTACGGTCCACGATGTCCGGTACGACGACTACGGCACGATCGTCGAACTCGACGGAGCGGCGTTCCACGGCAGTCCGGCGGCACGGGACAGGGATGCCCGTCGGGATCTCGCCGAGGCAGCCACCCACGACGCGGTGACCCTGCGGATCACCTATGGCCTCGTCTTCGGCGACGCCTGTCGGACGGCCGGCTGGGTCGCTCGGGTCCTCCAGCGGCGTGGGTGGACCGGCCGCATCCACGCCTGCCCGCGATGCTGACGCCGTTGTGGTGCGCGTTGGTGTCAGTTGGTGACACCAACGCGCACCACAAGCGCAGAACTGCTGCTGCGGGAGAATGGGCGGGTGCGCACTCCCGACGTGGTGGTCGTCGACCACCACGACTCCTACACCGGCAACCTGGTGCACCTGATCGCCGGTGTCACCGGGGTGCTGCCGCGGGTGGTGCAGCACGACGAGACCGAGCCCGACGACGTGCTGCGCCACGAGTTCGTGGTGCTCTCGCCCGGCCCCGGCCACCCGCGGACCCGCGGGACTTCGCGGTCGGTCGCGAGGTGCTGCTCTCGGCCCGCCGGCCGGTGCTCGGGGTCTGCCTGGGGATGCAGGGGATGGTCACCGGCTACGGCGGCGTGGTCGACCGAGTGCCGCCCGGGCACGGCGTCGCGGCCCGGATCACGCACGACGGGTCCGGGCTGTTCACCGGGCTGCCGCAGGAGTTCCGGGCCGTCCGCTACCACTCGCTGGCGGTGCTCGACCTGCCCGACGGGATGCGGGCCACCGCGCTGGACGCGCTGACCGGCGTCACGATGGGGATCGTGCACACCGACCTGCCACTCGCCGGCGTGCAGTTCCACCCCGAGTCGATCCTCTCCGAGCACGGGGCCGCGCTGGTCACCAACTTCCTCACCGGAGCCGGGGTGGACGCGTGGTGACCCCCGGCGATCCCGCGGAGGCGTTCGCCCGTGTCCAGGCCGAGCACGAACGCTGCTTCTGGCTCGACGGCGGCGGCGCCCGCGACTGGTCCAGCGGCCGGTCGGTGCTCGGGTGGCTCGACGCCGACGACGTGTCGCTCAGCTATCACGCGGCGCGTCGCGAGGTCACCCGCCACGTTGGCGGACGGGCCGAGGTCGTCGGGGACGACCCGTTCGTCGTACTGGAGACGGAGTTGGCGGCCGGCGGACCGACGGACCAGTGGTTCGGCTACTTCGGGTACGCCGCCCGCCCCGACCTCCCCGCGGCGCCGGACCCGCACCTGCCCGACGCGGTGTGGATGCGGCCGGGGCACCTGCGGACGTTCGAGCGGCCGGGGGACACGGCGCTCGACCCGCTCACCCGGCTCGCCCCGCTCCCGCCTCGGGCCTCCGACCCTACCCTCCCGTCGCCTACCTCGATGCTTTCGCCGAGGTCCAGGAGCACCTGCACGCCGGCGACTCCTACGAGGTCAACCTGACCCACCGGCTGGAGCGGACCAGCCCGCTCGGCCCCGGCGAGGTCTACCAGCGGCTGCGGGCGCTCAACCCGGCGCCGTACGCGGGCTTCCTGCAGCACGACGTGGCCGGGGCGCGGGCGTGGCTGCTCAGCTCCAGCCCCGAGCGCTATGCGCTGCTCACCGACGACCGCACGCTGGAGGCGAAGCCGATCAAGGGCACCACGCCGCGCGACCCGGCCCCGGCCGCGGACGAGGCGGCACGGGACCGGCTCCGCACCGACGAGAAGTTCACGGCGGAGAACCTGATGATCGTCGACCTGCTCCGCAACGACCTGGCCGGCGTGTGCGAGGTCGGCAGCGTCGAGGTGCCGCACCTGATGGAGGTGGAGTCCTACGCGTCGGTGCACCAGCTGGTCTCCACGGTCCGCGGTCGGCTGCGCCCCGACGTGGGCACGGTCGCGGCGCTGCGCTCGCTCTTCCCGGCCGGGTCGATGACCGGCGCACCCAAGCTGCGCACGATGCAGATCATCGACGCCGTCGAGGCCACCCCGCGGGGCGTCTACGCCGGTGCGTTCGGATGGGTGGCCGGCGATGGCCGGGCGGATCTCGGCGTGGTGATCCGGAGCCTGACCACCGCCGGCGACGGCACCTACCGGATCGGCACCGGCGGCGGGATCACCGTCGCCAGCGCCGCCGCGGAGGAGTACGCCGAGACCCGCTGGAAGGCCGAGCGGGTGCTGGCCGCGCTCGACGGACCCGGGACGCTCAGCGCAGGTCGGTGAGCTCGGCCGGGTTGACCACCGTGCCGACGATCTCGCGCAACCGGTCGTCCTTCTCCCAGATGTTGACCGCCATCGCGGCGCTCACCCGGTGCTGCGCGTCGAGCCAGTAGGCGATGAACTCGTTGTCGTCCAGCGACCCGCGGATCTCGACGGTGTCGGACGCCGAGCCGTGGCCGACGTACTCCATGCCGAACTCGAACTGGTCGGTGTAGAAGTACGGCAGCCAGTCGTAGCCGACCTCCTGACCGAGCATCGACTTGGCCACCGCCTTGCCCTGGCGGATCGCGTTGTCCCAGTGCTCCACCCGCAGCGGCCCGAGGACGGTGTTGACCGCGAGGGCGACGTCACCGGCGGCCCACACCTGCGGGTCCGTGGTGCGCAGGTGCTGGTCGACGGTGATGCCGCCGCCGTCGGCGGGGGAGGCGACCCCGAGACCGGCCCGCTCGGCGAGCTCGACCCGCGGCGCGGCACCGATCGCGACGACGACCAGGTCGGCCTCCTCGACGCCGTCCGCGGTGCGCACGCCGGTCGGTGCGGCGTCGGGCTGTCCGCCGACGGTCTCGATCCCGAGCACCTCCACCCCGGTGCGCACGTCGACGCCGTGCTGGCGGTGCAGCGCGACGAGGTGGTCGGCGAGCCGGGGTCCGAGCACGCCCCGCAACGGCTGCTCGGCCTGCTCCAGCACGGTCGTCTCCATCCCGGCGTTGCGCGCGGCCGCGGCCAGCTCCAGGCCGATCCAGCCGCCGCCGATGAAGATCGCGCGCCCACCGGACCCGAACGCCTCCAGCAGGCCGTCGGCGTCCTCCACCGTCCGCAGGTACGACGCCCCGCCGGCCCCCGGCAGATCCGGCACCCGTGGCTCCGCACCGGTGGCCAGCAGCAGCGCGTCGTACTCCAGCGTCTCGCCGCCGGAGACCGACACCGTGTGTGCGGCCAGGTCGACGGCGGTGGCCTCGGTGCCGGTGAGGAGACGGACGTCGTGCTCGTCGTACCAGGCCTGGTCCTGGACCAGCGCGTCGTCGAACGACTTGTCGCCGCTCAGGTAGGACTTGGAGAGCGGTGGGCGCTCGTAGGGCAGGTGGGGCTCGGCGCCGACCAGGGTGATCGCGCCCGTGTAGCCCTCCTCGCGCAGGGTGGTGATGGCGGTGGCGCCGGCGAGGCCGCCACCGATGACGACGATCTTCTGCGGCTCGCTCATGTCCCCATCGTGCTGGGCGGACGGCCGCGAACCAAGGGCGTCAGGACGAGGGGGTCGGCGACGCGTCGTCCGCGGGCTGCTCGACGCCGATCCCGGCGTCGTTGGCGTGGCCGGCGACCGCGGTCAGCGTGGCCTCCACGGCCGCGACGACGGCGTCCACGTCGTACGGCTTCGGGTCGACCACGTTGACCACCTGGAACAGGTCGCCGGTCTCCACGAAGCCGGTGACGTAGAGCTGCTTCTTCCGGGCGTCGACGACGACCCGGGCGGCATCGGCCCCCTCGATCTCCGGCTCCCGCACGTCGGCGGTGTCCTGCTGGCCCATCGCGTCCCAGAGCTGGTCGAGGTCGCCGTCGAACAGCTGGTAGTTGACCGAGACCACCGGGTCGCCGGAGTCGCCGGCCGGGGCGAACCGGCAGTCCGGCTCGGTCGCGGTGCCGTTCCGCTCGGTGGTCCGGATCCCGAACTGCTCCTGGATGAACGCGGCGTCCAGGGTGTCGCACGGGTTCCACAGCGCCGGGGTCTCGGAGGGCAGGTCGGGCTGGGCGGACGACGCCTCGTCGTCCCCGCAACCGGCCAGCAGCAACGGCAGGCCGAGGGCGACCAGGGCGGCCCCGATCCGGCGGCCCCGGCCGGTGGCTCCGGGATCAGGCATCCTCGCGCTCCCGTCCGGGCAGCCGGAGCACCAGACGCGCGCCGCCGCTGGCGTTCTCGGTGGCCTGGACCGACCCGGAGTGCCGGCCGGCCACCTGGTGCACGATGGAGAGGCCGAGCCCCGACCCGGGCATCGTCCGGGCGTCCGGCGAGCGCCAGAACCGGTCGAAGACCCGGGTGCGGTCGGCCTCCGCGATCCCCGGTCCCTGGTCGTCGACGGTGAGCACACCATCGCTGAGTCGGACGGTCACCTGGCCTCCTTCGGGGCTCCACTTGGCGGCGTTGTCGAGCAGGTTGGTCACCGCACGCTCCAGCTCGGCGGCGTCGCCCTCGACCCACCACGGACGGGTGAAGACCTCGAAGGCGACGCCCGGGGCGCGGCGCCGGACCCGCTGCACGGCGTGGTCGACCACCTCGGCCAGGTCGAGCGGCTCGACCTGCACCGGGGCCGGCTCCTCGCGGGCCAGGGCGGTGAGGTCGCCGATCAGCGTGGTCAGCTCCTCGATCTGGGCGCGCACGTCGGCGAGCAGCTCGGCCCGCGCGCTCTCCGGCAGCGTGCCCGGGTCGTCGTCGGCCATGGTGAGCAGCTCGATGTTGGTGCGCAGCGCGGTGAGCGGCGTGCGCAGCTCGTGGCTCGCGTCGGCGACCAGCTGGCGCTGCCGCACCCGGGACGCGTCGAGCGCGGTGAGCATGTGGTTGAACGCGGTGGCGAGGCGGGCGATCTCGTCGTCGCCCTCCACCCGCAGCGGGGTGAAGTCCTCGGTGCGGGCGACGTTCTCCACCGCGGAGGTGAGGCGGCGCACCGGGCGCAGGCCGTTGCTGGCCACCCCCCACCCGGCGAACGCCGCGGTGATCACGCCGAGCACGCCGAAGGCGAGGGTCACCCAGCCCAGCCGCGCCAGGATCCGGTCCTGCCGTTCCAGGGACTGGGCGAAGATCAGCGCGGTGCCGTCCTGCTGGGTCGGCACCGCCACCACCCGGTAGCGCTGGCCGGCGATCAGCACGGTGCGCAGGCTGGAGTCGCTCTTGCCCTGGGCCACCGCGAGCTCCTCGCGGCCCAGCTCGATGTCCGTGCCGCGGTCGAGGATCCGGCCGTGGCCGTCCTCGTCGAGGAAGGCGATCCGCACGTCGGCGGCGCCGATCGCCCACGACGGCACCGCCTCCCGGGTGCCGAGGGTGAGCAGGGTGTCGGTGCTCGCCGCGGCCTCCGCCCGGTCCTGCAGCGCGTCGTCGAGGCTGTGCTGCATCTGGACCCGTGCGGTGACGTAGGCGCCGACCGCGACGAACGCGACGGAGAGACCAACCGCCATCGTGGTCAGCAGCACCACCCGGCTGGCCAGCGACCGGCGGTAGTGCCAACGCCCGTCGGGTCCGTGACCGAGCGCCGTGGTCCGCGATCTCATGCCGGTGCGTCAGCCATCCTCACGCGTCGGCCGCCTTCAGCACGTAGCCGATCCCGCGGACGGTGTGGATCAGCCGGGACTCGCCCTCGGCCTCGGTCTTGCGGCGCAGGTAGCCGACGTAGACCTCCAGGGAGTTGGCGGTGGTCGGGAAGTCGAAGCCCCAGACCTCCTCCAGGATGAAGCTGCGGTCCAGCACCCGGCGCGGGCGCCGCAGGAACATCTCCAGCAGGGTGAACTCGGTCCGGGTCAGCTCGATCGACCGGCCGCCCCGGGTCACCTCGCGGGTGGTCACGTTCATCGTCAGATCGGCGAAGGAGAGGATCTCCTCCTCCTCGCCGGGCTCGGCCGGCACCACGCGCCGCAGCAGCGCCCGCAGCCGTGCGAGCAGCTCCTGGAGCGCGAACGGCTTGGTCAGGTAGTCGTCGGCCCCGGCGTCGAGGCCCTCCACCCGGTCGCCGACGGCGTCGCGGGCGGTCAGCACCAGGATCGGTACGTCGTTGCCCGCCTCGCGCAGCGCCCGGGTCGTCTCCAGCCCGTCCAGCCGCGGCATCATCACGTCCATCACGACCACGTCGGGCGCCACCGACGCGATCCCCGCGAGCGCTTCGGCGCCGTCACCGGCCAGGTGCACGTCGTAGCCGTTGAACTCCAGCGAGCGGCGCAGCGACTCCCGGACGGCGCGGTCGTCGTCGACGACGAGGACGCGGTGGGGGGTGGGCGTGGTGGACACGGCGTCCATCATGACGGATCGGTCTGAGCGGTCGCTGAGAACGCTCCGAGTGGTCGCGCGGTGCGGGTCGACGGGTCAGAGATAGCGGCTGGCCAGGGTGGCCGCGCGGGCGCCGTACTGGCCGCCGAAGAGGCAGGCGTGCACCAGGAGCGGGAAGAGCTGGTGGAAGCCGACCCGCTCCTCCCATCCGTCGGCCAGCGGGGTCGTCTCGGTGTAGGCCTCCAGCACCAGCGGCAGCTGCGGCAGGCCGAAGAGCGCGAGCATCGCCAGGTCGACCTCGCGGTGGCCGCCGTAGCCGGCGGGGTCGATGGCGAAGACCTGACCGCCCGCGCCCCACAGCACGTTGCCGTTCCACAGGTCGCCGTGCAGTCGCGCCGGAGACTCCTCCGGTACGACGTCGGCCACGCGCTCCACCGCCCGTTCCACCACCACCGCGTCCGCGGGCGAGACCAGCCCCTTGTCCCGCGCCACGCGCAGGTACGGCGTGATCCGCCGGGTCACGTAGAACTCCGCCCAGGTCGCCGCGGGCTGGTTGTTCAGCGGCAGCCGGCCGATGTAGCCGTCCGGGTTCCCGTCGTACGCACCGAAGCCGGGGGCGCCGGCCGCGTGGGTGCGGGCCAGTGCGCGTCCGAAGCCGGCGGCGGCCTCGGCCTGCGGCCGGACGGTCTCGACCCAGTCCAGGACGAGGCAGTCCTCGGCGACCGCGAGCACCTCGGGCACCGCCACGCCGTCGCCGACGTCGCCGAGCCAGCCGAGCCCGGCCGCCTCCCGCTCGAAGAGGCCGGGCAGCGGAGGGGTGAGGGTCTTCAGCAGGGCGGTGCGGCCGTTGGAGAGTCGCAGCTTGACCGCGGTGGCGATGTCGCCGCCGGCGATCGGGGAGGTCGCGATCACCGCGCTGCCGAGGAGCTGCTCGGCGCGCTCGGCGATCACAGGCTGTCGTGCCACCTGTGCATCACCTCCGCGGTGCGGGGGCCGGCTCGTTCAGGCCTGGCCCTTGAGTGCCTTGGGGATCTCGCGACCCTGCTCGATCGCGCGTTCGGGTGCCTTGACCTTCTTGAACTTGCGGATGCCGACCCAGATGAAGACCGCGGCGGCGAAGACGTAGAGACCGAAGACGATCAGGAACGCCCAGTGCAGGTCGAGGCCGTCGCCGTTCCAGTGGATGAAGTAGGCGAGCGACACCGACAGCATGATGATCGCGAGGATCAGCAGGAAGACGGCGACGGCGAAGAACGCCGCGCCCGCGCCACCGGCGGTGACGCTGACCTTCAGCTCGGACTTGGCGAGCTGGATCTCCTTGCGCAGCAGTGTGGAGAAGTCGGTCTGCGCGTCCTTGATCAGTCGCCCGATGGTCGGCTCTTCCGGGCGCTGGTCGGTGAGCGGGTCGGTGGCCATGCGGCCGACCCTACCCATATCGGTAGGATCGCTGACAGGTGAGCCGGGAAGTCTGGTCGGCGCTGACCGGCCCTGCCCGCACATCGACCCCCGGAGGAATCCGTTGCCCCTCTCCCAGCATCCCGAACGAGCTCCCGAGGAGCTCTGGCGCCAGGGACCGACCTACCTCGCCAGTGACCGGCGTCTGGCCAAGTACGTCGCCAGGCCGATCCGCGAGTTCCTGCACATCGAGGCTGGCGGCTCCCTGCTGCTGCTCGCCGCCACGATCGCGGCTCTGCTCTGGGTGAACCTGCCCTTCGACGGCTGGGCCGAGGCGTACGAGAACTTCTGGCACACGCCGCTGAGCATCGAGGTCAGCGGCTTCCACCTCGAGGAGGACCTGCACCACTGGGTCAACGACGGCCTGATGGCGATCTTCTTCTTCGTCGTCGGACTCGAGATCAAGTACGAGATCGTCCACGGCGACCTGCGCGACCCGAAGACGGCGGCGATGCCGATCGTCGCCGCGATCGGCGGCATGGCGGTGCCGGCCGGCCTCTACTTCGCGATCGCCGGCAGCGGCGAGACCGCGTCGGGCTGGGGCATCCCGATGGCCACCGACATCGCGTTCGCGGTCGGCGTGCTGGGCGTGCTCGGCCGGCGGATCCCGTCCACCGCACGCCTCTTCCTGCTCACCCTGGCGATCGTGGACGACATCGGCGCGATCATCGTGATCGCGGTCTTCTACACCAGCGACCTCTCCCTGGTGTGGCTCGGCATCGCGATCGCCCTGCTGGCCGTGATGGCCGCGCTGCGGGCGGTGCGGGTCTGGTCCGGCGTCGTGCACGCCGTGCTGGCGGTGACCATCTGGTACGCGATGCTCGAGTCCGGGGTGCACGCCACCCTGGCCGGCGTGGCGGTCGGCCTGCTGACCCCGGCGATCGCGCTGCTCGAACCCCGGGTGGCCAAGGACTATGCGGTCACCGCCTTGAAGGACCGCGACCTGGACGCGGAGGAGGTGCACCGGCTGCGCTTCCTGCTGGAGGAGTCCGTGCCGGTCGCCGAGCGGCTCCAGTCGCGGCTGCATCCCGTGTCGTCCTACGTGGTGCTGCCGATCTTCGCCCTCGCCAACGCCGGGGTGGTGCTGACCGGCGGTGTCCTCGGCGACGCGGTCACCTCGACCGTCGCCCTGGCCATCGCGACGGGCCTGGTGATCGGTAAGCCGGTCGGCATCGCGCTGGCCTGCTTCATCGCGGTGAAGGTGGGCCTGGGCCGCCTGCCCGCCGGCACCACCTGGCCGCAGATCTTCGGCCTCGGATCGGTGGCCGGCATCGGGTTCACCGTCTCGCTCTTCATCGCCGAGCTCTCCTTCGACTCCGAGATGCTCACCGCCGACGCGAAGGTCGGCATCCTGCTGGCCTCGGTGGTCTCCGCGGTGATCGGCGTGGTGCTGCTGCTCGCGGTCACCCGCGGTGCGCCCGACGAGGACGACGTCGACGGCGCGGAGCCCGCGCCCGTGCCGGGCTCCGGCCACGGGCAGGACGCGCCGGTCTGACGGGTCGTTCCTGGGCTCCCCCGAGGAACGGTGGAGCCCAGGCGGTGTGCCCTCAGACCCGGTGGGGCCGGCTCAGGCCTCGGGGAGGACCAGCCGGGAGCCCAGCACCCGGGTCACGGTGATCCGGACGGCCACCCGCTCGGGGTTGGGCTCCGGGGTGCGGTACCGGTCGGCGTACCGCTCGCAGGCGCGCGCCACCGATGCCTCGTCGGACAGCACCTCGCCGGTGCCGACCAGCGTGGACCAACGACCGCCGTCGACCTGGGTGACCGCCAGGCGCGGGTCGCGGCGCAGGTTGGTCACCTTCTGCGATCCGCGCCGGGTGATGATCCAGGCGCACTGCTGGTCCACGTCGACGGTCGCGCCGACGGGCACCAGGTGGGGTGCGCCGTCCCGGTCCAGCGTGGAGAGGCTGCACAGGTGCCGCTCGCTCCAGAAGTCCACCAGCGGTGCGGGCAGTGCGGACCAATCGGGCGTCCAGGCGGGCATGCGTCCTCCTCGTGTTGAGTTGGGGGTTCGGTCCCCTCGAATAATGACCTCGGGCCCCTCGAGTCGTGAGTTCGGGCCCCGGAAAAGGCCCGAACCCCCGACTCGAGGGGCCCGAAAGCCCAACTCGACCGTCTGGTCGCGGGCGGGGTCAGTCCTCGGTGGAGGTGGACTGGCCGGCGGAGATCAGGTCCATGATCGAGGCGTCGGCCAACGTCTGGGTGTCACCGATCTCGCGCTTCTCGGCGACGTCGCGGAGCAGGCGGCGCATGATCTTGCCCGAGCGGGTCTTGGGGAGCTCGGGGACGATCATGATCTCGCGCGGCTTGGCGATCGGGCCGATCTCGCGGCGGACGTGGTCGGAGAGCTCCTTGACGATCTCCGGCCCACCGTCCCCGGCCTCCTCGCGGAGGATCACGTAGGCGACCACGGCCTGGCCGGTGTCGGGGTCGGTGGCGCCGACCACGGCGGACTCGGCGACCTTCGGGTGCGAGACCAGGGCCGACTCGATCTCGGTGGTGGAGAGCCGGTGGCCGGACACGTTCATCACGTCGTCGACCCGGCCGAGCACCCAGATGTCCCCGTCGGTGTCCTTCTTCGCGCCGTCGCCGGCGAAGTAGAAGCCCTGCTTCCGGAACCGCGACCAGTAGGTGTCGACGTAGCGGTCGTCGTCGCCCCAGATGGTGCGCAGCATGGACGGCCACGGCTTGGTGACCACCAGGTAGCCGCCGGACCCGTTCGGCACCGAGTTGCCCTCGTCGTCGACCACGTCGGCGCTGATCCCGGGGATCGCGGTCATCGCGGAGCCGGGCTTGCCCGCGGTGACGCCGGGGAGCGGGGAGATCATCACCGCGCCGGTCTCGGTCTGCCACCAGGTGTCCACCACCGGGGTGCGGTCGCCGCCGATGACGTGGCGGTACCAGACGTAGGCCTCGGGATTGATCGGCTCGCCCACCGAGCCGAGGATCCGCAGGCTCGACATGTCGAACCGGTCCGGCACGTCGGGTCCCTGCTTCATGAACGACCGGATCGCGGTGGGCGCGGTGTAGAAGAGGGTGACCTTGTAGTCGGCGATGATCTGCCACCAGCGGCCCCGCTCGGGGGAGTCCGGGGTGCCTTCGTAGAGCACCTGGGTGACACCGTTGGCCAGCGGTCCGTAGACGATGTAGGAGTGGCCGGTGACCCAGCCGATGTCGGCGGTGCACCAGTAGACGTCCGTCTCCGGCTTGAGGTCGAAGACCGCGTTGTGGGTGTAGGCGGCGCCGGTCAGGTAGCCACCGGTGGTGTGCAGGATGCCCTTCGGCTTGCCCGTGGTGCCGGAGGTGTACATGACGTAGAGCGGGTGCTCGGAGTCGAACGCCTCGCAGGCGTGCTCGGTCGAGGCGGAGCCGACCGCGTCGTGCCACCACACGTCGACGGCGTCGTCCCAGCCGTTCTCGCCCAGGTCCTGCCCGGTACGACGCACCACCAGCACCTTCTCGACCTTGTCGGTCTTGGTGCGGGCCTCGTCCACGGCCGGCTTCAGCGCGGAGGGGGCGCCGCGGCGGTAGCCGCCGTCGGCAGTGACCACGACCTTGGCGCCGCAGTCGTCGATCCGGGAGGCCAGCGCGTCGGCGGAGAAGCCGCCGAAGACCACGGTGTGGGGGGCGCCGAGGCGGGCGCAGGCCAGCATCGCGACGATCGCCTCGGGGATCATCGGCATGTAGATCGCGACCCGGTCGCCGGTGCCGACGCCGAGGTCGGTCAGCGCGTTGGCGGCCTGGGAGACCTCGTCCTTCAGCTGCGCGTAGGTGATGTCACGGGTGTCGTCGACCGGCTCGCCGACCCAGTGGATGGCGACCTTGTCGCCGTTGCCGGCCTCGACGTGCCGGTCCACGCAGTTGTAGGAGGCGTTCAGCGTGCCGCCGACGAACCACTTTGCGAACGGCGCGTTCGACCAGTCGAGCACCTGGTCCCACTTCTTGTCCCAGGAGAGGCGCTCGGCCTGGGTGGCCCAGAAGGCGTCGGAGTCGGCGGCGGCCTCGTCGTAGGCGTCCGCCTTCACGTTGGCCTCGGCCGCGAGCGCGGCGGGCGGCTCGAACCGACGGTCCTCCTTGAGCAGGTTCGCAAGGGTCTGCTCGGTCTGGCTCGGGGTGGACTGGTCGCTCACGGTGCTCTCCTGCTCGATGGACGATCGAAGGTGCGGTGCCACAGATCACACTAGGACCCCGGTGGATTCCGGTCACCCGGGGTCGGACCGCGACGGTGCGGGGGATGGATCAGGGGCGATGGGGTCCGGGTCTCCCCGGCCCCACCGCCCCTGGTCACTGGTGGGTCGTGCGGTGGATCAGACGTCGCCCTGGGCGTGCTTGGCGACGAGGTCGGTGCGACCGGGGTAGCGGATCTCCTCGACCAGCTCCTGCATCGTCGCCGACGGCTTGGTGGTGAACTGCGAGACCACGATGGTCACCGCGAAGTTCACCAGCATGCCGATGAAGCCGAAGCCGACCGGTGCGATGTCGAGGATCGGGTCCTTGCCCAGGAAGAACCATGCGGACTCCGACGGCAGCGTCCAGACGAAGTACGCCGCGGTGATCGCGAGACCGACCGCCATACCGGCGGCCGCGCCGGCGGCCGTGCACTTCTTCCAGAAGATCCCGAGCACCAGGATCGGGAAGAAGCTCGCTGCCGCGAGGCCGAACGCCAGTGCCACCACTTGTCCGGCGAACCCGGGCGGGTTGATGCCGAGCCAGCCGGCCACGAGGACAGCGACGGCCATCGAGATCCGGGCGACCAGCAGCTGCCGCTTCTCGGGGGCCGCCGGGTTGATCCGCTTGTGGTAGACGTCGTTGGCGACCGCCGAGGAGATCACCAGCAGCAGACCCGAGGCCGTCGACAGTGCGGCCGCCAGGCCGCCCGCCGCCACCAGGCCGACGATCGGAGCGGGCAGGCCGCCGATCTCCGGCGAGGCCAGCACCAGGATGTCGTTGTTGATCAGCACCTCGTTGCCGGCGCTGCCGGCGAAGTCGATCGCGCCGTTGCCGTTGAGGTCGACGATGGCGCCTCCGTCCACGCCGGTGATCAGGCCGACGTCGGCCCACTTGTCGAACCAGGACTGGTCCGCCAGCGTTCCGGCCGAGGACGTCTGCAGGATGTTGTACTTCGCGAACGCCGCCACGGTGGGAGCGGTGGTGTAGAGCAGGGCGATGAAGAAGATCGCCCACAGCGCCGAGTAGCGCGCCGCCCGCACGTTCTTGGCCGTGTAGAACCGGACGATCACGTGCGGCAGGCCCGCCGTACCGAACATCAGGGTCGCGGTCAGCAGGAACATGTTGAACTGGCCGGACCCGGTCAGTGCGTCGGTGTAGGAGCCGAAGCCCAGCTCGGACTGGAGACCCTCGAGCTCGGCCAGGATCTGGCCGAAGCCGACCTGGGGCAGCGGCCAGTCGGTGATCTTGGCCGAGATCGCGACCGCCGGGATCAGGTAGGCCACGATCAGCACGGAGTACTGGCAGACCTGGGTCCAGGTGATGCCCTTCATGCCGCCGAGGACGGCGTAGAAGAGCACGATCGCCATGCCGATCAGCACACCGACCTCGGTGTCGACCTGCAGGAAGCGGCCGAACACGACGCCGACACCGGCCATCTGGCCGACCACGTAGGTCAGCGAGACGACGATCGCGCAGACCACCGCGATCAGCCGGGCGGTCTCGTTGTAGCGGTCGCCGACGAAGTCCGGGATCGTGTACTTGCCGAACTTGCGCAGGTACGGCGCGAGGAGCAGCGCCAGCAGCACGTAGCCGCCGGTCCACCCCATCAGGTACGCCGACCCGCCGTAGCCGTTGTAGGCCAGCGCGATCAGGCCGGCCATGGAGATGAACGACGCGGCGCTCATCCAGTCCGCGGCGATGGCGGCGCCGTTGGCCGGGGCCGGGATGCCGCCGCCGGCGACGTAGAAGCCGGAGGTGTCGGAGACCCGGCTGGCGTAGGCGACGTAGATGTAGACGCTGAAGGTGAGGACGACGAAGACGAGCGTCCAGACTTGGATCTCGCTCACGAGTGGTGCACCTCGCCCTCGTAGTCGTCGACGTCGATGCCGTACTTCTTGTCGAGCTTGTCCATCCGCCACACGTAGATGGCGATGAGGGCCACGAACACCAGGATCGAACCCTGGTTGGCGAACCAGAAGCCGAGCGGGAACCCGCCGATCTCGATGTTGTTCAGGGCGTCGGCGAAGAAGATCCCGGCCCCGAAGGAGACCAGGGCCCAGATCGCCAGCAGCACACTCATCAGTCGTACGTTCTGGCGCCAGTAATCCCGGCGCGCTTGCTCATCCACGGCACCCTCCACAGGTCGGTCGCGCGTCGCGGGGTCCCGGGTTGTGACCTCCGCCACCGATGAGGCAAGCAATCGGCGAACAGCGGGGTCAAGACGAATCTGTGGCCCCGGTCACACTTTGCGCCGAGCGGGCCGTATTGCGCGCCGAGTGGGCACTGGGCGCCGACAGCGCGCCGAGAGCGGTCGTTTTCGACCGCTCGTCGCGTGTTTGCGACCGCTCGTCGTGCCGGGGGTGCCGTTGAGGGGGCCGTCGGGCGCGCGGAGCCGCCGTCGGGGGCTGCGTGAGGCGCGTCACGCCGGTTACCGTCGCTCCATGGCGACCACGCAGCCCGGGAACCGGATCTCCCTCGTCCCCTCCAACCGCGCCCGGCAGCCGATGCATCCCGCGCGGAAGCGGCTGATCATCGCGGTGCTGCTGGTCGGCGTGGGCTCGTTCCTCCCGTGGATCTACGTGGGCGGTGTCCCGAAGTCGGGCGCGCTCGGCCCCGGCCTGTGGACCTTCTACGGCGCGATGCTCGGTCTCGCCGGGGTGCTCCTCCCGTTCCACAAGGTCGGTGCGGTGCACGCCGGGCTGATGGCGGCCGCGGCGATCGCGGTGCCGGCGTGGCAGGTGCTGCACCTGGTCGGCCTGGTCGGCCTCGCCGGCTGGATGCCGGGCCCCGGTCTGGTGATGGTCTTCGGTGGCGGCGTGGTCGCGATCGGCTGCGCGGTGCGGCTCTACCGGGCGCCGGCACCGACGGCCGCCTGAACGACTGCGACGCGTGCCCCGGGCGGTCCCCGCCCGGGGCACCGTCATGTCCGCGCGCTCTCCTGTCCGCGCAGCGTCAGGTCGGCTGCGCTGTGAGGATCACCACGTGGACCCCGGGTGACAGACGCGACCGAGACTGGTTAGGTCAGGCTTACCTATCTCGGACCACCAGGAGCTCGCTGTGCCCCGACCACCGTTGCACCACGTCTTCCACCCGGAGAACGCGGACCACTACGAAGCCACCGTGCGGACCGGCCTCCAGCACCTGCTCGGTCATCTGGACCGGGTCGATGGGCCCTCGCGCGGCACCACGCCCGCCGAGGCCGAGGCGCGGGTCGCCGCGGTCGACCTGGACACCCCGCTGGGCGACCTGGACGGCGTGCTCGCGGAGATGTCGCACCTCTGGCTCGACGACGCCGTCTGGTTCCACGAGCCGGCCTACGCCGCGCACCTGAACTGCCCGGTCGTCGTACCGGCGCTGCTGGCCGAGCTCTTCGTGGCCTCGGTGAACAGCTCGCTGGACACCTTCGACCAGAGTGTCGGCGGGACCTACATGGAGCGTCGCCTGATCGAGTGGACCGCCGAGCGGATCGGCTTCGGCGCCTCGGCGGACGTGCTGGCCAGTGCCGAGGAGCGGCCGGACGGCATCTTCACCTCCGGCGGCACCCAGTCCAACCTGCAGGCGCTGCTGCTGGCCCGCGGGCGGATGCAGCGGGTGCCCGCGGAGCGGTTGCGCATCTTCGCCTCCGCCGACGGCCACTTCTCGGTGCAGAAGGCGGCCCGGATGCTCGGTCTGGGCGACATCGCCGTGGTGAGCGTGCCGGTCGACGCCGACCACCGGATGGACCCGGCCGCCCTGGAGCGCTCGCTGGCCGCGAGCACCTCGCTGGGTCTGGCGCCGATGGCGATCGTGGCCACCGCCGGCACCACCGACTTCGGCGCCATCGACCCGCTGCCGGCGATCGCGGACCTGGCCCGCGCCTACGACACCTGGCTGCACGTGGACGCCGCCTACGGCGGCGGCCTGCTGGTCTCGCCCACCCGTCGCGGCCTGCTGGACGGCATCGACCGGGCCGACTCGGTCACCGTCGACTACCACAAGACCTTCTTCCAGCCGGTCTCCTCCAGCGCGCTGATCGTGCGGGACGTCTCGCTGCTGGCGCCGGTCACCTGGCACGCGGACTACCTCAACCCGCGCGACGCGCAGACCCCCAACCAGGTGGACAAGTCGATCCAGACCACGCGCCGCTTCGACGCCCTCAAGCTCTGGCTGACGCTGCGCACGATGGGACCCGACCTGATCGGCGAGTACGTCGACACCGTGATCGAGCTCGCCGCCGAGGTGTACGCCCGCGCGGTGGAGCTGCCCGGACTGGAGTTCGTCGCGGCGCCCTCGCTGAGCACCCTGGTGTTCCGCTACGTCCCGCCGGGCGCGCAGGGCGTGGCGGCGCCCGTGCTGGACGAGCAGGTGCTGGCGCAGCTCAACAACGGCGTCCGCGGTGCGCTCTACGCCTCCGGCGCGGCGATGGTGGCGGCCACCAAGGTCGAGGGCCGCCAGTACCTCAAGCTCACCCTGCTCAACCCGATGGCGACCGCCGAGGACATCCTCGGCGTGCTCGACCTGGTCCGCGATCACGGCGCCCGGATCGCCGCCGAGCTGCCCCGGGTGGAGGTGGCCCGATGACCGCCCCCGGCACGGGCCACGTGCACGACTTCGTCGGCATCGGCCTCGGTCCGTTCAACCTCGGGCTGGCCGCGCTGGCCGACCCGCTGCGCGAGTCCGGCGAGCTGGACGGGGTGTTCCTCGAGGCCCGCGACCGCTTCGACTGGCACCCCGGGATGCTGCTCGCCGACGCCACCCTCCAGGTGCCGTTCCTGGCCGACCTGGTGACGATGGCCGACCCCACCTCGCGCTGGTCGTTCCTCAACTACCTCAAGGAGTCCGGCCACCTCTACCCGTTCTACATCCGGGAGAGCTTCTACCCGCTGCGCCGCGAGTACGACGACTACTGCCGCTGGGCGGCGGAGCGGATCGGCGGCATCCGGTTCGGCCAGCGCGTCACCGCCGTGGAGCACGACGGCTCGGCCTACCTGGTGCGCAGCGCCACCGGCGAGGTCGTCCGCGCTCGCCGGGTGGTCCTCGGCATCGGCACCTCCCCCCGGATCCTGGACTGCGTCCGGGCGGCGGGCGGGCCGGCGGTGCACTCCGCGGACTACCTGGCCCACAAGGAGACGCTGCAGCAGCAGGAGTCGATCACCGTGGTGGGCAGCGGCCAGAGCGCCGCCGAGATCTATCACGACCTGCTCAGCGAGGCGCCCGACCACGGCTACGAGCTGACCTGGCTGACCCGGAGCCCCCGGTTCTTCCCGATGGAGTACACCAAGCTCACCCTCGAGATGACCTCTCCGGAGTACGCCGCCTACCACCGCCGGCTGCCCGAGGAGACCCGCGACCGGCTCGGCCGCGAGCAGCGGCACCTCTACAAGGGGATCAGCGGCGACCTGATCGACGCGATCTTCGACCTGCACTACGCGCAGCGGGTCAACGGGCACGGCCCGCGCACCACCCTGCTCACCCACACCGCGGTCACCGGCGCCCGCTGGCGCGCCGGCGGCTACGACCTCGAGCTGCACCACACCGAGACCGGGGAGGACTTCGGGCTGCGCACCGGCGGCCTGGTCCTGGCCACCGGGTACGCCGCCACCGAGCCGTCGTTCCTGGCCCCCGTCGAGGGCCGGATCCGTCGCGACGCCCGCGGCCGCTACGACGTGGCCGGCAACTACTCCGTCGACCTCGAGCGCGGCGAGCTGTTCGTGCAGAACGCCGAGGAGCACACCCACTCGCTGATCGCACCCGACCTCGGGATGGGCGCCTACCGGAACTCGGTGATCCTGGCCGCCCTGACCGGTCGGGAGGTCTACCCGATCGAGAAGTCCATCGCGGTGCAGACGTTCGGGGTGCCCGACCGGCTGCGCCGACCCCAGCACGTGGAGGCGAACCGATGAAGCACGAGATCACCTTCGAGCCCCTCGACCCCACCGACACCGCGCAGGTCGGCCTGGTGCACGACTGGGTCACCCACCCGCGATCGGTCTACTGGATGATGCAGGAGGCGAGCCGTGAGGACGTGCGCGCCGAGTACGCCCGGATCGCGGCCGACCCGCACCACGACGCCTGGCTGGGCCGGGTCGACGGCCGCCCCCTCTTCCTCGCCGAGACCTACGACCCGGCACACGCCGACGGCCTGCGCGGGCTGCCCGAGCTGCAGCCCGGCGACGGCGGCATGCACGTGCTGGTCGCGCCGCCGGCCGGCACACCGGTGCCCGGCCTGACCACCGCGGTCTTCGACGCGGTGATGGCGTTCTGCTTCGCCGACCGCCGGGTGCGCCGGGTGGTCGTGGAGCCCGACGCGCGCAACGCGGCGATCCGGGCCAAGAACGTGGCGGCCGGCTTCACCGAGCTGCGCGAGATCCCGCTGCCCGGCAAGACCGCGATGCTGTCGGTCTGTGCCCGGGAGGACTGGGACGCCCCCGACCTGGTCCGGCTGCCGGGCCGGGACGGCTTCGCGGTGCAGGCACCGGAGGTGCCGGCGGAGGGGGCTGCCGACGCGGCGGACCACCTCACCCCCGCGCTCTTCGCCCGCGCCCAGCGCCACCTGGTGGCCAAGGCGCTGGGGGAGTACAGCCATGAGCGGCTGATCGCGCCGGAGCCGGTGGGTCCCCCGGCCGACGAGCGGTGGCGTCTGGAGGCCGGCGGGTCGACGTACACCTTCCGGGCACGGCGGCACCTGCTCGAGCACTGGGTGGTCGACCCGGGCTCGATCGAGCGCACCGTCGACGGCCGGCCGGCGCAGCCGGACGCCCAGGACCTGGTCGCCGAGCTGGCGCCGGTGCTCGGCATCCCGGACGCGCTGCTGCCGACCTACCTGGAGGAGATCGCGGCGACCCTGGCCGCGGCGGCGTGGAAGCTGGCCCGCCGCGACGTGCCGGTCGCCGATCTGGTCGACGCCGACTACCAGACCATCGAGGCGTCGATGACCGAGGGTCACCCGGCCTTCGTCGCCAACAACGGCCGGATCGGCTTCGGCCTCGACGACTACCGCGCCTACGCTCCCGAGGCGGGGCAACCGGTCCGGATGCAGTGGCTCGCGGCGCGCCGCAGCCTCACCGGCCTGCACCTGGGGGCGGGAGTCACCGAGGACCAGCTGTACGACGCCGAGCTGACCCGCGAGGTCCGCGACCGGTTCGAGCGGCGGCTGCGTGCCCTCGGGCTCGACCCGGCCGACTACCTGTACCTTCCGGTGCACCCGTGGCAGTGGGTGAACAAGGTGGCGATCACCTTCGCCCCCGACGTCGCCCGCCGCGACCTGGTGCACCTCGGGGCCGGCGCCGACGACCACACGCCGCAGCAGTCGATCCGCACCTTCTTCAACACCAGCCGGCCCGAGCGGCATTACGTGAAGACCGCGCTGGCGATCCAGAACATGGGGTTCGTCCGCGGCCTCTCCCCGAAGTACATGGAGGCCACTCCGGCGATCAACGACTGGGTGGCGCGGACGGTCGAGGCGGACGCCGAGCTCGCCGCCTGCGGCTTCGGGGTGCTGCGCGAGCTCGCGTCGGTCGGCTACACCGGCGACGCCTTCCACCGCGCGGCCACCCCGTCGCCGTACCGCAAGATGCTGGCGGCGCTGTGGCGGGAGAGTCCGGTGCCCCGGCTGCGCGACGGTGAGCAGCTGACCACGATGGCCGCGCTGCTGCACCGCGACGCGGACGGGGACGCGCTGGTGACGGCCTGGATCAAGGCCTCGCCGGTGGACGCCCACGACTGGGTGCGCGCCTACCTGCGGGCCTACCTGCGGCCGCTGGTGCACTGCCTGCTCGGCTACGACCTGGTCTTCATGCCGCACGGGGAGAACCTGGTGCTGCGGATGCGCGAGCACACCCCGGTCGGTGCCTTCTACAAGGACATCGGCGAGGAGGTCGCGGTGATGGGCGACGTGCCGCTGCCGCCGGAGGTGGAGCGGATCCGCGGCTCCTTCCCGCCGGACGTCATGGCGCTGGCGGTGCACACCGACATCTTCGATGGCGTGCTGCGCTTCGTCGCCGCGATCCTCGCCGAGGACGGGATGCTGGCCGACGAGGAGTTCTGGGCGCTGGTCCGCGAGTGCCTGCTCCAGCACCTCGCCGACCACCCCGAGTTGGCCGAGCGGGCGGCGTTCTACGACCTGCTCCGGCCGACCTTCCAGCACAGCTGCCTCAACCGCCTCCAGCTGCGCAACACCCTGGAGATGGTCGACATCGCCGACCAGTCGCAGTCGCTGATCTTCGCCGGCACGCTGGACAACCCGGCGAGCGCGACCGCACCGGTCGCGACGTGAGGATCACCCGGGACGCCCACGGTGTCCCGCACGTGGTCGCCGGCTCCCTGCTCGAGCTCGCGCGCGGGCAGGGGATGGCGACGGCGCAGGACCGGGCCTGGCAGCTCGAGGTGGAGCGACGCCGCGGCGAGGGGACCTGCGCGGAGATCTTCGGGCCCGCCGCCCTGGAGTGGGACCGGCTGGCCCGCCGCTCGCTGTTGGCCGACGGCGCACGCCGTGCCTACGCGGGTCTGGCGGCCGAGGACCGCGCGTTCCTCGACGCGTACGCCGCCGGCGCCAACGAGGTCCTCGGTGAGGCGACGGTGCCCGAGCTGACCCCGCTGCGGCTGCAGCCGGGTCGCTGGAGCGGGTGGACCCCGATCGCCGTCTTCGCCGTCCAGCACCTGCTCTTCGGCAATGTCGGCAACAAGCTGTGGCGTCACCGGTTGGCAGGGGCGAGCGCCCGAGCCGGCGCGGACGGTCTGGTGGACCTCTTCCGGATCGAGGGGCTGCCGGGTGGCAGCAACGCGGTCGCCGTGGGCGGCTCGCGGACCGCGAGCGGCCTGCCGATGGTCGCGGGCGACCCGCACCGGGTGCTCGAGGCGCCGGGTTGCTACGCCCAGGTGCGGCTCACCTGCACCGACCCGGCCGACTCCTTCGAGGTGGTCGGGCTGACCTTCCCCGGTGTGCCGGGCGTGCAGCACTTCGGCCACACCGGCGACGTGGCCTGGGGCGTCACCAACGCCGTGGCCGACGCCGAGGACCTCTACGTCGAGGAGCTGCGCCGCGAGGGAGACGCGGTGCTCTGTCGCGGACCGCACGGCTGGCAGCCGGTGGGCCGGCGGGTCTCCCGGATCGACGTACGACGCGGCGACGGCACCCATGACACGGTCGAGGTCGAGGTGGTGGTCACCGACCGCGGCCCCGTCGTGCTCGGCGACCCGGACCGCGCCGCCGACGGGCTGGACGCGGGTGCCGCGATCAGCCTGCGCACGCCGCCCTTCGTGACCGGCTCCTGGGGCTTCTCGGCGATCCCCGCCCTGCTGCGCGCACGCAAGACCGCCGACGTCACGGCCGCCTTCGAGCAGTGGGTGGCTCCGGTCAACAACCTGCTCGTCGCCGACCGCGCGGGCTCCGTCGAGCACCGGGTGGTCGGACGGGTGCCGGTGCGCGACGGCGTCGACCAGACAGGACGGTTGCCGCGGGGCGCGGACGGCCACCGCTGGACCGGGTGGGTCGAGGACCTCCCGGTGCGCCACGGCGAGCTGCTGGTCTCCGCCAACGACCGGGTCGACGACGCCTGGGCCCGGATCGGCGACGACTTCGCGCCCGCCTGGCGCCGCGACCGGATCACGGCGCTGCTCGAGGGCGCCGGGTCTCTGACCCCGACGCAGCTGGCGGCGGTCCTCGCCGACGTCCGCCAGACCGCCGGGGCCGGGCTGCTCGACCAGCTCCCCGACGCTGCCGCCGGCGCGAGCGACGGCGCCCAGGCGTTGGCCGCCGACCTGCTCGCCTGGGACCGCGCGATGCGCGCCGGGTCGACCTCGGCCGCCCGCTTCGCCGCGCTGCGGTCGGCGGTCACCGACCTGCTCCACGACGCGCTCGGGCTCGCCGCCGCCGACGGGTCCCCGCACGGGGATCTCTTCGCCCCGTGGTTCGACCTGCGCGGCCGGATCCGCACCGCGCTGCCCGCCCTGCTGGAGCGTCCCGAGGTGATCGGCGTCGAACCGGCGGCCCTGGTCCGCGACGCGCTGGAGCGCACGGCCGCCGCGGGCGATCCTCCGCTGGCCTGGGGCACCGCCCACGTCGCCGTACCGCTGACGCCGCACCAGCAGTTCGGCTGGTCCGCCCCACCCGGGGCCCCGGACCCGGTGCCCGTCGGCGGCGACGAGGAGTGCGTGCAGGCGACCCGGGCGCTCGGCGGCACCGGTGCCAGCGTGCACGGCCCGGTCGCCCGCTATGTGTGGGACCTCGGCGGCGCCAGCCGCTGGGTGGTCCCGCTGGGCGCGCACGGCGACGGCCGCTCCCCGCACCACCACGACCAGCAGCCGGCCTGGGCCGCCGGCGAGACCATCCCGCTCGAGGAGGACCTCTGATGACACCCACCACCACCGCCGTGACCGTGCGGCCCGTCGATCCCACCGCCGACGCCGACCTGCTGCACTCCTGGGTGAGCGCGGAACGGGCCGCGTTCTGGGGGATGGCGGGGATGTCGGTGACGGAGGTCGCCGAGGTCTACGGCTGGATCGACGACCAGGACCACCTCGCCGCCCACCTGCTGCTGCTCGAGGGCCGCCCGGTCGGGCTGCTGCAGACCTACGACCCGTTCGTCGACGAGATCGGCGGGTTCTACGAGCGCCGCCCCGGCGACGTCGGCGTGCATCTGCTGCTCGCCGACGACCCGGCGCGGGTGCGTCGTACCGCCGACGTGGTGGCGGGTGGGATGCGGTTCCTCTTCGGCGACCCCGACTGCCGGCGGCTGGTGATGGAGCCCGACGCCCGCAACGCCGCCTCGGTGGCGCTCGCCGAGCGGCTGGGCGCCGAGCGTGGTCCCCTGGTCGACCTGAAGACCTCGATCAGCGAGAAGCCGGCGCAGTTCTTCTTCATCCCGCGGCCGGAGCAGTGAGCCGGTGAGGTGAGTGAGGCCGTGAGGTTCAGTTGACGCAATGAAATCCCTGCGCCCATCGGCCCGTCACACCGGCTTCCCAGGATGAGGGTCATCCTCTGACCCCTGTCCCCGCCAGGAGCCCCGCGATGACCCTCACCTCACCCCCCGACAGCACCGCCACCGCCCCGCCGCAACGTCGTACCGGACGCTGGATCGACGACTGGAACCCCGAGGACGAGGCGTTCTGGGAGGCCGAGGGCTCCAAGATCGCCCGCCGCAACCTGATCTGGTCGATCTTCTCCGAGCACCTCGGCTTCTCCGTGTGGCTGATCTGGAGCGTCTCCTCGGCCTTCCTGCTCGCCCAGGGCTTCGAGTTCACCGCCCAGCAGCTCTTCTTCCTGGTCGCGATCCCCAACCTGGTCGGCTCGCTGCTGCGGGTGCCCTACACGCTGATGGTCGGCAAGGTCGGCGGGCGGAACTGGACCATGATCAGCGCCAGCCTGCTGCTGGTGCCGACGCTGCTCTTCGCGTGGGCGGTGACCAACCCGTCGACGCCGTACTGGGCGTTCTGCCTGATCGCGGCCACCGCGGGCTTCGGCGGCGGCAACTTCTCCTCGTCGATGGCCAACATCAACTTCTTCTACCCGACCGCGAAGAAGGGGGCCGCCCTCGGCCTCAACGCGGCCGGCGGCAACATCGGCGTCGCGATCATCCAGCTGCTGCTGCCGATCATCGTCGGCGGCGCCGGTCTCTTCGGGATCGTGCAGGCCTCCGACGGCGGCATCCACCTGGAGCGGGCCGCCTGGGTCTACGCCGGGCTGGCCGTGGCCGCGACGGTCGCGGCGTACTTCTTCATGGACAACCTGGGCACCGCCAAGACCGACACCCGGTCGCAGCTGTCGGTGATGAAGAACAAGCAGACCTGGATCATGGCGTTCCTCTACATCGGCACCTTCGGCTCCTTCATCGGCTACTCCGCCGCGATGCCGCTGCTGATCAAGCTCAACTTCTGGGTCCCGGACCCCTCGCCGCTCGGCACCGGCATCTACTTCGCCTACTACGCCTTCCTCGGCGCGCTGGTCGGCTCCATCACCCGGCCCCTCGGCGGCTGGCTCGCCGACAAGTACGGCGGCGCGAAGGTCACCCTGGGTGCTTTCATCGGGCTGATCACCTCCACCGCACTGGTGCTGTGGACGCTGATGCAGCTGACCCCCAACCCGAACGCCAGCGTGACGATCGCCGAGGACAACAAGTCCTGGTTCCCGCTGTTCCTCTTCTTCTTCCTGCTGGTCTTCGCCTCGACCGGGATCGGCAACGGTTCGACGTACAAGATGATCCCGGCGATCTTCAAGACCGAGGCGTCGCGGATCGGCGAGCACGGCAGCCCCGAGCGGGCGGCCGCGGTGGCCAACTCCACCAAGCGGGCGTCGGCGGCGATCGGCATCATCGGCGCCGTCGGCGCGGTCGGCGGGTTCCTGATCCCGATCACCTTCTCCTCGCCGTGGGTGACCGCGCCGATGGAGGCGACGAAGACCGCGTTCCTGATCTTCACCGTGTTCTACATGGTCTGCGCGACCGTCACCTGGGCGGTCTACCTGCGCAAGCCGGCTGCCGCCCGGGCCGCGACGTCGTACGCCGGCGTCGGTATCTGAGGGTTGGCGCGCCCCATTCGGATTGGTCGGGAATTGCCCCAGATCTCGACCAATCCGAATGGGGCGCCCTCAGACCGCCACCACCGCTCAGATCACCCCGAGCGCCAGCATCGCGTCGGCCACCTTGATGAAGCCGCCGATGTTGGCGCCCGCGGCGTAGTTGCCGGGCGCGCCGTAGGCGTCGGCGGTCTCCAGGCAGCGGGCGTGGATGCCGATCATGATCTGCTCGAGCCGCTCCTCGGTGTGCGCGAAGGACCAGGAGTCGCGCGAGGCGTTCTGCTGCATCTCCAGCGCACTGGTCGCAACGCCGCCGGCGTTGGCGGCCTTGCCCGGAGCGAACGTCACGCCGGCGTCGGCGAAGACCCGGACCGCGTCGGGGGTGCACGGCATGTTGGCACCCTCGGCCACCACGGCGCAGCCGTTGCCGACCAGGGCCACGGCGTGCTTCTCGTCCAGCTCGTTCTGGGTGGCGCAGGGCAGCGCGATGTCGCACGGCACGTCCCACACCGCGCCGTCGGTGACGAACCGGGCGCTGCCGCCGCGGGCCTCGGCGTAGGCGGAGATCCGCTCGCGACGGACCTCCTTGACCTCCTTGAGCAGGTCGAGGTCGATGCCGGCCTCGTCGACGACGTAGCCGCTGGAGTCGGAGCAGGCGATCACCCGGCCGCCGAGCGCGGCGACCTTCTCCGCGGCGTGGATCGCGACGTTGCCGGAGCCGGAGACGACCACGGACTTGCCGTCGAAGGAGTCGCCGGCGTTCTTGAGGATCTCGTTGGCGAAGTAGACGGTGCCGTAGCCGGTGGCCTCGGTGCGGACCAGCGACCCGCCCCAGCTGATCCCCTTGCCGGTCAGCACCCCGGACTCGTAGCGGTTGGTGATCCGCTTGTACTGCCCGAACAGGTAGCCGATCTCGCGGCCGCCGACGCCGATGTCGCCGGCCGGTACGTCGGTGTACTCCCCGATGTGCCGGTAGAGCTCGGTCATGAAGGACTGGCAGAACCGCATGATCTCGGCGTCGCTGCGGCCCTTCGGGTCGAAGTCGGAGCCGCCCTTGCCGCCCCCGATCGGCATCCCGGTCAGCGCGTTCTTGAAGATCTGCTCGAAGCCGAGGAACTTCACGATGCCGAGGTAGACCGACGGGTGGAAGCGCAGGCCGCCCTTGTAGGGGCCGAGCGTGGAGTTGAACTCCACCCGGAAGCCGCGGTTGAGCTGCACCTGACCAGCGTCGTCGACCCACGGGACCCGGAAGATGATCTGTCGCTCCGGCTCGCATATCCGACGGATGATCCCCGCGTCGGTGTATTCCGGGTGCCGGGCGACCACCGGGCCGAGGCTGTCCAGCAGCTCGCGGGTGGCCTGGTGGAACTCTGCCTCGCCGGGGTTGCGGCCGAGGATCTCGTCGTAGATCGGCTGCAGCATGGGGTTGAGGGCGGTCACGGTGCATCTCCTTCGGATCCGTCGCGTGCCGGGAGTCCGGGGCGCGACGCCCCACGGTCTCACCCGACGTCGGGCCCGCGCCCCACGGGTCTCGGTCGACCCCGTGAGGCTGTGAGGACTCGTTGACCCCCTGTGCGACCGCCGATCAGCGCGGCGAAACCTCCCCGGGTTCCCATCGGGGTATGACCCTTCCGGCCACCGAGACGCACTGCCCGTACTGCTCCCTGCAGTGCGGGATGAAGGTCGCCCGCAAGGGCCGGGCCGGGATCGAGACCCAGGCCTGGGCGGAGTTCCCGGTCAACGCCGGGGCGATGTGCCGCAAGGGGTGGACCGCCGGCGAGCTGCGCGGCAGCCGGGACCGGATCACCACCCCGATGGTGCGCGACCGCAGCACCGGCGAGCTGCGCGCGGCCGAGTGGGACGAGGCGCTGGACCTGATCGCCGCCCGGGTCCGCTCGCTGCAGGCCGAGCACGGCGACGACGCGGTCGGGGTCTTCGGCGGCGGCGGGTTGACCAACGAGAAGGCCTACCAGCTCGGCAAGTTCGCCCGGGTCGCGCTGCGCACCAGCCAGATCGACTACAACGGCCGGTGGTGCATGAGCTCGGCGGCCAGCGCCGGCAACCAGGCCTTCGGTATCGACCGGGGGCTGCCGTTCCCGCTCGCCGACGTCGAGGAGACCGACGTGGTGGTGCTGGTCGGTTCCAACCTCGCCGAGACGATGCCGCCGGCCGCGCGCCACCTGGACCGGCTGCGCGAGCGCGGCGGCAAGGTCGTCGTGATCGACCCCCGGCTCACCTCCACCGCCGAGCGGGCCGACCTCTTCCTGCAGCCGGTGCCGGGCACCGACCTCGCCCTGGCGCTCGGCGTGCTGCACCTGCTCGACGCGCGCGGGGCCGTCGACGAGGCCTACATCGCCGAGCGCACCACCGGCTTCGACGCCGTACGACGCGACGCCGCCGCGTGGTGGCCCGAGCGCGTCGAGCGGACCAGCGGCGTCACCACCGACGAGCTGCGCACCCTGGTCGACCTGCTCGCCGACACCGCCGCGGACGGCGGCCGGGTGATGGTGCTGACCGCGCGGGGCGCCGAGCAGCACGCCCAGGGCACGGCCACCGTGCTGGGTTGGATCAACGTCGCCCTCGCGCTGGGGATGCCCGGTCGGCCCGCCGCCGGCTACGGCTGCCTGACCGGGCAGGGCAACGGCCAGGGCGGCCGCGAGCACGGCCAGAAGGCCGACCAGCTCCCCGGCTATCGGATGATCGACGACCCCGCCGCCCGTGCCCACGTGGCCGGCGTGTGGGGGGTCGATCCCGACAGCCTGCCCGGCAAGGGCCGGTCGGCCTACGAGCTGCTCGATGCCCTCGGCACCGACGACGGCCCGAAGGCGCTGCTCGTCTTCGGCTCCAACATCGTGGTCTCCGCGCCGCGCGCCACCCACGTCACCGAGCGGCTGGAGGCGCTGGACCTGCTCGTCGTCGCCGACCTGGTGATGTCGGAGACCGCGGCGCTGGCCGACGTGGTGCTGCCGATCACCCAGTGGGCCGAGGAGAGCGGCACGATGACCAACCTCGAGGGCCGGGTGATCCTGCGCCAGCAGGCGATCACCCCGCCGAGCGGGGTGCGCAGCGACCTCGACATCATCGCCGGACTGGCCGAGCGGCTCGCGGCGCCGATCCCGTTCTCCACCGACCCCGAGGAGATCTTCGTCGAGCTGGGGCGCGCCTCGGCCGGTGGCAAGGCCGACTACTCCGGCATCAGCTATGCCCGGATCGTCGAGGAGAAGGGCGTCTTCTGGCCCTGCCCGGCGACCGCCGCCGGCGAGCCGGACCACCCCGGCACCCCCCGGATGTTCGCCGACTCCTTCGCCACCCCGGACGGTCGCGCGCGGTTCCTGGTGCCGACCTTCGCCGGGGCGGCGGAGCAGCCGGACGCTGAGTATCCGGTGCACCTGACCACCGGCCGGGTGCTCGGCCATTACCAGTCCGGCGCGCAGACCCGGCGGATCCGCTCGCTGCCCGACGAAGGGGCGTTCATCGAGCTGCACCCGATGCTGGCGGACCGGATCGGCGCGCACGACGGGGAGCAGGTGCTGCTGCGCACCCGCCGCGGGGAGATGAAGGCGCCCGCCCGGGTGGTCACCACCATCCGCCCCGACACGGTTTTCGTCCCGTTCCACTGGGTCGGCGCCAACCGGCTCACCAACGACGCGCTCGACCCGTCCAGCCGGATGCCGGAGTTCAAGGTGTGCGCCGCGCAGATCCTGGTGTGAGCGCCCACGACGAGGAGGTGGTCGTTCCCGAGCAACAGGAGCAGCCACTTCCTCGGCGTCGCCAAGGGGTGTGGAAGAGCCGCACACGAGAGTGAGTCTTCGGCGACGCTGGCCGGGTGAGGAAGCGGACCCGGCACATGAGTCCACCTGCCGTGGACCGACGCCGGCCCGGGCTGGTGTGGCCGGTCGCCATCGATCCCGCCGGCATCACCGGGCCGACGCGTGCGCAGGCGCGCGGTCCGCACTGGAGGCGCGACGCCCAGGGGCTCTACCTCCCGACCGGTCTCGACCCCGATCTCGCGACCGACCAGCGGATCGTCACCGCTGCCGCAGCCGCGCCGGAGGGAAGCGCCGTGACCGGGTGGGCCGCCCTGCGCTGGGCCGGGGTCCGGTTCCTCGACGGCACGGCGCAACGCCGGCCGCTTCCGGTTCCGGTCGCCGCCCCGGCCTCCGCCTATGCCGGGCGGCCGGGGACGCTGGTCAGCACGGCCGACCACCTGCGCCGGGAGACGGTCGAGATCGACGGGCTGACGGTGGGCTCCGCGGCGTCCGCGACCGCGTTCGAGGTGATGCGCGCGACGACCCTGGTCCAGGCGGTCGCCGTGATCGATCGGGTCGCGGCCGCCGACCTGGCCTCCCTGGATGAACTGCGCGCGTTTCGGAGGACGCTGCAGGGGCTGCGTAACGTCCGACGCCTGGACCGTGCGCTGGAGCATGCGGTCGAGAACTGCTGGTCGCCGATGGAGACGGTGCTCCGGATGTGCTGGCACGAACGTGGCATCACCAACGTGGTCTGCAATCGCCCGGTGTTCGCGTTGGACGGCACGTTCCTCGGTACGCCCGACGTCCTCGACCTCGACACCGGCACGGCCGCTGAGTACGACGGGGCGCTCCACCTCGCCGGACGGCAGCGGGCCACGGACATCCGGCGCGAGGCGACGTTCCGGCGAGCCGGCCTGGAATACGTCGAGATGGTCGCCGCCGATCTGCCCGACCCCGGTGGCTTCCTGCAACGCACCGACGACGCCCGCCGCCGTGCTGCCGGGCTGGTGCGTGGGTGGACGCTCACACCGCCACCGTGGTGGGTGCAGACGCACGCCGTCGCGCTCCGACGCGGCCTGGAGCCCCGGCAGCGGGCGCGGTTCCTTCGATGGCAGGCCAGCTGACGTCCACGCCGAGGATGTGGCTGCTCCGCGGTCGTGGGAGCAACCACTTCCTCGGGCTCGCCGTGAGCGTCACGGTGAGGCCGTGAGGAGTAGTTGACACTTTCGTGTAACACACGACCCGGGGCACGAAACGTCCTCCGCGTTCCATGGTGGTCATGACCGAGAGCCCCCGCCCCGAGGAGTCGCGACCGCGGCTCGTCGTCGTCGGCTCCGGCATGGCCGCCACCCGCCTGGTCGAGGAGCTGGTGCTCCGCGGGGCGCACACCACGCACCGGATCACGGTGCTCGGCGACGAGCCGGTGGCGCCGTACAACCGGATCCTGCTCTCCGCCGTGCTCGAGGGCACCCACCGCCCCGAGGCGCTCACCCTCCGCAGCACCGAGTGGTACGACGACCACGGCATCACGCTCCACCTCGACGCCCGGGTGCTCGGCGTCGACCCCGCGCGCCGCGACGTGATGCTCGTCGACGGCACCCTGGTCGACTACGACACCCTGGTGCTGGCCACCGGGTCGATCCCGGCGCTGCCGCCGATCCGCGGCCTGGTCCGGATGGACGGCTCGCTGCACCCGGCGGTGCACGCCTTCCGCTCCCTGGCCGAGTGCGAACGACTGCTCGGGGCGATCGCCGAGACCGACCCCGACGGCCGGCCGGTCAACCGGCGCGCGGTCGTCGTCGGCGGCGGGTTGCTCGGGCTCCAGGTCGCCCGGGCGCTGGGCACCCGCGGGCTCGACACCGAGATCGTCGAGGGCGCCGACCACCTGCTGCACCGCCAGATCGACACCGCGGCCGGACGGATCATCGCCCGCGACCTGAAGAGGCTGGGCGTGGCCGTCTACACCGGCGCCCGGGCTGTTCGGCTCAACGACGCGCCGAGCAGCCCGGTGCAGAGCCCCGTCGGCGCGGTGAAGGTGGTCGACCCGCTGCCCAGCAACCCGGGCCGGGTGGCGCTCCGCCTGGACAACGGGTTCACCCTGGACGCCGACCTGGTGGTGCTCACCGCCGGCGGACGCCCGTCCACCGCGCTGGCCCGCGGCGCCGGGCTCGAGGTCCGCCGCGGCATCGTCGTCGACGACCGGCTGACCACCTCCGACCCGCACATCCACGCGATCGGCGACTGCGTCCAGCACGACGGCCGGGTGACCGGCTTCGTGCCGCCCGCCTGGGAGCAGGCCGGGGTGCTGGCCGAGGTGCTGGTCGGCGAGCCCGCCAAGTACGACGGCAGCCGGCTGGTCGCCCGACTGCGTGCCACCGACCTGGACGTGGCCGTGCTCGGCGACGCCGCCGCCGAGATCGAGGCCGGTGGCGAGGTCGTCGAGGTGTCCAACCCGATCGCCGGGTCGCACCGCCGCCTGGTGGTGCGCGAGGGCCGGATCGTCGCAGCCACCCTGGTCGGCGACCTGGCCCGGGTCGGCCTGATCACCCAGCACTTCGACCGGGGCACCGTCCTCGGTCCCGCCGAGCCGGGCAACCTGCTGATGCCCGAACGCACCGTCTCCGCGGGCAGCGCCGCCCGCGCCCTGCCCGATGACGCCGAGGTCTGCGCCTGTGCCGGCGTCAGCGCCGGTCGGATCCGGGCCTGCTCCTCGCTCGAGGAGGTCCGCGACACCACGCGCGCCACCACCGGATGCGGCGGTTGCGCGAGCACGGTCCGCGACCTCCTCGGCGACCAGGCCCTGGTCTCCACTGCGAAAGGAAACTGATCCATGTCCCTGCACCTGAGGAAGCAGCTCGTCGTGGTGGGCCACGGGATGGTCGGCCACCGTTTCGTCCAGGCCGCGATCGAGCGTGGCCTGACCGAGACCTACGACATCATCGTGCTCGGCGAGGAGCCGCGGCCGGCGTACGACCGGGTGGCGCTCACCTCGTTCTTCGAGCTCGGCGCGGAGGCCCTCTCCTTCCTGCCGGGCGGGGTCTACGAGGACCCGCGGGTCACCCTGCGGCTCGGCGCCGAGGTGACCGCCCTGGACGCCGACGCGCAGACGATCACCCTCGCCGACGGCGAGACCCTGGCCTACGACGAGCTGGTGCTGGCCACCGGCGCCGCGCCGTTCGTGCCGCCGGTGCCCGGCAAGGACCTCGGCAACGTCTTCGTCTACCGCACCATCGAGGACCTCGAGGCGATCCGCGAGGCGGCGGCCGGCGCCACCGCCGGAGCGGTGATCGGCGGCGGCCTGCTCGGCCTGGAGGCGGCCAACGCGCTGCACCAGCTCGGGGTGCAGACCCACGTGGTGGAGATGGCGCCGCGGCTGATGGCGGTGCAGATCGACGACGCCGGCGGCGCCACCCTGAAGCGGCACATCACCGAGCTCGGCCTCACCGTGCACACCGGCGTGATGACCGAGCTGATCGACGGCGACGCGGACGGCAAGGTCTCGGGCATCAAGTTCAAGGACGAGGACACGCTGCCGCTGGACATCGTGATCTTCTCCGCCGGCATCCGTCCGCGCGACCTGGTCGCCCGCGAGGCCGGCCTGGAGGTCGCCGAGCGCGGCGGCGTGCTGGTCGACGAGCAGTGCCGGTCCTCGGTCGCCAACATCTGGGCGATCGGCGAGTGCGCCGCTCCGGGCGGCCGGATGTACGGCCTGGTCGCGCCGGGCTACACGATGGCCGAGGTCGTCGTGGACACGCTGCTCGGCGGCGCCGCCGGCTCCTTCACCGGCGCCGACATGTCAACCAAGCTCAAGCTGCTCGGTGTCGACGTCGCCTCCTTCGGCGACGCCTTCGCCACCACCCCGGACTCCCTCGAGCTGGTCTTCTCCGACGCGGTCGCCGGCGTCTACAAGAAGCTGGTGGTCGCGGAGAACGCGACCGGAGCCTTCGAGCTGCTCGGCGGCATCCTGGTCGGCGACGCCAGCGCCTACGGCGTGCTCCGCCCGATGGTGGGCAGCGGGATGGAGCTGCCGGACAACCCCGAGGAGCTGATCCTCCCGGCCAGCCGGGGCGGCGTGGAGCTGGGCCTCCCGGACAGCGCCCAGGTCTGCTCGTGCAACAACGTGACCAAGGCCGAGATCGTCGCCGCCGTCTCCGACGAGGCCACGCACTTCGAGGGCGGCCCGTGCGGCGACGCCGGCTGCGTCACCAAGTGCACCAAGGCCGGCGCCACCTGCGGCTCCTGCAAGACCGTGGTGAAGAAGATCGTCGAGGACCACTTCGCCGCGGTCGGCAAGACCGTGGACAAGTCGCTGTGCCAGCACATCCCGATGACGCGCGCCGAGCTCTTCGAGGTGATCGCGATCCACGGCTACACCCGCTTCGACGACATCATCGCCGGCCACGGCAGCGGCCGCGGCTGCGACATCTGCAAGCCGGCGATCGCCTCGATCCTGGCCAGCCTGCTCAACCACCACGTCCTGGAGGGCGGCAACCGCACGCTGCAGGACACCAACGACGCCTACCTGGCCAACATCCAGAAGAACGGCACCTACTCCGTCGTGCCGCGGATCCCCGGTGGCGAGATCACCCCGGAGAAGCTGATCGTGATCGGCGAGGTGGCCAAGGACTTCGGGCTCTACACCAAGATCACCGGGGCCAGCGGATCGACCTGTTCGGCGCCCGGCTGGAGGACCTGCCGGTGATCTGGAAGCGGCTGGTCGACGCGGGCTTCGAGTCGGGCCACGCCTACGGGAAGTCGCTGCGCACGGTGAAGTCCTGCGTCGGGTCGACCTGGTGCCGCTACGGCGTACAGGACTCGGTCGGTCTCGCCATCGAGCTGGAGCTGCGCTACCGCGGGCTGCGCTCACCGCACAAGCTCAAGGGCGGGGTCTCCGGGTGCGCCCGCGAGTGCGCGGAGGCCCGCAGCAAGGACTTCGGCGTGATCGCCACCGAGAAGGGCTGGAACCTCTACGTCGGCGGCAACGGCGGCGCCACCCCGGCCCACGCCCAGCTCCTCGCCGGCGACCTGGACACCCCCACCCTGATCCGCTACCTGGACCGGTTCCTCATGTACTACATCCGCACCGCCGACCGGCTGCAGCGCACGGCGCCGTGGGTGGACAGCCTGGACGGTGGCCTGGAGCGGGTCCGCGAGGTCGTCGTCGACGACGTGCTCGGGCTCGGTTCGGAGCTGGAGGAGGCGATGAGCAAGCACGTCGACTCCTACTTCGACGAGTGGAAGGCGACCGTGGAGGACCCGGCCAAGCTGGAGCGCTTCGTCTCCTTCGTCAACGCCCCCGGCACCCCCGACCCCAACATCTCGTTCCGCGACGAGCGCGGACAGATCGCGCCCGCGGTGGCCGACGGCCCGGTCGCGGTCGGCCCGGTCGAGCTCGGCGCGACGATCCCGGTGGGAGGCCCCCGATGACCGCGACGGAGACCGGTGCTCGGGCGAACGGCACGATGGGGGAGGACAGGGTGGAGAACGGCACCGTGGTCTGCCCGCTCACCCGGATCGAGGTCGAGGGCGGCGTGGCCGCGCTGGTGGACGGCGAGGCGGTCGCGGTCTTCCGCACCTTCGAGGACGAGGTTTACGCCCTCTCCAACTACGATCCCTTCTCGAGGGCATCGGTCCTCTCCCGCGGCATCGTCGGCACCCGCACCATCGACGGCGTCGAGGTGCCGTTCGTGGCGAGCCCGATGCACAAGCAGGCCTTCGACCTGCGGACCGGGCGCTGCCTCGACGAGGAGTCGGTGACCGTGACGACGTACGACGTCCACGTCGTCGACGGCCAGGTGATCGTCGGCCGACGACGGGAGAGCGGGGCAGGGTGACCGAGCAGCCGTTGGCCGGCTTCCGGATCGGGGTGACCGCGGCCCGGCGCGCCGAGGAGCAGGTGAACCTGCTGGAGCGCCGTGGTGCTGTGGTGCTGCACGCACCGGCGCTCTCCGTCGACCCCAACCAGATCGACGAGGTCGCGCTGCGCGCGGCCACCGAGCAGGTGCTCACCCAGCCGGTCGACATCTTCGTCGCCAACACCGGCATCGGGATGAAGTCGTGGCTCACCGCCGCCGAGCGGTGGGGCCTGGGCGAGAAGCTGGTCGCCCACCTGGGCACCGCCGAGATCCTGGCCCGGGGTCCGAAGAGCGTCGGCGCGCTGCGCCGGTTCGGGCTGCGCGAGCTGTGGGCGCCGGAGTCGGAGAAGTTCGAGGACGTGCTCGACCACCTGCGCCGCCGGGACCTGACCGGGAAGCGGATCGTGGTGCAGGAGCACGGGCAGTCGCTGTCGATGGCGGCGCACGCGCTGCGTCGTAGCGGTGCCGTGGTGACCACGGTCGCCGTCTACCGGGTGGAGGGCGCCGACGACCCCGAGCCGATCTTCGGCCTGATCGAGGAGATCGCCGCCCGCCGGGTGGACGCGGTCACCTTCACCGCGGCGCCGGCGGTCGCGGCGCTGATGGAGGCCGCCGTCTCCACCGGCCACCGCGACGAGGTGATCACCGCCTTCCAGGCCGACGTGATCGCCTCCTGCGTCGGGCCGGTGACCGCTGCCGCCTTCGAGATGTGGGGGGTGCCCTCGATCTATCCCGAGCGCTCCCGGCTGGCCGCGATGGTCAAGCAGCTCGAGGTCGAGCTGCCCTCCCGCGCCGGCGGTACGACGCTGGAGGTGGCCGGCCACACGCTGCTGCTGCACGGCGAGGACGTCCTGCTCGACGGGGTCGAGGTGAAGCTCTCCCCGGCGCCGCTCGCGGTGCTGCAGGCGCTGCTGGTCAACCCGGGCACGGTGGTGGCCCGTCGCGACCTGCTCGCCGCTCTGCCCTCGGGCACCGCCGGCTCCGAGCACGCGGTGGAGATGGCCGTCGCGCGGCTGCGCGCGGCGATGGGGACCCGCTGCATCCAGACCGTGGTGAAGCGCGGCTACCGGCTGGCGGTGACCGGATGAGCGCCCCAGCACGTCCCCCGCTTCCCCCGATGCGGTCCTCCCCCGGACCGCGCGGCGGGGACCACCCCGCGAGGACCCCGCACCTGGTGACGATCGCGCACGGCACCCGGACGGCGGTCGGCAACACCGTGGCCCGGGCGATCACCGACGCGGCCGCCGAGCGCCTGGGCTGGTCCGCGACCGCCTCGTACGTCGAGCTGTGCGCCCCGCTCTTCGCCGACGTCGTCGCCGCGTGCGAGCTGCCCGCCGACGGACCGGTGGTGGCGGTGCCGCTGCTGCTGTCGGTGGGGGTGCACGTGCGCCAGGACCTGCCCGGCGCGGTCCGGGACGCCGGTCGCGACGACGTGGTGCTCGGTGGCGCCCTCGGCCCCGACCCGCTGCTGGCCGCCGCGCAGGCGGACCGGCTGCGCGGCGCCGGGGCGCGTCCCGGGCAGCCGGTGGTGCTGGTCGCGGCCGGGTCGTCGGACCCGGACGCACTCGCCGACCTCGACGCGGCCGCCGGTCACCTGGCGCACGCGTGGGGTGCGCCGGTGCGGGTGGCCACCCTCACCGGGCTCGGCCCGCGGGTGGAGCAGGTGGTGCGGCGGGGGACGCGGTGTCGCCGTACCTGCTGGCGACCGGACACTTCCACCGCCGGCTCGCCACGGTGGCACAGGAGGCGGGCGCAGTGGTGGTGGCGGACGTGATCGGCCCGCACCCGTGCGTCGTCGAGCTGGTCGTCGAGCGGGCCTGGGCGCAGGCGGGGCGGATCGGGCTGCGCGCGAGCGCCTGAGCTAGGTGTTGTCGCCGGTGCCGGCGAGCAAGGGCCCCAGGTAGAGCTGGAGCAGGTGGGGCACCCGGCGGAGGTCGAGGCCGGTGATCGCCTCGATCCGGGCCAGCCGCCCGCGCAGGGTGTTGCGGTGCACGTGGAGGGCGGCCGCGCAGTCGCCGGGGTGCAGGTCGTGCTCGATCCAGGCGCGCAGGGTGGTCCGCAGCTCGCCGTGCCGGTCGGCGGCGAGGAGCGCCCGCCACGGCGCGGAGACGGCGTCGGCGCGCCGGTCGCCGCGCAGGCCGCAGAGCAGCGCCACGAACGGCAGGTCGCGTACGTCGTACAGCTCGTCGGCGAGGTGGGAGACGGCGAGCGTGTCGAGGGCGGCGAGCCAGGCCTGGCGGAGGCCGTCCTCGCCACCGAAGGCGTCGCTCTCCGCGGCGACCAGCGCGGTGGGGTGCGCGGTGATCGCCTGCCGGACCTCGGCGCCGCTGCGCGAGGAGTCGGCAGGCCACCAGACGGCGAGCTCGTCGGTGCGGCTGCGGGTGTGCAGCACGTCGGGGAGGTGTCCGACGGTCCACTGAACGGTGCGGACCGCCTCGGTGCCGTGGTCGTCGGCCGGCCGGACGACGGCACAGTGACGGGGGAGGTCGAGGTCGACGCCCAGGTCGGCGGCGCGCCGGCGCGCCGGGGCGTGGTCGACGCGGCCCTCGAGGATCTCGACGAGCAGGTCGTCGCGGTCCTGCTGCAGCCGCTGCCCGCTCTCCAGCTCGCCGGACTGCTCCAGGATCAGCTCGGCGGTGACCCGGATCAGGTCGGCCAGCACCTGCACCTCCTCGGGCGCCCCGGAGATGCCGACCACGCCGACCACCGCGCCGCGGTGGTGCAGCGGCACGTTCACGCCCGGCTGGACGCCGCGCAGCGGGTGCGCCTCGGCGGCCTCGATGGCGACGACCCGGTCGCCCTGGGCGGCGACGAGGGCGCCCTCGTGCTGGTGCCGGAGCCGGTCCGGGTCGCTGCTGGCCAGGATCACGCCGCGCTCGCTCATCACGTTCACGTTGCGCCCGATCACGGTGCTGGTGCGCTCGACGATCCGCTGCGCGACGTCGGCGGTCAGGGGGTTCACGTGCCCAGTATCCCGCTCGGCGTGTGCATCTGACCAGTGTGTGCGTGCCGGTGTAGCGCCGTGCTGGGCACCTGCACGTGGCGGTCGTCTCGTGTCGGGCGGGATAGTGGGTCGGTCGTCGTCGGGACGGCGGTGCAGCCGAGGAGGTCCTATGTCCGACGTGTTCGTGCTGGTCGGGGTCGTGGTGGCCCTGGTGCTGGCGGCGAGTGTGCTGAAGCTGCACCCGTTCGCGGCGCTGCTGCTCGCGGCGCTGTTCGGCGGGATGGCCTTCGGTCTGCCGCTGCTCGACGACGGCGACACCCTCGGCCTGGTCTCGGTGATCACCACCGGGTTCGGCGCGACCCTCGGATCGATCGGGCTGGTGATCATCCTCGGCACCGTGATCGGGGTGATCCTGGACAAGTCCGGCGCGGCGATCACGATGGCCGACTGGATCGTCAGACGGATCGGTCAGCGCTATCCGACGGTGACGATGACGGTGATCGGCTACATCGTGTCGATCCCGGTGTTCTGCGACTCCGGCTACGTCATCCTCAACTCGCTCAAGGAGTCGATGGCCACCCGCAACCGGGTCTCCCCGGTCGCGATGTCGGTGGCCCTGGCCACCGGCCTGTTCGCGACGCACACCCTGGTCCCGCCGACCCCCGGGCCGATCGCCGCGGCCGGCAACCTGGGCCTCAGCGACCAGCTCGGCCTGGTCATCGCCGTCGGCCTGCCGCTGGCCGTGGTGGCCGCGATCGCGGGCAACCTGTGGGCACGGCGCTTCCGCGACGTGCAGCCCGACGGCATCGCCGCGGAGGACGTGGAGGAGCGGATCGCGGCGTTCGGGCGGCTGCGCGACGAGCTCGGCACGCTGCCGGGGGCCACCGCCTCGTTCGCCCCGATCTTCGTGCCGCTGCTGCTGATCATGCTCGGCTCGATCGCGGCGTACCCGACCGAGCCGCTGGGCGACAACGTCGTCGTGGACGCGCTGCGATTCGTCGGGCAGCCGGTGATCGCGCTCCTGGTGGGCCTGGTCTGTGCGCTCACCCTGCTGCCGCGGGCCGGCTTCATGGACCGGCTCAACGAGCGGATCTCCGACGGCATCCTCGCCGCGGCGCCGATCCTGCTGATCACCGGTGCCGGTGGTGCCTTCGGCGCGGTCATCAAGGCCACCCCGGTCGGCACCTACCTCGGGGAGCAGCTCTCCGGACTCGGGATCGGCGTCTTCGTTCCCTTCCTGATCGCCGCCGCGCTGAAGACCGCGCAGGGCTCGTCGACGGTGGCGCTGGTCACCACCTCGGTGCTGGTGGCGCCGTTGCTGGGCGAGCTCGGCCTGGACAGCGACTTCGGCCGGGTGCTGGTCGTGATGGCGATCGGCGCGGGTGCGATGGTCGTGTCCCACGCGAACGACAGCTACTTCTGGGTGGTCAGCCAGTTCAGCCGGATGAGCGTGAAGCAGGCGTACGCCGCGCAGACTGCCGCCACCGCGCTGCAGGGTCTCGCCACCATCGCCGTGGTCTTCGTCCTCTCCCTGTTCGTCTGACCGGGCTCCGGCGGAGAGGGATCGTCGTGCGCGTGCTGATCGCCCCGGACTCGTTCAAGGGCAGCCTCTCCAGCCCGGAGGTGGCGGCCGCGATCGAGCGGGGGTGGCTGCGCGGCGACCCGGAGGCGACCTGCGTCCGGGTCCCGCTCGCCGACGGCGGTGAGGGCACCGTCCGGGCGCTGGTGGACGCCACCGACGGGCGGCTGGAGACCCGCGCCGTCACCGGCCCTGCGGGGACGCCGGTGGAGGCCGCCTTCGGACTGCTCGGCGGCACCGGCCCGCTCACCGCCGTGGTGGAGGTGGCCGCCGCTTCGGGTCCGCCGCCCGCGGACGCCTCGCCGGAGGACGCCGGGCGGGCGACGTCGTACGGCACCGGTGAGCTGATCGCCGCCGCGCTCGACCTCGGCGCCCGCCGGCTGGTCCTCGGGCTGGGCGGCAGCGCCTGCACCGACGGGGGCGCGGGTCTGCTCCAGGCGCTCGGCGCCCGGTTCGTCGACGCCGACGGCTCCGACCTCGGGTACGGCGGCGCGGCTCTCGGCGATCTCGCCGCCATCGACGTCGCGGGGCTGCACCCGGGGCTGGCGGACTGCGAGGTGGTCGCGGCCTGCGACGTGGACAACCCGCTCACCGGGCCCCGCGGTGCCGCCGCGGTCTTCGGTCCGCAGAAGGGGGCCGACGAGGGGGCGGTCGCCCTGCTCGACGCGCACCTGACGCATCTGGCCGGCCTCGTGGTGGAGCGGTTCGGCGGCGACCCGGAGGTGCCGGGCAGCGGCGCCGCGGGCGGGATCGGCTTCGCGGTGCTGGCGGTGCTCGGGGGCAGCCTGCGCCCCGGGATCGACATCGTCGCGGACGCCGTCGGGCTGGACGACCTGCTGGACGAGCTGCAGGGTGAGGCGGCCCTGGTGCTGACCGGTGAGGGGTGCCTGGACGGGCAGTCGCTGGCGGGCAAGGTGCCGTTCGGGGTGCTGCGCCGGGCCCGGGAGCGGGGTCTGCCGGTGGTCGGGCTGGCCGGGTCGCTCGGCGCGGGGCGGACCAGGTGCTGGAGGCCGGGATGACCGCGGCGTTCAGCGTCACGCCGGGCGTGGCCACCCTCGACGAGGCGCTCGGCTCGGCCGCCGCCAACCTGGAGTGCACGGCCCGGGCACTGGCCGCGGTGTGGTCGGTGGCTCAGCGCTCGACGGCGAGCTCGGCGTAGTCCTCGGCGTCGAAGCCGGCGGTGGCGAGGACGTCGCCGAGGGTGGTCCGGCCCAGCTCGTCGACGATCGCGTTCGTGACGCGCTGGTCGACCTCGGACAGCACGCCCTGGATGGTGGCACCCACCGCACAGGCGGGGTTCGGGCCGTGGATCCCGAGCACCGGGTCGTCGGCCTGGAGCAGCCGCCACACCTGCGCGAGGGTCACCGCTCCGGGTTCGACGGCCAGCTCCCACCCGCCGTGGGCGCCGGCCCGTGAGCGGACCAGCCCGGCTGCGCGGAGGGGACCCAACACCTTGCGCACGTGCACGGGGTTGACCGAGGTGCTGCCGGCCAGCTCCTCCGACCCGACCGGGGTCCGGCGACCGGCGGCGGCGCCGGCCGCCAGGTAGGTCAGCACGTGCACGGCCACCGCGAACTGGGTGTTGGTCGACCTGGCCATACCCCCATCTTGCCTTATTGCCACCATGATGACTACATTCATAACCGTCATCATCACGACTACAGATAGGACCTCGCTCATGACCATCGCCGTCACCGGAGCCTCGGGCCAGCTCGGCCGACTCGTCGCCGACCAGCTCCTCGCCACCATCGACCCCGCCGAGGTCGTCCTGCTCACCCGCGACCCGGCCAACCTCGCCGACTACGCCGAGCGCGGAGCCAGCGTCCGTGCCGCCGACTTCGGCCGGCCGGACGGTCTCGCCGAGGCCCTCGCCGGCGTCGAGCGGATGCTGCTGATCTCCACCGACGCCGTCGGCGCCCGCCTCGAGGGCCACCTGGCCGCGATCGACGCCGCGGCCGCCGCCGGGGTGCAGCACGTCGCCTACACCTCGGTCCCCGAGCCGACCTCCGACAACCCTGCGGCCGTGGTCCCCGACCACGCGGCCACCGAGGAGGCCCTGCGGGCCAGCGGCATGGCGTGGACCATGCTGCGCAACAACCTCTACGCCGAGATGCAGCTCGACACCGTCGCCCAGGCCGCTGCCAGCGGACAGCTGATCACCAACACCGGCGACGCCGGCGCCGCCTACGTGACCCGCGCGGACTGCGCCGCGGTCGCGGTCGGGGTGCTGACCGGCGAGGGGCACCGGGGCAAGGAGTACGACGTGACCGGCCCGGCCGCGGTGACCGCCTCCGACCTGGCCGGGCTCGCGAGCGAGCAGGCAGGTCGTGCCGTCGAAGTGGTCGTCGTCGACGACAACGTCTACGGCGATGGCCTGGTCGCGGGTGGCCTGCCGGCTGCGTGGGCGCCGATGCTGACCTCGTTCGGCGCTGCGATCCGGCTCGGCAAGCTGAGCCGGGTCACCGACGTCGTCCAGACCGTCGGCGGCCGGGCGCCGACCTCCCTGGCCGCCCTGCTGTCCGCCGAGGCCTGAGGCGCGGGTCGAGGCCCGGAGGCACGTCAGTCGGTGCCGGCATCGACGACGTCGACCACGAGGCGTGCGGGTGCGGTGAGGGCGAACACCCGGAACCGGGCCGGGTCGCCGTCGATGCCGGCGAGCACCTGCGTGTCGCCCTCGAAGGTGCCGGCCACGTAGACCTCGGCGACGCCGCCGGGCACGGACGCGAGGCGTCGGGGTCCGTCGTAGTACCCGGGAGCCGGCCAGGTGGTGCCGGAGGCGTGGATGTCCACCACCGTGGCGCCACGGAGAGCGACGACGTCGCCGCTCCCCTCGAGTGTGGCCGTGCCGACCTCGTCGACCGCCCAGCCGGGGGTGCCCGTGCCGGAGAACTCCAGCACCACCCGGTCGAAGCGGGCGTGGTCGACCACCCGGACGTCGGTGAGCACGAGTCGCCCGCTGCCCGTGCCGGCTCCGGTCTGCGCTCCACTCTCCGCGGGGAAGGGGGGAGGGCGGTGGGCAGGGCGATCGTCGGCGGGCTCGGTCGGCATCGCGGTGGACTCGCTGGACTCAGTGGACTCAGTGGCCGCGATGGTCCCCGGCGTCGCGCTGTCGATGGCCGTGCTGGTGTCGTCCGTGCCGCCGGCTGCGTCCGTGCCGCCGCAGGCGGTCAGAGCCGTGGCGGTGAGGCACGCCAGCAGGGTGGTCGCGAGGCACCGTGACCCGAGCCCGGGCAACGCTCGGCGATCGGTCGGGCGATCGGTCGGGTGATCGGTCGGGTGATCGGTCGGGTGATCTCGGCCACCGCGTGGATCGGTCCTGGCGATTCTCCTGCTGCCCATACCCGCACGACGCCCGACGGAGGCCGTCGGTTGACCTGGTCGGGATCACCGGTCCTCGCCCCAGTTGGCCACGATCACGGCGACCGGCGGGATCACCGCAGCGACGACCGACATGGCCACGGCCGCCGGCGGAGACCACAGCCGGACCAGGATCCAGGCGAACAGGATCAGCGCCAGGCAGGTGCCCATCAGGGCGAAGTACCACCGCTGCCGCCGGCGCAGGCGCTCGCCCTGCGACCGGCGTACCTGGCTGATGGTGAAACGTTGGCGTCGCCTCATCGTCGTCACCTACCCGACACCCGTACCGCGACCGCGCACGACATGCTCCCAGCATGCGCCGGGGGCGGTGATCGATCGGCGGCGCCGGTGCGGCTACTCCGGGATCGGCGGGCCGACGACCTCCAGCCCGTAGCGCGGCCCGATCTCCACCCACCGCGGGACCTCCACCTCCGGGGCCAGCGCGTCCGGACCGGGAAGGCGGTGCTCGGCGGCGGGGGCACCCACCTCGTCGTAGAGGTGGAGCAGGCCGGCCGGGGCGGTGAGCGCCAGCAGCCGGGCGGGCCGGTCCCCGCGGATCCGGAACGCGTGGGGGAGCCCCTGCGGGAGGTGGATGAAGCAGCCCTCGTAGAGCTCGAAGGTCTGTTCGTCGGCCCGGTAGGAGAGCCGGCCCTCCAACACGTAGAACGCCTCGGCCTCGCGGGTGTGCCGGTGCAGCGGCGTGGCCACGCCGGGCGGCTGCGTGACCAGCGCGACGCCGAGGCGCGAGCTCTGGCCCGGCTCGAGGAGGTGCTCGAACAGCGACTGCATCGCCCAGGTCGCCCGCCCGGCGCCAGGCTCGTGGACCACCAGCTGCTCGTCCATGGCGCGCCGCCCTCATATTCGACCGAAACCACTTCGGACCAATACAGTAGGCTCCATGGCGGAGCCGGTCAAGCGTCGACGGACCTACGATGCGTCGCGACGCCGCGCGGCTGCCGAGCGCACCCGGTCGGCGATCCTGGAAGCCGCGCAGGAGCTCTTCGCCGAAGGCGGTTATGCGGCGACCTCGGTCCGGGCGGTGGCCGATCGGGCGCAGGTCTCCGTCGACACGGTCTATGCCACGGTCGGCCGCAAACCGCAGCTGCTCCTCGCCGTCCACGACATGGTCCTCGCCGAAGGTCCGGTCCCGGTCGCCGCCGAGCAACGCGACTACGTCCGCGCGGTGCGGGCGGCGCCCACGGCCGCGGCCAAGCTGCGCACCTACGCCGCGGCGATGGGTCGCCTGCTCCCGCACACCGTGCCGATCATGTCGGCGTTGCGCGAGGCCGGGGCCGCCGACCCCGCCTGCGCCGAGCAGCATCGACTGATCTCGGAACGCCGGGCCGCCAACATGCGGCTGCTCGCCGCCGACCTGCGCGAGACCGGAGAGCTCCGCGCCGACCTCACCGACGCCGCCGTCGCCGACCTGATCTGGTCCCTCAACAGCCCGGAGTGGTTCACCCTGATCACGTCCAGGGGCCACTCGCCGGCCGAGTACGGCGACCTTCTCGCCGACGTGCTGTGCCGAACGCTGCTGGCCGCCGTGGAGCCGGTCGCGCCGACACCGGCGTCCCCGGCGAGACCGGCTCCCCCGGCGAGACCGCCGTCGCGGGACGCGTCGGTCTGACACGATCACCGCATGCGGCGGTGGACACCTCTCGGGTTGTTGGGCGCGCTCCTGCCCGCCCTGCTCGGCTGTGGTGCCGACCAAGCCGGCGCTCGGGTCGAGCCGGGCGAGCCCGTGGCGACCGCGGGTGAGGTCCGGTTCTCGTTGCCGACGCCGCACCGGGTGGTGGTGGAGCGTCGTACGGCCGACGGGTGGGGGAGCCCGGAGGTGGTGTTCGAGGACCCCGGCCGTGAATGCGGCAGCATCGACGCCGTCGCCGCAGGCTCCGCGGTCGCGGCCACCATCGGCTGCGACGAGCACTTCGCAGCCGACCAGGTGCCGACCGAGAGCGTGGCGCTGATCAGCGCCGACACGGAGTCGTGGACACACCGTGACCTGGCGGGGGAGGCCTCCGGGACCCCCGGTCTCGCACCCCAGGGCGGTCATGCGGTCTGGGTCCAGGGCGAGGACCTGGTGACCTGGGACGCCGGGTCGTTCGGCACCGCCCCCGCCCCGGACCGGGCGGCACAAGTCGTCACCGTGGACGACGGTGGCACGGTCCTGGGACTCGGCGTCGGGATCTCCGCCGGCCGGTGCGCGGTGCAGGTCCGGGCCGCCGGCGCGACGGCCACGCAGGACGTGGTGCCCGTCGCCGCGGCCGCCGCGCTGCCGTGCGCGGAGGTCGAGCTGGCCCTGGTCGGGCCCGCGGAGGTCCGCGGTGAGGTGTCGGGTCGGCCCGGCACGGGGTTCGTCGTACGTGGTGATGACGGTGGGTGGTCCCTCGCCTCGCCACCCCCGCTCGCCGCACCGGGGCTGGAGGTCTACTCCGACGACGCCTCCGTGGCGGTGTGGAACCAGGTCGCCGGGAACACCCGGGGTGACCTCGTCGCGGTCGGCTCGCCGGATCGCCAGCACGTCACCGCGCAGCGCTACGACCCCCAGCGGCAGCGCTGGACGCCGGCACGGGTCGTGTACGTCGCCGACGGCCCCACCTGTCGGCGCAGCGTCGGCGACTCCGGGGTGCTGCAGGGGGCGAGGTTCCGGCTGCGTCTGGTGTGTGACGGCACGCCGGTCGTCCTGCGCAGCGGCACCGGCGCGACCTGGCGGACGTAGGCGCGAGCGCCGGAGTCGACGCGGGCGGGCGTCCGCTCACCCGATCCGCGGCTCCTGCCGGACCGGCACCAATGGCACCGCCAGCAGCGGCAGCAACGCAGCCACCGCGAACCCCCACCCGTAGCCGAGGTGGGTGATCAGCAGGCCAGCGACCGGCGGGACCAGGGCGGCCACCAGGTACTGCGAGGTGTTCTGGATGCCGAGCGCCCGTCCGGACCAGAACGGCCCGGCGCGCTCGGCGACCGCGGCGTAGGCCAGGCCGTTGTCGGCGACGGTCACCGCGGAGGCGACGACGAGCAGCACCACCGCGACCACGGTGACCACGGGGCCGGAGAGGCCGGCGGTGATGCCGAGCAGCAGCATGGTGCCGGCGGCCGCCCAGGCGATCCACCGCATCGGCCGCAACCGGCTCCGTACGACGTCGGAGAGCTGCCCGGCGCCGATCCGGCCGAGGGCGCCGATGAGCTGGGTCGCGGCGACCACGCCGCCGGCGGCGCCGGCCGCCCAGCCGAGGTCGTCGACGAGCCAGGTGAGGCCGTAGGTCCACACCACGAACTGGGGGACCACGAGCATCGCGGAGGTGCCGTGGATCCGGGAGAGGTAGCGGTCGGAGCGGTAGGGGTTCGGGCGTGCGGCGGCGTCGGTGGCCGGTGGGCGCGGCGGGTCGATGAGGACCACCGCGACCAGCACCAGCGCGGCCGCGGCCAGCGCCGTGGGCACCACGATCGCGGCGTGGACGCCGTACTGCTCGGCAAGGACGGCCATGGTCAACGCGCCGACGCCGACACCGAGGGGTTGGGCGCACTGGCGGATGCCCATCGCCAGGCCACGGCGGTCGGGCGGGAACCAGCCGACGACGACTCGGCCGGAGGCGGCGTTGGTGGCGCCGGAGGCCGCCCCCGCCACGAACAGCGCGGCGGCCATCGCGGCCACGCCGCCGACCAGGGTGGCCGCGAGCCCGGCGAGGCTGACGGCGAACAGCCCGGTCACCATGGCGAACCGCTCACCGCGCCGGTCGACGACGAGGCCCCAGGCGACCAAGGTGCACATCAGGCCGGCCATCGGGGCGGCGGCGACGGTGCCCGCCTCGGCGAGGGACATGCCGGCCTCGCGGTGCAGCGTGGGGATGAGGAAGGCGGGACCGTGCACCATCGTGGCCGAGGAGGCCTGGGCCGCCGTACTGACGGCCAGCATCGACCATCGGCGACCCGCACCCAACTGACCCCGGGCCGGGCGGGTGTCGACGGGCGGGGACATGTCCCCAGGCTAGGACGTGGCGTCCCGATTGGTGAGATCGAGATCTCGGAATGTGGATGCAGGTGGGGGACTTATCGGCCGAAACCCGCACGACACGCCGGTGCGCCTCGGCGTGTCGCGCGGGTTTCCCCGGTCAGCCGGTGAAACCCGCACTCACTCCCCGGACGGCACGATCGCCGAGATCACCGTGCCATCGGAGCGCTGCGTCCCCTTCGGGTGCGGCGGCTCGCCGTTCAGCCGCGGACCCTGGTGGGTCAGCGGCACCGTCACCATCCCGCCGTCGCTGGAGTCCGCGTCACGCTGCACGGTCACCGCCCTGCCGCGGACGTCGAAGGTCACCGGGCCGGTGCCCTCCTCGATGCACAGCTCGAGCTCGTCGGCACGCACGGTGACCCGGACCCGGGTGCCGTGCAGGGTGATCCGGTAGACCAGCGCGTCCCAGGAGGTGGGCAGCCGCGGGTCGATCTTCCACTGCGACCCGCCGTGCGCTGAGCCGATGTCACGGAAGCCGCCGAAGCCGCAGACCAGCGCCGACCAGACGCCGCCGGTGGAGGCGACGTGCACGCCGTCGGCGGTGTTGGAGTGCCGGTCGTCGAGGTCGACGAAGAGCGAGGAGAGGAAGTAGCGCAGCGCCAGGTCGTGGTAGCCGACCTCGGCCGCGATGATCGACTGCACCACGGCCGACAGCGTCGAGTCGCCGGTGGTGATCGGGTCGTAGTAGTCGAAGTCGGCCTTCTTCTGCTCCGGCGTGAACTCCTCCCCCTGCAGGAAGAGCGCCAGCACCACGTCGGCCTGCTTGAGCACCTGGAACCGGTAGATCACCAGCGGGTGGTAGTGCAGCAGCAGCGGCCGCTTCTCCAGCGGCGTGTTCTCCAGGTCCCACATCTCCCGCTCCAGGAAGTGCATGTCCTGGGGGTGGATGCCGAGGTGCTCCTCGAAGGGGATCGCCATCGCCCGGGCGCAGTCGGCCCACTCGGCGACCTCGTCCTCCCGCACTCCCGTACGACGCACCAGCTGCGCGTGCGCCTCCGGGTCGTTCGCGGCCAGGTCCTCGACCGCGCGGGCCGCGCGACGGAGGTTGAAGCGCGCGAGCACGTTCGTGTAGAGGTTGTCGTTCACCACGGTCGTGTACTCGTCCGGACCGGTGACACCGTGGATGTGGAAGGTGCGCCGGGACTCGTCGCGCCAGAAGCCCAGGTCGGCCCAGAGCCGGGCGGTCTCGACGAGGATGTCGATCGCCTCCCGGTGCAGGAAGTCCTGGTCGCCGGTGGCGCCGACGTACTGGCTCAGGGCGTAGGCGATGTCGGCGTCGATGTGATACTGCGCGGTGCCCGCCGCGTAGTAGGCCGAGGCCTCCTGACCGTTGATGGTGCGCCACGGGAAGAGCGCGCCCTTCTGGGCCAGCTCCCGTGCTCGCCGCCGCGCGGAGTCCAGCAGGGTGTAGCGGAAGCGCAGCGCGTTCCGGGCGGCCCACGGCATCGTGTAGGTGAGGAACGGCATCACGTAGACCTCGGTGTCCCAGAAGTAGTGACCGCCGTAGCCCGAGCCGCTCACCCCCTTCGCCGCGATGCCCAGCGACTCGGCGCGGGCCGAGGCCTGCAGGATCGAGAAGAGGTTCCAGCGGATCGCCTGCTGCAGCGCCGGCTGGCCGTGCACCTCGACGTCGCTGCGCGACCAGAAGGTGTCCAGCCAGGCGCGCTGGTCGGCGAACTGCTGCTCCAGACCCTGCTCGTGGGTGCGGTCCAGGGTCCGCTCGCAGCGGTCGAGCAGCTCGCGCGGCGGCACCGACTCCGCGGTGTGGAAGGCCACGGTCTTGGTCAGCGTGATCGGTACGCCGGGCTCCGCGGCGACCCGGTAGATCACCTTCGCCATGTCCGCCTCGGACTCCACCCGGGAGGAGAACGGGACGCCGGCCTCCAGGTGGTGGTCGGCGACCACGCCGAGGCTCATCCGGGACTCCGCGGTCCGGTAGGCCAGGCAGAGTCGTCCGGTCTCCGGGTTCGCGTGGTCGAACGCCGGCTCGAGCACCCGCCGCTGGAACGTCTCCGCCTTGCGCGGGTCGCCGCCGTCGGCCACCTTGCGATCCACCGACTGGTCGGCGAACTCGTGCCAGACGTCCTGCCGGTTCAGCAGCTGCGAGGAGAGGGCGACCGAGGCCCGCTGGTCCAGCAGGGTCACCTCGAACGTCATCACGCACAGGTGGCGCTGCCCCAGCGGCACCATCCGCCGCGACCGGACCCGGACCTTCTTGCCGGCCGGCGTGCGCCAGATCAGGTCCCGCACCAGCACGCCCTCCCGCACGTCCAGGCTCCGCTCGTACTCGAGCAGGTCCGCGACCGAGAGGTGCAGCGGCTCGTCGTCGACGTAGAGACGGATCACCTTGGGGTCCGGCACGTTGACGATGGTCTGGCCCACCCGCGCGAACCCGTAGGCCTCCTCGGCGTGGTTGATCGCCCAGGTCTCGTGGAAGCCGTTGATGTAGGTGCCGTCGTGGTGCGCGTCGCGGCTCTCCTCGTAGTTGCCGCGCATCCCGAGGTAGCCGTTGCCGACGGTGAAGAGGGACTCGGTGGTGCCGAGGTCCTCGGGGCTGAACCGGGTCTCCACCAGGCGCCACGGGTCGACCGGGAACCGGGTGCGGTCCATCGGGTCCTCGACCGGTGGAGCGATGTGGGAGGGGCCGAGCGAGTCGGGGCCGGGGACGTTCACGCGTCGCCCTCCTGCCGGTCGGCGTCGGTCAGCAGCTCGTCGAGGTCGGCGACCACCACGTCGGCGCCGGCCTCCCGCAGCGCGTCGGCGCCGACCCCGCGATCCACCCCGATCACCAGGCCGAACGCGCCGGAGGCACCGGCCCGGACACCGCTCACCGCGTCCTCCAGTACGACGGCGCGGTCGGCCGGCGCGCCCAGCAGGCGCGCGGCGTAGAGGAAGGTGTCCGGCGCGGGCTTGCCGGCCAGTCCCTGCTCGGCGGCGACCCCGCCGTGCACCACGTGGGTGAAGAAGTCGCTCACCCCGGCCGCCTCCAGCACCGCCGGGGCGTTGCGGGAGGAGGAGACGATCGACATCGGCATCCCGGCCGCGCGCAGCTGCCGCAGCAGCGCCAGCGAGCCCGGGTAGGGGTCGACGCCCTCGTCGGCGAGGACCTGGGAGAACACCTCGTTCTTGCGGTTGCCGAGGCCGCACACGGTCTGCGCGTCGGGGCTGTCGTCGGGGTCGCCCTCGGGCAGGGTGATGTCCCGGGAGGCGAGGAAGGAGCGGACGCCGTCGTACCGGGGTTTGCCGTCGATGGCGCCGAAGTAGTCCTCGTCGCCGTAGGGCCTCGCCTCGGGGTGGTCGGCGAGGAACTCGGTGAACATCTTGGCCCAGGCGCGCATGTGCACCTCGGCGGTCGGGGTCACCACGCCGTCGAGGTCGAAGAGAGCAGCCTCGTAGGTGTTCCAGTCCATGCCGAGCAGCGTAACCACGGCGGTCGTGCGATCTGTTTCGCCGCGGTGAACCAGGGGCGCGTCGCGGTGGTCGCGGTCACCCCGGGGCCTCTACCCAGATCTGGGTAGACGGTCCTGGTTCGGTCGCGGGGCGTGGCGGCGGTTGCGGAGGTTGTGCTCGTCCCGCGGGAGCCGCAGACGCCACACTCGTGCCGCGTCGTCCCCGGGGCAGGACATCTTCCTGGGGGAATCCGTGTCGCTCCTCGGCTCGCTCCGTCGCTCCGTCACTCCGCTCGTCTGCCTCGTCGCCGCCCTGGCCCTGCTGCTCTCGCCGCTGGCGATGACCAGCGCCCAGGCGGCGAAGAACAAGGCGCCGCGGCTGAAGCCGATCGCGACCCAGACCGTGGGTGCCGGCAAGGCGCTCACGATCCGCCCCAAGGCCTCCGACCCCGACCGCGGACCGCGCAGCCTGCGGTTCAGCGCCGCGGGCAAGCCCGGGTGGCTGACGCTCAACCGCAGGAGCGGCGTGCTCAAGGGCAGGGCGCCGGTCAACGCCGCCGGACGGACCTGGCGGATCACCCTGAAGGTGACCGACGGCAGGGCCGCCGCCGCCCGCAGGTTCGCGGTCAAGGTGCCCGCCAACAAGGCGCCGCAGCTGACCGAGCTGAGCAACCGCAACGTCTTCGTCGGCGACGACCTCGTGGTGACCCCGCAGGCGGTCGACCCGGACCGCGGCCCCCGGCCGCTGCGCTACTCGGTGGCCTACACCGCCGCCGGCTCGGCCCCCGCGACGCCGTCCTGGCTCACCTTCGACGCCACCACCGGTCAGCTGACCGGCACCGCCCCCGCCGCCTCCGCCGGCGACAGCTGGACGGTGACCATCGCGGCCACCGACGGTCTGGCCACCCGCACCCGCAGCTTCGTGCTGACCGTCCTCGAGCAGCAGCCCGACAACCGGGCCCCCGAGGTCGCCGACCAGTCGTTCTCCGTCGACGAGGGCCTCGCCGGCGCGACGGTCGGCACCGTCGAGGGCACCGACCCCGACGGCGACGACCTGGTCTGGTCGCTGACCACGGCCGGTCTCCCGTTCGCGATCACCGCGGCCGGCCGGATCACCACCACCACCGCGCTGGACTTCGAGACCACCGACTCCTACGAGCTCACCGTCCGCGCCTCCGACGGCGTCGACCACACCGACGCGACCGTCACCGTGGCCGTCGACGACGTCGACGAGAGCCCGGTGATCGACCCGGTCGCCGACGTCACCACCGCCGAGGACGCCCCGCTCACCGCGATCCCGGTCGCCGCCACCGACCCGGAGGGCGCGGACGTCGACGTCCGGGTCGACGGACTGCCCGCCGGTCTCAGCTTCACCGCGGCGAGCGGCGAGATCACCGGCACCCCGACCCTCTCCGGGGTCAGCACCGTCACCGTGACCGCGGACGACGGCACCTCCGCGCCCGCCGTCACGACGTTCGAGATCGAGGTCACCGCGGTCAACGACGCCCCGGTGATCGCGGACCAGGCGCTGACCGTGCCCGAGGGCGCGGCGTCCGGTGCCGAGGTCGGCCGGCTGGCCGCCGCCGACGAGGACGGCGACGCGCTCACCTTCAGCAGCGACACGACCGACTTCGACGTCGCCGCCGACGGCACCGTGACCGTCGCCGACGGCGGACTGCCGCAGGGTGCCGGTCCGTTCACCTTCACCGTGACCGTCAGCGACGGCACCACCACCGCCACCGCGCAGGTCACCGTCACGGTCGACACCAGCGGCGACCTGGCTCCGGTGATCGAGCCGGGCCAGAGCTTCCAGGTCCGCGAGGACGCCGCCACCGGCGCGACCGTCGGCACCGTGCAGGCCAGCGACCCCGACGGTGACGCCCTGGTCCACCAGATCGCGGGCGGCAACACCGGTGACGCCTTCGGGATCGACCCGGCGACGGGTGCGATCACCGTCGCCGCGCCGCTCGACTTCGAGACCACCGGCTCCTACAACCTGACGGTCGTGGTCAGCGCCGGCGGGAAGAGCGACCAGGAGACGGTCACCGTCACGGTGCAGGACGTCAACGAGGCACCGGTGGTCGCCCCGATCGCCGACCAGGACGCGACCGAGGGCGACCCGATCACCGCGATCCCGGTCGAGGTCGGCGACCCCGACCAGGGTGACACCACCACGGTCACGGTGACCGGCCTGCCGGCCGGACTCGCCTACGCCGGCGGCCGGATCTCCGGCACGCCCACCCTCGGCGGCGACTTCACCGTCACCGTCACCGCGACCGACGCGGCCGGCCTGACCGGCGCCACCACGTTCGCCCTCGCGGTCACCGACGTCAACGACGCCCCGGTGATCGCCCCGATCGGCGAGGTCAGCGCCACCGAGGACGAGGAGATCGACCCCGTCGTCGTGGTGGCCACCGACGAGGAGGGCGACGACGTCACCCTCACCGTCTCGCCCCTGCCGGCCGGACTCGCCTGGGACGCCGCCACCGGCACCATCTCCGGTACGCCGACCGCGGCAGGCGACTACTCCGTCACCGTCACCGCCGACGACGGCAACGGCGGCACGGCCACCGCGACCTTCGCGATCTCGGTCGCCGGGGTCAACGACGCTCCGGTGATCACCTCGGTGACGCCCTCCTCGATCGCCGGCACCGTGGACCAGGCGCTCAGCGTCGACCTCACCGTGGTCGCCACCGACGAGGACGGCGACGACCTCACCCTCGACGTCACCGGGCTGCCCGACGGCCTGGACGCGACCGACAACGGTGACGGCACCGTCACCGTCGCCGGCACCCCGACCGAGGCCGGCGAGGTGACCGCCACCGTGGTCGCCACCGACCCCGAGGACGCGAGCGACACCGCCGACCTGGCGGTCTCGATCGTCGACGCGGTCACCACGTGCGCGCCGCGCTCGGTCCTCCCGTGCGCCGATGTCCCGGTCGAGCTGCCCTACAGCCTGACCTTCGACGGCACCGAGGGCGGCCTCGACGACACCGGCTTCACCATGGTCGACCCGCCGTCGACCCGCGGCAACGTCGACCAGGCGCCCGCCCCGGCCACGCCCACCGACCCGGCCGTTCCCGGCTACGAGCCCGGCCTGGTGGCCACCACCGGCGGCGCGCTGGCACTGACCGCCACCAAGGGCATCGCCTACCGCTACCCCGGCACCGGCGGCTCGAACGGCACCAACTCCCAGCTCAACACCCTCGGCGTCGGGGTCTCCGGCTCCGACCGGGGCTACGAGCTGGAGACCACGGTCGTCGACCCGGCGTTCGCCGGGTCCGCCAACGGCGCCCAGCAGGGCGGTCTGTGGTTCGGCCTCGGTGAGGACGACTACGTCAAGGCCGCGGTGTCCCGGGTCAGCCCGACCACCAACAAGGTGCAGCTGCTCGTCGAGACCGACGGCGTGGCCGTCCCGGGGACGACGTACGAGCTGAACTCGGCGCCGTTCGCCTCCGGCCAGGACGTCCGGATGGTGCTCACCGTCGAGGACACCGACGGCGCCGGCGGCACCGCGTCGCTGGCCTACTCCGTCGACGGCGGCGCGCTGACGCCGCTGGTGGACCCGGCCAACACCGTCAACAGCACCACGCTCCCGCTGCCGCAGGACCTCTTCGACGGGGTCGCGCTGGAGGACGCCACGTCGTCCTTCGCCGGTCTCTACTCGACCAAGCGCAACGCCGCCGCCTCCGACAACGTGGTGGTCTCCTTCGCGGACTTCGCCGTTCGCGGCATCGAGACCGCGCCGGAGCTGCACGAGAAGTACAGCTTCACCACCGCGGCGGACACCGCGGTCCCGGCCGGCTACACCCGCAACACCGGCGCCGCCTGGACCGACGCGGCCGGGATCGGCTGGGTCACCCAGGCCAGCCTCGCCACCGGCACCCACGTCCCGGTCGACCTGACCAGCAACACCCGGGTCCGCACCCGGGCCGGGGTCTCCGCGCTGCAGAACCGGCTGATCCACCTGCAGTACGGCGACGTGGACGGCGGCGCCGGCACCAACGGCAACAAGACCCCCGGTGCCTTCGAGCGCGAGGTCCCCGACGGCTGGTACGCGGTGACCGTCTCCGTCGGCGACCAGATGGGGTCGACGGCCTACGACAGCCAGTACACGGTCAACGTCGAGGGCGTCACCGCGATCGATCGCTTCCAGGCCACCGCCGCCAACGAGTACCGGACCGCCACCGTGGTCGTCCCGGTCTCCGACGGCCGGCTGACCGTGGACGCGGTCGGCGGGTTCAACACCAAGATCAACTACCTGGAGATCGACAGCGCCACCGAGCCGACCGAGCCCGACGTGCACCGGCAGGTCCGCTTCGCCGACGAGGCGACCGCTCCGCCGGCCGGCTACCTGAAGGACTACGGCCAGGCCTACGGCGACCGGAGCGGCGCCGACCAGGGCAGCGGGCTGGCCTACGGGTGGCGTTCGATCGCCAGCGGCCAGCCGGTGAGCCTGGTCGGCAACGGCCGGCTGCGGGCCACCGCCGGTGTGCCGGCGCTGCGGGCCGGACTGGTCCACATGCAGCTGCCCTCGAACGCCACCTCGGGGGTGACCACGCCCGGCTACTGGGAGATGGCGGTGCCGGACGGCGTCTACCAGGTCGGCGTCTCGGTCGGTGACGCCACCAGCGTCGACAGCGAGCACTGGATCAACATCGAGGACCAGAACGCCGTCGCCGAGTTCGTCCCGACCGGGGCGGACGGTGCCGCGACCCACTGGACCCAGGCCACCCGCACCGTCGCGGTCCGTGACGGGCGGCTGACGATCAGCCCGGCCAGCGGCACCAACACCAAGATCAACTGGGTCACCGTGGACAGCGTCGCCGGCGCCTCGCAGCGCCCGTCGGTGCTCAAGTGCACCCCGGCCAACCTGGCCACCGCGGTCACGCCGACCGGGGGCATCGTCTGCGACCTCAGCCTGATCGGCGGGGGCGTCGACCCGACCACGCTGGCCGGCGCGGTCCGGCTGGTCGACGTGGCCACCGGCAGCGCGGTCGAGGGCAACGTGCAGACCAGCGGCGGCTCGGACACGATCAACTTCTCCCCGGTCGCCCAGCTCTCCGCCAACACGCTCTACCGCCTCGAGATCGGCGCGGGCGTCCAGGACGTCGACGGCCGCACGTTCCTGCCGTACGCCACCGCCTTCACCACCGGCGTCACCACCGGTGGCGGCGGGCCGGTCGCCTTCGACCGGACCGCGTCGGGTGCCCCGGACGGCAGGAGCTACACCTCGCTGACCGTCGGTCCCGACGGGCGGCTCTACGCCGGCTCGATCACCGGCGAGATCTACCGGTTCGACATCGAGGACGACGGCACCCTCGGCACCCCGACGGTGATCACCACCGTGCAGGACTACAGCCGTGCGGTCGGCGACACCTACAACCAGGGGATGCGCACGGTCATCGGGCTCACCTTCGACCCGGCGTCGACCGCGGACAACCCGATCCTGTGGATCACCGACAACGCGCCGTACCTGGGCCAGAGCAACGTGCCGGACTTCTCCGGGCGGCTGGCCAAGCTGACCGGTGACGACCTGGGCACCTACACCGCGATCGTCGACGGCCTGCCGCGCTCGGTGAAGGACCACGAGACCAACTCGATCGCCTTCGGCCCCGACGGCGCGCTCTACTTCACCCAGGGCGCCAACAACGCGATGGGTGCGCCCGACGGCGCCTGGGGCAACCGGGCCGAGACCCTGCTCTCGGCCTCCGTGCTCCGGCTCGACACGACCAAGCTGCCCAGCCCGCTGCCGGCGAAGGGCGTCAACGTGCGCACCGACGGCGCCGGGTCCTACAACCCGTTCACCGCGAGCGCGCCGCTGACCATCTACGCCCGCGGCGTCCGCAACGCCTACGACCTGCTGTGGCACAGCAACGGACACCTCTACGTGCCGACCAACGGCTCGGCGGCCGGGGGCAACGTGCCCGCCGTGCCCGCGGACGCCAACCTGCCCGCCACCTGCGCCAACCGGCCCGACGGCACCTACCTCGGGCGGCCGAAGGTGGCGGCGCAGAACAGCAACCCGGAGGAGACCGACTACGTCTTCGACGTCAAGAAGGACCGCTACTACGGGCACCCCAACCCGGCCCGCTGCGAGTACGTCCTCAACAACGGCAACCCGACGTCCGGCGCGGACAGGTTCGAGAACTCCAAGTACCCGGTCGGCACCCAGCCCGACCCGAACTACGACCTCGCCGGGGTCTACAACGCCGGTCTGCACGCCAGCGCCAACGGTGTCATCGAATACCGCGGCGGTGCCTTCGGTGGCGCACTGGACGGCAAGCTGCTCTACCTGCGCTACTCCAGCGGCAGCGACATCGTCTCCTTCGACGTGGCCGCCGACGGGACGCTGTCCAACCAGACCTTCGGGGTCACCGGCAGCACCAACATGCAGGCCCCGCTGGACCTCACCGAGGACCTCGGCACCGGCAACATCTACGTCGCCGAGCTCACCCAGGACGGCCGGCACTCCGCGATCCAGCTGCTCAAGCCCCAGGGCGGTGGCGGTGGTCCGGTCGGTACGGCGACCGAGCGGCTGGTCTTCAGCGGCCCGACCGGGTCGACCTCGGCCAGCCGGGACGCGGTGATCACCAACACCGGCCTGGAGCCGCTGGTGGTCACCGGCGCCGCGGTGACCGGCGGCGACGCCGGCCAGTTCGAGCTGGGCACCGCGCCGAGCTATCCGGTCACCGTGCCCGCCGGCGGGTCCGCCCGGATCCCGGTCGCCTTCGACCCGACCAGCGTCGGGGTGAAGGCGTCCACCCTCACCGTGGCCACCGCCGCCGGCGACAAGACGGTCCGGCTGCGCGGTCTGGCGGCCAGCGGTCTGGGCGGGTCCAACGAGCCCTCGCTGCAGCGGGTCATGGACACCCTGGAGATCCCGGTGAACGTGGGTGACCCGGACCCGAGCAACGCCTCGATGCCGGCCACGCAGGGGCTGATCGGCGACGAGGTCCCCGCCCAGGTCTTCGAGAAGGCGCTCTTCGACGCGCCGATCTCGATCACCCCGCTCGCGGCGTACGGACCGCAGAACAACGACCCCGCCGTCCACGTCGGCTGGTACGACGCCGGCGACCCGGCCGGCCTGCACCGCCAGTTCTCGATCGCCGCGGACGAGGTGCAGGGCCTGATGATCGACCCCGACGGCCAGACCACGAACATCGACCCCGGCGAGGAGACCGTCTTCGGCCTCTACTCGGAGTGGCCGTACTTCTCCGGACGCAAGGCCTACACCGAGGACGCCCTCAACACCTGGGACGGCACCTACCCGCACCACATCCGGGTCTACCCCTACCGTGAGCGCGACGGCAGCACCGTGGCCAACGCCTACGTCGTGGCCACCGAGGAGGTGCCGGGCTCGCCCTTCGACAGCCAGGACATCGTGCTGCTGGTCCGCAACGTGAAGCCCTACGTCGCGACCGAGATCGACGGCGCCGAGCTCCGTGCGGTCAACCCCGACCCCACGCCGTTCGCCGACCAGATCGCGTTCAACCGGCTGCAGACCACCGCCGACGCCAACCAGAAGTACGCCGAGACCGGCACCGTCCGGATCACCAACCCCGGCACGGCGGCCTACCAGGTGACCGGGCTGCCGATCACCGACACCTTCGCGCTGGTCGGCGCCCCGGAGCTGCCGTTCACGGTGGCGCCGGGCCAGACCGTCGACCTGACCGTGCGGTTCACCGCCACCTCCACCAAGGTGCACAACGGCACCCTGACCGTGCAGTCCAACGCGGAGACCAACCCGACCCAGGTGATCCACCTCGGCGGGCTCTGGCAGTCGCAGAGCGAGGGCGGCCAGGAGCCGAACCTCTCCCAGATCGCGAAGGCGTTCGGGATCGGCACCAACATCCCCAACGGGTTCACCAGCAAGGGCGAGTACGCGCCGATCGGCGACGAGGTGCTGTCGCCGTACTGGGCCCGGCTGGATGCCACCAAGCCGGTGACGGTGCGGCAGCTGGCCGCGTTCCACACCTACCCGAACGGGGCGACCGTGCGCTGGGGGAACAAGGGCACCACGCCGGGCACCGGCTTCACCGGGATGGGCGGCCAGTACGCGCAGTCGCTGCTGCCCCGGGCCAACAACAACGCCAACGCCGGTCCCGCCTCCGGGACCGCCAGCCCGGTGGTCGGCGGCAACGCCGCACAGACCCACTTCGAGTTCGCCGTCGACGGGGAGCGCGGTGACCACGCCAAGAACAACGCCGCCGTCGACATCGCCAACGGCTGCGTCGAGCCCTGCGGCCAGCACGTCCGGCTGTGGCCGGTGCGCGACCGCGACGGCGTGCTGGTGCCGGGGTCCTACCTGATGTCGATGGACTACTCCGGGATCAACTACGACTACCAGGACAACGTCTACCTGGTGGGCAACATCCGGCCCGAGGTGATCACCGCGCCGACCGTGACGGCCAGCCCCGGCGACGGCGAGATCACCCTGTCCTGGACCCGCAACCCCTACGACGTGGGCGTCGGCTACCGGGTCTGGCGCGGCACCACACCGGGCTTCGCCGTCAACGACGCGGCGCTGATCAGCGGACCGACCAGCGGGGCACCGCTGTCCACGACCACCTTCACCGACAGCAACGTCAGCAACGGCACCACCTACTACTACGTGGTGCGGGCGGTCTACCGCGGCATCGGCAACTCCGCGGACGGCACCGCCTCGGCGACACCGTCGGCCGACGCCGACGACATCGACGTGAGCGTGAACTTCGCCAACCTGGCCGCGACGCTGCCGAACGGCTACCTGCGCGACTTCGGCCAGTCGTTCGGCGCACGGAACCGCGCCGACCAGGGCACCGGGCTCACCTACGGGTGGATCGGGGAGACCTCCCGGCAGCCGGTCGACCTCTCCGTCGGCGGAACCACCAACGCCGGCAACGGTCGCTGGCGCCAGACCAGCCAGTCCGACCTCCGGCTGGACACGCTGATGCACATGCAGGCCGACGACGTGCCGAACTTCAACGGCACCCCGGTCGCGGGCATCTGGGAGATGGCGGTGCCCAACGGCGACTACCAGGTGACCGTCGCCGCCGGGGACCCCGCGGTCAACTCCGACCCGGAGATCCACACCCTCAACGTGGAGGGCGAGACCGCGATCGACGCGTTCGTGCCCACCGGCTCGGCCGGCAGCAACTCCCACCACCGCACCGCGACGGTCACCGTGACCGTCGAGGACGGCCGGCTCACCATCGACGCGCTGGGCGGCACCAACACCAAGATCGACTACGTCGACATCGTCTCGGTCGGCTGAGCAGGACCGGGCGGAGGACGCCTGCGGTGAGACGTTCCGGGCGGCTCACCGCAGGCACCACTGCGCCGGAGCGGGTCCCCGGGATGGTGGAATACCGACCATGGGCATGCTGTCGACGCTGAAGAGCCGAGTGGGGGTGTGGCTTCTCAACCGCACCATGCGCGGCGGCATCGACCTGCGCAAGCTGCGTTTCCTCCCCTCCTCGCTCAGCCTGCCGCTCAAGCGGGACGGGCTCGACCCGCTCCCCGAGCTGATGACCACCCAGGCCGAGACCCCGGTGAAGCGGCTGGCCGAGCTGTTCGGCCGCGGCGTCTGGCTGGTCTCCGGGTACGACGCCGCCCGCGAGGTGCTCGCCGGCGACGCCGGCACCTGGTCCAACGACCTCGGCCAGTTCGTCTCCACCGAGGGGCGGGGCGAGGAGGAGCAGATCGGTGGGCTCGGGATGACCGACCCGCCGCTGCACACCACGCTGCGCCGCTACCTGACGCCCGAGTTCACGATGCGTCGGCTGGCCCGTCTGCAGCCGGGCATCGAGCGGATCGTGGAGTCCCGGCTGGACGCCCTGGCCGCCGCCGGTGACGGCGGCAAGGTCGTCGACATGGTGGCTGAGTTCGCCTTCGCGGTGCCGTTCGACGTGATCTGCGATCTGCTCGGGCTCCCGGTCGAGGACCGCGCCCGCTTCCTCGAGCTGGGCGTCGCCCGGTTCGACCTGAGCGAGGGCGGCGCCGGCGCGTTCGGCGCGCAGGCGCACACCCGGGAGTTCCTGATCAACGCGGTCAAGCAGCAGCGGGCGAACCCCGGCGACGGCCTGATCGGCGCGCTGCTCACCGAGCACGGCGACGAGCTCGACGACGTCACCCTCGGCGGCGTCGCCGACGGGGTCTTCCTCGGCGGCTACGAGACCAGCGCCAGCATGCTCGCCCTCGGCACCTACCTGATCGCCACCAACCCCGAGGCCGGCCGGATGCTCCGCTCCGACCCCGCCTCGGTGGACAAGGTGGTCGAGGAGCTGCTGCGGCACCTGTGCGTGGTGCAGCTGGCGTTCCTCCGGTTCGCCAAGCGCGACGTCGAGGTCGGCGGCGTGACGATCAAGGCGGGGGACGCGGTGGGCGTCTCGCTGATGGCCGCCAACCGCGACCCCGCGCTCGGCGCCGGACTCGACGAGTTCGACCCCACCCGCGAGCCGACCCGCCACCTGGCGTTCGGCTGGGGGATGCACCGGTGCGTCGGCGCCGAGCTGGCCCGGATGGAGCTGCGCACCTCGCTGCGGATGCTCGCCGAGCGCTTCCCCGACCTCTCCATGGCCGCCGACCTGGACGACCTGGAGTTCCGCAAGCTCTCCGCCGTCTACGGCGTCGAGGCGCTCCCGGTGCGCCTGTCCAGCAGCGACCTCGCCTCCGCCTGACCGACGCCCCCTAGGAGCGGCCGTCGAAACCGCGGGTGCTCGCGGTCGAGTGTTCCAGTGGTCGGAGCCCCCATCGGGTGGGCGCCGCAGCGAGCCAGAGGTCTGGTCCGCCGACCCGCGGACCCCTAGGCTGCTGAGCACCCTTGATCGTCGTCGCTCGGGATCTCGATGCAGGAGGACGCATGGCCGCGCAGTCCGATACACCCACGACAGGTGGGGCCGTCGCGACGATGAGCCTCCCGACGCTCACCGCCATGGTCGTCGGCGGAATGGTGGGCGCGGGCGTCTTCTCGCTGCCCGCCCGGTTCGGCGTCGCGACAGGCATCCTCGGCTCGCTGATTGCCTGGGCGGTCGCCGGCACCGGGATGCTGATGCTGGCCTTCGTCTTCCAGAACCTGGCGATCCGCAAGCCCGACCTCGACTCCGGTGTCTTCATCTACGCCAAGGCCGGCTTCGGTGACTACGCCGGCTTCAACTCCGCGATCGGATTCTGGGCCAGCTCAGTGGCCGGCAACGCCTTCTACTGGGTCTTCATCGGTGCCACCCTCGGCGCCTTCTTCGACGGCTTCGGGGACGGTGACACGGTGCTCGCGGTCGCCTTGGCGACGGTCGGCGTCTGGCTCTTCCACTACCTGATTGCTCGCGGTGTCCGCGATGCGGCGGTGATCAACCGGATCGTGACGGTCTGCAAGGTCATTCCGATCCTGGTCTTCATCATCGTCCTCCTGGTCTCCTTCGACGCTGGCGTCTTCGCCGACAACTGGACCGCCTACGGTTACGGCGACCTCGGCACCCTCGACGAGCAGATCCGGAACACGATGCTGATCACGACTTTCGTGTTCATCGGCATCGAGGGTGCCAGCGTCTACTCCCGCTACGCGCGCCGCCGCGAGGACGTCGGTCGCGCCACAGTGCTGGGCTTCCTCAGCGTGCTCTCGATCTTCGCGCTGGTGACCCTCTCCAGCTATGCGGTGGTGCCCCAGCCCGAGCTCGCCGACACCCGGCAGCCGTCGATGGTCGGCGTCTTCGAGTCGGTGGTCGGCGACTGGGGCGAATGGTTCATCAGCATCGCGGTGATCGTCTCGGTGCTCGGCGCGTATCTCGCCTGGACCCTGATGGCCGCCGAGGTCATGTTCATCCCCGCCCGCGCCGACGACTTCCCCTCGTTCCTCGGCAGGGAGAACGCCAACGGCACGCCGATCACCGCTTTGGTGGTCACCTCGCTCGGCGTCCAGGGATTGCTGGCGCTCACCCTCTTCGTGTCCGATGCCCTCAACTTCATGCTGGACCTCGCCACCAGCCTGGCCCTGCTGCCCTACCTGCTGGCTGCCGCCTACGCACTCAAGCTCGGCCTCACCGGGGAGTCGTACGAGGGCATCTCCTCCGGCGTCCGAACCCGGGAGACGGTCGTGGCCGGTGCCGCAACGGTCTACACGCTCTTCCTCTTCGAGGCCGCCGGGATGGAGTTCGTACTGCTCTCCACGGTCATCCTGGCCCCCGCCGCCGTGCTGTACGTGAAGGCGCGCAGCGAGCACGGCCAGCGTCTGTTCAGTCCGACCGAGATCGCGGTGTTCGCCCTCGTCGTCGCGGGCGGCGTGACTGGTGCCGTCGCTCTGTGGACGGGACGTATCACCCTCTGACCAGTACCGACCGGCGACCCCCGCACATCGAAAGGCACGTGATGACCACATCCGACCCGTCCGGGCCCAGTCCCGTCTCCAGCTACGGCGTCCACTCCGAGGTGGGTCGCCTGCGCAAGGTCCTGGTCTGCTCGCCGGGGCTGGCGCACCGACGGCTGACCCCCAGCAACAACGACGAGCTGCTCTTCGACGACGTCATGTGGGTGGAGAGCGCCCAGCGCGACCACGCCGATTTCGTCAACAAGTTGACCCAGCGCGGCGTCGATGTCGTCGAACTGCACGACTTGGTGACCGAGACGATGGGCGATCCGGTGGCGCGGTCGTGGCTGCTGGACCGCAAGGTCACCGCCAATCAGATCGGCCTCGGCCTGGTGGACGGCACCCGCGAATACCTCGAGTCGATCGCTCCGCGTGCACTGGCCGAGGTTCTGATCGGTGGCCTGGCGGTCAACGACCTGCCCGAGGAGTTCCGCACCGAATACGTCAGCCTGGCGCGTGAGTCGACCGGCGCACGGGAGTACCTGATGCCGCCGCTACCGAACACCCTCTACACCCGGGACACCACCTGCTGGCTCTACGGCGGCCTCACCATGAATCCCCTCTACTGGCCCGCGCGCAAGGAGGAGACGCTCCTCTACAAGGCGATCTACGCCCACCACCCCGACTACGTCGGGTCGAAGGTCTGGTGGGGCGACCCGGACCAGGAGTGGGGCCGGGCCACTTTCGAGGGCGGCGACATCATGCCGGTGGGCAACGGCGTAGTACTGATGGGGATGAGCGAGCGCACGTCGCGCCAGGCCGTCTCCCAGGTCGCGAAGGCGCTTTTCGAGCAGGGGGCCGCGACCCGAGTGGTGGTGGCGGGGATGCCGAAGCTGCGGGCGGCGATGCATCTCGATACGGTTTTCACCTTCGCCGACCGCGACATCGTCACGCTGCACCCGGCGATCATGGACGCGGTCCACGCCTTCACGCTGATGCCGTCGGACCGGTCGCCGGGAGTCGAGGTGCGCGACGAGGGTGACGCACGTTTTGTGGACGTCGTGGCGCGTGAGCTCGGGCTGGCGGAGTTGCGGGTGATCGAGACCGGGGGCGACGTCTACGAGTCCGAGCGACAGCAGTGGGACAGCGGGAACAACGCGGTCGCGCTGGAGCCGGGCGTGGTCTTCACCTACGACCGCAACACCCTCACCAACACGCTGCTGCGCAAGGCCGGTGTCGAGGTGATCACGATCGTCGGCGCCGAGCTCGGCCGGGGTCGCGGCGGCGGGCACTGTATGACCTGCCCGATCATTCGCGAAGCAGTGGACTTCTGAGTGGATGCCTGAGTGCCGGGAGAGCTGAAGGAGCACGCGAGGGGAGGACTCTTCGACGGTGGCTCCTCCCACTCGTCTACCTCATGGTGGCCGCCATCGTGGCGACGGTGATCATCCGCGTCGTCGGCGTCATCGACTGGGCCTCGGTCGGTGCCGCGCTCGGCCACCTGGCTTGGTGGCAGCCTCTGGTGCTGGTCGCTGTGCTGCTGGTGCGCCAGTTTCTGAACGCGCTGCCGCTGGCCCTCTACATCCCGGGGGTCGGCCCGTTCCGGGCGACGGTCAACGACCAACTCGGGATCATGATGGCCAGTGTGGCGCCCCCGCCGGGCGACATGGCGATCCGCGTCGCGCTGTTCCGGGCCTGGGGTGTGCCGGTGCCCCAAGCGCTGGCCGGCACCACGCTCAACATGCTGACCTTCTACATCGTTCGGTTCGGCGCGCCGGTGATCGGCTTCGCGCTGCTCCTCGTCACGGGTCAGGAGCCCGGCCTGCGATGGCTGGACCTGCTCAGCGTCGCGATCGCCGTCGGCATCCTGGCCGCGCTGCTCATGGTGATCAGTGCCGATCGCACCGCACGCGCGGTCGGCGACCGGTCCGGGCGGATCGTGCGGAGATTTCGGCACAGCGTCGATCCCGCTGCGTGGGCCGAGGCTTGCGCCACCTTCCGGCATGACGCGTCGGCCCGCTTCCGGTGGGGCTTCCCGCGGTCTCTGGTGGCGACGGTGGGGATGTTGATCGCGGACCTGACGCTCCTGCTGCTCTGCCTTCGCTTCGTCGGTCTCGACACCACGGAGATCTCGGTGACGGAGGTGGCCATCGCCTACTTCTTCGCCTACCCGTTCACCGTCTTCTTCTTCTCCGGACTCGGCATCGTGGACGCGCTGATCATCGCCGCGCTGGTCGAGCAAGGTGGCCCGGCGGTCGAGTCCGCGGCAGTGGCGGGGTTGATCGTGTGGCGCGTCTTCTTCATCGGCGGACCGATCGTCCTCGGCTTGATCTCCCTAGCGTTCCTCCGCACCACCATCCGCGGCGTGCGGGTCGAGGCCGAGCGGACCGGGTAGGCGGCGGGTCGTACCTCTCGTGGGTCGCCCCGTCCCCTCCCGCCCCGTCCCCTCCCCCACGTCCCCTCCCGCGCCGGTGCTCCGGCGGCCGCGGCATCGTCAGCGAGGCGTCTCCGAGAATTTGCTGCCGCCGGCGGCGACCAACCGGGCCTCGTCCGGCTCCGATGCTTGCTACCCACCGATGGCGGGGAGTGGTAGCAGCACTCGTTGGGACTGACCGACCTAGGCTGGTCCACGATGAGGATCATCGTGATCGGCGGGGACGCCGCCGGAATGAGCGCCGCCCACACCGCCCTGCGCGCGGCCCGAGCATCGGACCGGGCCGCCGACCACGCGACCGAGGTCGTCGTCCTCGAGGCCACCGGGCACACCTCCTACTCCGCCTGCGGCATCCCCTACTGGGTGGCGGGTGAGGTCGCCTCCGGCGACGAGCTGGTCGCCCGCACCGCCGAGGAGCACCGTGCCGCCGGCATCGACCTGCGGCTGCACGCCCGGGCCACCGCCGTCGACGCGGGCGCCCGCACGGTGACCTACGCCGAGGACGGGCGGACCCGGACCCTGGAGTACGACGAGCTGGTGCTCGCCACCGGAGCCCACCCGGTCCTCACGGACTGGGCCCGCACCCCCGACGGTGTGCTGATCGACGGCGTGCACCCGGTCAAGAACCTCGACGACGGCGCCGTCTGGGCCGACCTGGTGACGGGTCCACCCGACGTGCCGGCCCGGCCCGGTGCCGCCCGCCGGGCCGTGGTGGTGGGCGCCGGCTACATCGGGGTCGAGATGGCCGAGGCGCTGCTCCACCGCGGGTTCGCCACCACGGTGCTGACCCGCTCCGGGGTGATGGGCAGCCTCGACCCCGACATGGGCGAGCGGGTGCAGCTGGCGATGGTCGACGCCGGCGTGACGGTGCGCACCGGGACCACCGTGCGGGGCCTGACCACCGCGGGCGGGGCGGTGCGGTCGGTGGTCACCTCCGACGGGGACCAGGTCGAGGCCGACGTGGTGGTGCTCGCGCTGGGCGTCGTACCGGCGACGGAGCTGGGGGCGGAGGCCGGTCTCCCGCTCGGGCGGAGCGCGGCTACCTGCCCGACCCGCAGGGCCGGATCGCGCCGCACGTCTGGGCGGCCGGCGACTGCTGCGAGAGCGAGCACCGGCTCACCGGCGGCCGGGCGTTCGTGGCCCTCGGCACCCACGCCAACAAGCAGGGCGGGTGGTCGGCGACGCCCTCTTCGGCGGCACCCGAGCCTTCCACGGCGTGCTCGGCACGGCGATCACGCGGTTCGCCGCCGCGGGCGTGACGACGGAGATCGCCCGGACCGGGCTGAGCACCCGGCAGGCGGTCGACGCCGGGCACGACATCGCGGTCCTGGCCACCGAGAGCTCGACGGTGAGCGGCTACATGCCGGGGGCCGAGGCGATGGTGACGAAGATGATCGCCGACCGTCGTACCCGTGCCCTGCTGGGGGTGCAGATCGTCGGTGGGGAGAGCGCCGGCAAGCGGATCGACGCCGCGGCCGCCGCGCTCTGGGGCGGATGAGCGTGGACGACCTGGCCGAGATGGACCTCTCCTACGCGCCGCCCTTCGCCACCGTGTGGGACGCGCTGCAGATCGCCGCCCGGCGGCTGGCCGAGCGGATCTGAGCCGGTCAGTCCCGCTGGAGGGCGCGCAGCTGCTCGGCGTCGTGGGCGCAGACGACGGTGACCTCGTCGTGGTGGCGCAGGGCGAGCTCGCGCAGCCGCTCGACGTTCGCCCGGCGGGCGGTGTTGTCGACCGCCATCAGCCCCTGGAACGCGGTCAGCGTGGCGGGGCAGGTCGGCGCGGCGGCGAGCTGGCCCCGGTGGAAGAAGGCGTCGCCGGCGTGCAGCAGCCAGTGGCCGTCGGCGCGACGGACCGCCAGACCGCTGTGGCCGCGGGTGTGACCGGGCAGTGGGACCAGCACCACGTCGTCGGCCAGGGCGGTCACCGCGGCGAAGCCGAACCACTCCTCGCCGGCCTCCGGGTACGTCGCCCAGCGGGGTCCGTGCGCCCACTGGTCGGCGACGTAGCGGGCGCGCTCGCGGGGGCGGGGCCGCAGCGCCGCCTCCAGCTCCGCGGCGTGCACGTGCACCCGCGCCTCGGGGAAGTCGGCGAGGCCACCGGCGTGGTCCAGGTCGAGGTGGGTGACGGCGATGTCGGTGACGTCGGCCGGGTCGAGCCCGCGGGCACGCACCTGCGCGAGCGCCGTCCGACCGGGGTCGAGGTCCGGGCGGACCGCCAGCCGGAACGCAGCGCCCAGCCGGCCGGGGTCGGCGATGTCGCCGGTGCCGAAGCCGGTGTCGACCAGGAGCAGCCCGTCGGGTCGCTCCACCAGCAGCACGTGGGCCACCATCCGGGGCGCCACCGCAGGACGCATCGTGCCGCAGTCGAGGTGGTGCACCCGCAGGTTCATGGGTCGATGGTGACAGAGCCGGGGCGGGCGGGGTGACGGAGCCGACAGGAGCGCCGCCGTGGGGAGCGCCGGCCCCGCGCCGTACCCTGGGAGCGTGGCGGACGGTGGCATCAGGTGGTGGCACCCGCGGATGTGGGGTGCGCACCTGCTCGGACTGGTCTGCGTGGCGATCGCGACCGGCATGGGCGTGTGGCAGTACGACGCCTGGCAAGAGCGCCGGGCCGCGGAGCAGGTCGACCTGACCACCGCCGAGCCGGTCCCGCTCTCCGAGCTGCTCGGACCCGACCACCCGTTCCCGTCGGTGGGGCTGGGTCGTCCGGTGGAGATCAGCGGCACCTGGCTGCCCCAGGGCACGGTGCTCGTCGACGGCCGTGAGGACGCCGACGGCGCGGACGGCCTGTGGGTGGTGACCCCGCTGACCGACGGGGAGCCGGATGCTCCGGCGATCCCGGTGGTGCGCGGCTGGGTGCCGGACGGCACCGACCCGGCCGACGTACCCGCGGTGAGCGGCACCGCCGACCTGGTGGGGTGGCTGCAGCCGGGGGAGGGCAGCGGCCAGACCGACCCGGACCCGACCGACGACGTGCTGCCGCAGGTGCGCATCGCCGACCTGGTGCAACGCGTCGACCAGGACCTCTACGGTGCCTACGCGGTCGCCCAGGAGCCGGAGGAGGGCCTCGCCCCCGCGACGCTGGACCAGCTGCCCAAGGTGAGCCGCTTCACCGCGCTGCGCAACATCCTCTACGCCATCGAGTGGTGGGTCTTCGCGGCGTTCGCCGGCTACATCTGGTGGCGCTATGTGCGCGACACCACGCAGGGGGCCCCGGCCGACGACGCCGACGACGAGGAGCGCGCCACGGACCCCGTAACCTCGGAGGCGTGACGAAGCTCTTCACCACCTACCGTGTGCTGGCGTTCGTGGTCGGCATCCTGCTGCTGGTCGGCACCGTGGACGCGATTCTCAAGTACGGCTTCAGCGACGGCTCCGCTCCGCAGCAGCTGGGCGAGGACCTGGACATCATCTGGATGTTCCACGGCTGGATCTACATCATCTACGTGGTGGTCGCCTTCGTGCTGACCCAGCGGGCCCGCTGGAGCCTGCCGCAGTTCCTGCTGATGATGGTCGCCGGCCTGATCCCCGGGCTGATCTTCTGGGTGGAGAAGCGGGTCGCCGACCAGCTCCGCGCCGAGCAGCCCGAGCTCGTCGAGAGCTGACCCCGGGCGCTCAATCGGCGCAGCAGGCCCCGCCGTCGCGGTCGCCGGTGCCGTCGCTGCCGTCCGTGGGGCGGGTCGGTCCGGGAGGGCAGCACGCCTCGCCGCGCCAGGCGTCGCGGCCCTCCACGGCCGCGACCACCGCGATGACCAGCCCGGCGACCGGGTCGGCCCACGACCAACCGAGGGTCGCGTTGAGCACCAGGCCGACCAGGAGCACCGCGGACAGGTACGTGCACAGGAGCGTCTGGGTCGAGTCGGCCACGACGGCCTCGGAGCCGAGCGCCCGGCCGGTGCGCCGCTGTGCCCAGGACAGCAGCGGCATCACCAGGAGGGAGGCGACGGCGAGGGCGATGCCGACCGAGGAGGGCTCCGGGTCGGCGCCGGTCAGCAGCGATCGGATCGACTCGAAGCCGACGAAGGCGGCCAGGGCGAAGAACGAGACCGCCATCAGTCGCAGCGCCTGCCGCTCGCGGGACTCGGGCACCACGTGGCGGAACTGCCACAGGATGATCAGGCCGCTGGAGATCTCGACGGTGGAGTCGAGTCCGAATCCGACCAGCGCGACCGAACCGGCGACCAGCCCGGCAGCGACGGCGACCACCGCCTCGACCACGTTGTAGGTGACCGAGAGCGCGGCCAGCACCTGCGCCCGTCGGCCGAGCCTGGACCGGTCGGCCGGGGAGAGCGGCGGTGCGGGCGTGTGGACGTGGGTGGTCATCGGGACGGCTCCTCGGCCAGGGCGGGTGGATGGGCGAGCCGTCCGTCCAGCGCTGGGCCGGTGACGCCGTAGGTGGCGCACAGGGTCACCGCGTCGCCGGTGAGGGCGAGCAGCCGCTCTGCCGCGGCGAGGAGCTCGAGCGTCGCCTCGGGATGCGCCAGGGAGTACACCGAGGCGCGTCCCTGCGCCCGGACGGCAACGATGCCGCAGTCGAGCAGGCACGCCAGGTGCTTGCTCACCGTGGACTGTGCCAGCCCCAGGTGCCCGGTCAGGTCGACCACACGGTGCTCGCCGAGCAGGAGGTGTTGCACGATCGCGAGCCGGGACCGGTCGCTGAACCCGTGGAACAGGCAGCTCGCCGCCGCCAGTGCGGACGCCTCCGCCCCACCTGAAGCATCACCTTTGACCGGTGTCATCGCCATTCGACGATGATAGGACACGAGGGCCGACCCGAGAACAGCACGTGCCGGCAGGTCGTCCTGCCGGCACGTGCTGAGGTGGTACGCCGATCAGTCCTGCGGCTTCTCCGCCGCGCTCTCGTCGGATGGCGGGGTGCTCTCGCCGGCGGTCTCGCCGGCGGCCTCGGGGGAGGCGGTGGCCCGCGCCTCGACCTCCGAGATCGGGTCGGTCAGCGGGTCCGGGCCCGGGGCCGGCGCCGGGTCCGGCTCCGGAACCTGGGTCGGCTCGGGGGTCGGCTCGGGGGTCGGCTCGGGCTCGGGCACCGGCTCGGGGTCCGGCACCGGGGCCGGGGCGGGCACCGGCGGCACCGTGCCCTCGGGGCCCGCGGTGGACTGCCAGTCGCTGCCGGCTCCGCCCTGCAGGCGCTTGGCGATGTTCGCGACGGCGAACCCGATCGCCCCCACGAGCACCAACTTCTTGAGTTTCGACTTCATCCCGAGCCTTCCTCTCGCCGTTCGCATCGGGGGGCGTCCGGCACCGCCGCGCGGTGGGACGTCCCACGGACATCCCACCACGGCCGCCTGCAGGGGCCGACACGGGTCCACCGTAGGATCACAGTGCCGTCGGCACCGCCGGCGCACCACGAACGCCGGGCGAGAGCCGCCCGGGTCACGATGACGTGAGGACCGACGACATGGCAGACCTCCAGGCCGTCCTGAAGACCAACAAGGGCGACATCACCGTCAACCTCTTCCCCAACCACGCGCCGGAGACCGTCGAGAACTTCACCGGCCTCGCCACGGGCGAGAAGGCCTACGACGCCGGTGACGGCCGGAAGGGCCCGTTCTACGACGGCCTCGGCTTCCACCGGGTGATCGACGGCTTCATGATCCAGGGCGGCTGCCCGCAGGGCACCGGCACCGGCGGCCCCGGCTACACCTTCAAGGACGAGATCCACCCCGAGCTCGTCTTCGACAAGCCCTACCTGCTCGCGATGGCGAACGCCGGCCCGGGCACCAACGGCTCGCAGTTCTTCATCACCGTCGGCGCCACCCCGTGGCTGAACCGCAAGCACACCATCTTCGGCGAGGTCGCCGACCAGGCCGGCCGCGACGTGGTCGACGCGATCGCGACCACTCCGACCGGTGCGATGGACCGTCCGGTGGAGCCGGTCGTGATCGAGACCGTCGAGATCATCGGCGGCTGACGCTCGACCCAACGAAGCACGTCCCGAGATGAGTCAACCCGCGGCCGGGGTGCCGACCTGCTACCGGCACCCCGACCGTGAGTCGCACATCCGCTGCCAGCGGTGCGGCCGAGCGATCTGCCCCGACTGCATGAACGAGGCCTCCGTCGGCTTCCAGTGCCCGGAGTGCGTCGCCGAGGGCCGCCGGACGACCCGCCAGGCCCGCACCGCGTACGGCGGCGTCCGCTCCGCCGCGCCGGGGATCACCTCGATGGTGCTGATCGGCATCAACGTCGCGGTCTGGGTGGCGGTGCTGGTCACCGGGTGGGCCGAGAGCAAGCTGGTCAACATCCTGGCGCTGATCCCCGAGGGTCAGTGCACCTCGATCGCCTCGCCGGACAGCTACTACCCGGGCGTGGGCAGCGAGGTGCTCTGCCGGGCGACCGGCGACGGCAGCTGGAGCGCGGGCGTCGCCGACGGCGCCTACTGGCAGCTGCTCACCAACATGTTCCTGCACGTCCAGCCGTGGCACCTCGGGTTCAACATGCTGGCGCTGTGGTTCCTCGGCCCGCAGCTCGAGGCGCTGCTCGGCCGGACCCGGTTCCTGGCGCTCTACCTGGTCTCCGGCCTGGCCGGCTCGGTGACGGTGCTCTGGCTCTCCGATCCCCACCAGGCGACGCTGGGCGCCTCCGGCGCGATCTTCGGCCTGATCGGCGGGCTGCTGGTGGTCGGCACCAAGGTCGGCGGCGACGTCTCCACGCTGTGGGGCTGGCTCGCCGCCAACGTGGTGCTGACCTTCGTCGTCCCCAACGTCTCCTGGCAGGGCCACCTCGGCGGCCTGGTCGGCGGCGCGCTGGTGGCCGCGGTGCTGGCCTTCGCGCCGCGGGAGCGACGCACCCCCGTGCAGGCGGCCGGCATCGGAGCCCTCGTCGTCGCGCTGCTGGTCGCGACCGCCGTCCGCGTCGTGATGCTCGGCTGAGCGCTCCGCCAGAGATGTCGTCCGTGCTGACCGCCCTGCTCGACCCCGAGGCCCCCGGCGACGCCGTGGTGGTGCGGGTGGGCGAGGAGACGCTGAGCCGGCGCGAGCTGGTGGACCGCGCGCGTCGCTTCGCCGCGGGCCTCTCCGCCCCCGGACCGGTCGCGGTGCTCGCCGAGCCCACCGTGCCCACCGTGGTGGCCGTGGTCGGCGGGCTGCTGGCCGGGGTCCCGGTGGTGCCGGTGCCGCCGGACGCCGGGCCGCGGGAGATCGCCCACGTGCTGGCCGACAGCCGGGCCACCTGCTGGGCGGGGCCGCCGCGGGACGGCGCGGACCTGCCGGTGGTCGAGCCGGCAGGGGCGGAGCCGACCGCGACGGCGTCGACGGCCCCGGCCGTGTCGCCCGACGCCGGTGCGCCGGCCCTGATCCTCTACACCTCCGGCACCACCGGCGACCCGAAGGGCGTGGAGCTCTCCGCCGCCAGCATCGCCGCAGGCCTGGACGCCCTGGCCGAGGCCTGGGGCTGGACGTCCGCGGACACCCTGATCCACGGTCTGCCGCTGTTCCACACGCACGGGCTGATCCTGGGCGTCCTCGGGCCGCTGCGGTTCGGGTCGCCGCTGCACCACACGGTGCGCCCCACCCCGGCCCGGTACGCCGCGGCCCGCGGCACCGTCTACTTCGGCGTCCCCACCGTGTGGGGCCGGGTCGTCGCCGACCCGCCGGCCGCCCGGGCCCTGACCCGGGCCCGGCTGCTGGTCTCCGGCAGCGCACCGCTGCCGGCGTCGGTCTTCCGTCGGCTCCATGCCCTCACCGGTCACCTCCCGATCGAGCGCTACGGGATGACCGAGTCGATGATCACGCTCAGCGCCCGCGCCGACGGCGAGCGCCGCCCCGGCTGGGTCGGGCTGCCCGTCGCGGGCGTCGAGACCCGGATCCGCGCCGAGCCCGAGGACGGGTCCGACGACGAGCCCGAGGCGCGCACTGCCGCGTCGGCCCCGGTGGCGCAGGTCCCCGCCGACGGCGAGAGCATCGGCGCGCTGGAGGTGCGCGGGCCGATGCTGTTCGACGGCTACCTGGGGCGCCCCGACGCCACCGCCGAGGCGTGGACCGAGGACGGCTGGTTCCGCACCGGCGACATCGCCGCCCGCGACGCCGACGGCTTCCACCGGATCGTCGGCCGCGCCTCGACCGACCTGATCAAGTCCGGCGGCTACCGGATCGGCAGCGGCGAGATCGAGAGCGTCCTGCTGGACCACCCGGACGTCGCCGAGGTCGCCGTGCTCGGACTGCCCGATGCCGACCTGGGGCAGCGGGTGGCGGCGTTCGTCGTACCGGTGGGGGTGCCGGGGGACGGGCTCGCCGACGAGCTGACCGGGCTGGTCGCCGAGGCGCTCTCGTGGCACAAGCGTCCGCGCGAGGTGCGCTTCGTGGCGGAGCTGCCGCGCAACGCGATGGGCAAGGTGCAGAAGAAGCGGCTGGGCTGACGGAGCCGGTGCGTTCTCCCCAGGGTTCTCCACATCTGGGGAGAACTACAGGGTTGTAACTCATCCCCAGCGGTGGAAAACCCTGGGGAAAACGCCGACGGCCCCGACGGGCGCGGCAGGTGCCGGGCGTCGGGGCCGTCGAGTTCGTCGGAGCGGTGGGTCACTCCCAGCGCGTGGCGAAGGCGAAGCCGACCGCCATGAAGCCGATGCCGACGAAGAGGTTCTTGTTGCCCAGGTCGTTGAAGATCGGGATGTCGGTCGGCGTGGTCCCGGTCATGAAGATGTAGTAGACGCAGATCCACACCAGGCCGATCAGGAAGCAGGCCAGCATCGCGCCGACCACCCCGCGCCCGCGGCCGAGCGGGGTGGAGGGGTGGGCGGAGATGATCAGGCCGACGAAGAAGGCGCCGAACCCGATCAGGTAGTTCCACATCTCCAGGTCGGCAACGAACTTCGGTCCACCGGCCGCCAGCGTCTCGCCGGTCTCCGGGTCGATCGCGTCCCAACCGCCCTCGGGACGCACACCCCAATAGGTGTAGACCAGCCAGGCGATGCCGGCCACCATCAGCACCAGCGCGACGATGAAGCGCGCAGTGAGGACCGGGCCACGATCCGGGTCGGCGAGAGCCGAGTCGCCCTTGCGGAAACTCGGCAGGCGGGACTGCTTGGCCACGGAACTACTCCTCGTCGGCGGTGCTGGGGGATTCGCGTTGATGCGGTGGGATCAGGTGCCCCCACCTAGCCTAGTCAGTATGACGGGTGCCCACGCTTCGGAGTCGCACGGCCACCCCGGCCGTGGTCCGCAGCGACGCTCCATGGCCTGGCGGGTGGGCACGCCCCTGGTCGTGCTGGCCTGCGGGGGCTCTTCGTGACCTCCGCGGTGGACAGCGAGGGCACCGACCTGCGCCCCGGCCGCTACACCGACCTGGCCAGCGTGGTCGAGGCGGACGCCGCCGACTACCAGGAGCTCGAGGACCGGCGACAGCGGCTCGAGGACGACGTCGACGACCTCTCCGCGGGGATCCGCGACGCCGGGGTCGACCGGGCCCGTGGGGCCGTGGACCAGCTCCGCGACCCGGCCGGCTTCGAGGCGCGCGAGGGCGCCGGGGTCAGCATCACGCTCTCCGATTCGCCCCCGGACGTCGTCGACCGGCTCCTCGACGCCGACTCCGAGATCAACCTGAACCGCCTGGTCGTCCACCAGCAGGACATCCAGGCCGTGGTCAACGCGCTGTGGAAGGGCGGGGCCAGCGCGGTCACCATCGCCGGCCAGCGGGTGATCTCCACGACCGGCATCAAGTGCGAGGGCAACGCGGTGCAGCTGCAGGGCGTCCCCTATCCCCAGCCGTTCGTGGTCGAGGCGGTCGGTGACCCGCTCGCGCTCACCTCGGCCGTCGAGCAGGACCCGCTGGTCACCGGCTATCGCGCGGACTCGGCCAACCCCGACATCGCGATCGGCTGGGACCTGCAGCCCGAGGAGCTGGTCGAGGCGCCCGCCTTCACCGGCGTCCACGAGATGCGGTACGCCGACCCGCTGCTCCCGCGCTGACCCTGGACGTCCCTTCGGTGAACCCCGGCGGGACCCGCCCGTTCCCCGGCAGCTCGGTGGGGATGCTGGACGGGTCGTTCGGGTCGGTGCCGGCCTCGACCTCGTCGCCGTCGCCGATGCCGTCCCCGTCGGTGTCCGGGTTGAGCGGGTCGGTGCCGGCCTCGACCTCGTCGCCGTCGTCGAGCCCGTCGCCGTCGGTGTCGGGGTTGCCCGGCTTGGTGCCGAGATCGGCCTCCTCGTCGTTGGTGAGGCCGTCGTCGTCGTTGTCCTTGGGCTCGACGTAGGTCGAGACGAAGATGACCACGTCGGTGTCCTGGTCGCGCTTCTCACCGCCGGCGGGCACCTGGTCCACCACGGTGCCCTTGGGCAGGTCGGTGTCCCCGGCGAAGTCCTTCACCACGGGGTTGAAGCCGGCGCCCTCGATCTCGTCGACCGCCGCGTTCTTCTTGTCGTTGATGACGTCGGGAACGCTCTCCTGGCCGTCGGAGATGCAGATCGTGACGGCGGCGTCCTTGGTCACCGAGGTGCCGCCGCGCGGCTCCTGCTCCACCACGGTCCCCTGCGGGTCGTCGGTGTCGCACTCGGTCTCGTTGATGTTGCGCCGCGCCACCCCGGCACCGATCAGCTCGTCGACGGCGGCGTTGCGCTTGAGGTCGGTGACATCGGGGAGCGGGAACTCGCCGGGTCCGGCGGAGACGACCAGGTCGACCTCGCTGTCCTCGGGGACGTACTCGTCGCCGTCCGGACTCTGCTCGATGACCAGGCCGGCGTCGATGTCGTCGTCGTTGCGCAGGGTCACGTCGCCGATCCGCAGGCCCCGGTCGGTGATCGCGTCGCGCGCATCGGCCTCGGCCATCCGGAAGACGTCGGGCACCCGGACCTCGGTGTCCGCCGCCGGGAAGAGCTTGGGCCACACCACCAGGGCGGTGACCAGCAGGGCGGCGATCAGCAGGCCGATCACCACGATCAGCGCGACCTTGCCGCGGCGTCCGGAGTCGTCGTCGCCGACGCGGTCGGTGGTGGTCGTCGAGGCACCGGCACCTCCGTCGGCACCCGCGACCGCGGCGCCGGCGACGGCCGCGTCCGCGGTGGAGGGCACGGTCGCCGTGGCAGGGACCACGGCCGAGACCGGGCGGCCGGCCAGGTAGCGCTCGATGTCGCTGCGCATCGCGGCCGCGGACTGGTAGCGGTCCTCGACCCGCTTGGCGAGCGACTTCATCACGATCGCGTCGATCTCCGGCGCCAGGTCCGGGTCGTGCTGTGAGGGAGCCACCGCGGGCTCGCGGACGTGCTGGTAAGCGACCGCGACCGGGGAGTCGCCGACGAACGGCGGCCGGCCGGTGAGCAGCTCGTAGAGCAGGCAGCCGGCGGAGTAGACGTCGGAGCGGGAATCGACCGTCTCACCGCGGGCCTGCTCGGGGGAGAGGTACTGCGCGGTGCCGACCACGGCGGCGGTCTGGGTCATCGACGACGCGGCGTCGCTGATCGCGCGGGCGATGCCGAAGTCCATCACCTTGACGTCGCCGGACGGCGTGAGCATCACGTTGCCGGGCTTGATGTCGCGGTGGATGATCCCGGCTCGGTGGCTGTAGTCGAGGGCGGAGAGGACGCCGGAGGTGATCTCCATGGCGCGCTCGGGCAGGATCTTGCGGCCCTCGCGGAGGATGTCGCGCAGGGTGCGGCCGGCGACGTACTCCATCACGATGTAGGGCTGGACGGTCTCGCCGTCGGCGGCCGGCTCCTCGCCGGTGTCGTAGACCGCGACGATCGCGGGGTGGTTCAACGACGCCGAGGACTGCGCCTCGCGCCGGAAGCGGGCCTGGAAGGTGGCGTCGCTGGCCAGGTCGGTGCGCAGGCGCTTGACCGCCACCACGCGGCCGAGCCGGTTGTCGGTGCCCTTGCGGACCTCGGCCATGCCGCCGCGGCCGAGCAGCTCGCCGAGCTGGTAGCGCCCGCCGACGGTGCCGGAGTTGGTCGGGCCGGTGCTCATGGGGTCTCCTCCTCGGCGGACGTGCTCTCCTCCGCGGCCGACGACGTCTCCGAGGGCGCTTCGGAGGTCGTCTCGGAGGTGGCCTCCGAGGTGGGCTCCGTGGTCGGCTCGGGGGCCGGACCCCAGTAGGTGACGGTGATCAGCTCGCCCTCGTTGACGGTGCCCGACGGGTTCACCGCGGAGACGATGTCGGCCTCGCGGCTGCCGTCGTTGGCCGCCTCCTCGAGACGGACCTGGAAGCCGAGATCGGACAGCTCGTCCTCGACGTCGCGGTAGTCACGACCGATGTAGTCGTTCGCGTCCAACGTGGTGGTGGCGTCCTCGGTGGTCGGCGTGGTGCTGGCCTCGGTCGGCGAGGAGCTGGCCGTGGTCTCGGTGCTCCGGGTCGGACGCGTCGTGTCCTCCTCCTCCGGATCGTCGCCGCGCAGCAGCAGCCAGGCGACGAGCACGATCCCGAGCACCAGCAGGATGACCGCGATCAGCACCCCCCAGGGGAAGCTGCCCTTCTCGTCCTCCTCGGCATCCTCGCCCTCGTACGCCGCGACCGGGTCCAGGCGGCCGACGTCCTCGATCGGCCCGGTGCCCGGCACCGGCAGCACGCCGGTCTGCGGCAGCACCGCGGTGGCCGGCCCGCTGATCGCGCCGGCCCCGGAGGGGTCGCGCAATGCAGCGGCGAACGCGGCGCCGTCGGAGAACCGGTCGCCCGGCTCCTTGGCCATCGCCCGCTTCACCACGGCCGCGAGATCGGCCGGGACCTCCTCGGGCAGGTCCGGCACCGGCTGCTGCAGGTGCGCGAGGACCGTGGCCACAGGGGTCTCGGCCTCGAAGGGGCGTCGGCCGGACAGGCACTCGAAGGCGACCACGCCGAGGCTGTAGACGTCCGAGGCGGGGGTGGACGGGTTGCCGCGGGCCTGCTCGGGGGAGAGGTACTGCGGGGTGCCCATCACCGCCCCGGTCCGGGTGATCGCGGTGGCGTCCCCGGCCCGGGCGATGCCGAAGTCGGTGATCTTGACCTTGCGGTCCGGCGTGATCAGCAGGTTGGCCGGCTTGATGTCGCGGTGCACGATGCCCGCGGCGTGGGCGACCGCGAGCGCATCGGCGGTCTGGGCGATCAGGTCGGTGACGATCGCGCTGTCCAGCGGGCGCCCGGCCTCCTTGGCGCGGGAGAGCAGGGCCGAGAGCGGCTCGCCGTCGACGTACTCCATCACCAGGAAGGGGGCACCGCTCTCGCTGCTGCCCTCGGTGGAGTAGTCGAAGACCCCGGCGATCCCGGGGTGGTGCAGGGCGGCGGCGCTGCGCGCCTCGGACTCGAACCGGGCGCGGAAGGTGTCGTCGTCGGCGTACTCGTGCTTGAGCACCTTGACCGCGACGGTCCGGTTGAGCCGGGTGTCGGTGGCCTTCCAGACCACCCCCATCCCGCCGGTCGCGATGCGCGAGTCGAGGCGGTAGCGGTGGGACTGGTCGACGTAGATCGGGTTGTCGTTCTCGGTCACTTCTCCATCACCGCTTCCATGACGGCCTTGGCGATCGGCCCGCCGAGCTGGCCGCCGGCGATCTCCTTGCCGGGGGCCTCCTGGATCATCACCGCGACCGCGACCTCCGCGTCCTGCGCCGGCGCGAACGAGACGAACCAGCCGTACGGCGGCGCGCCCTCGATGCCGCGCTGGGCGGTGCCGGTCTTGCCGGCGACGTCGCGGCCGGCGATCGCGGCCGGCGACGCCGTGCCGTTGGAGACCGTCTCGACCATCAGCTCGGCGACCTGGCTGGCAGTCTCCGGGGAGACCGCCTGGCGCAGCTCGTCGGGGTCGGTCGTCTCCAGGGTCTGGTAGTCGGCGGTCTGCACCTCGTCGACCGTGTAGGGCCGCATCAGGCTGCCCTGGTTGGCCAGCGCCGCGGCGACCATCGCCATCTGCAGCGGGGTGGACTGCACCTCGAACTGCCCGAACCCGGTGCGCGCCGTCTCGGCGTCGTTCAGCTCGCGCGGCTCCTGCGGCTCGCCGTCGATCACGTCGACCACCTCGGTCGGGTAGACCGACTGGACCTGGCCGGGGAGGTCGAGCAGGTAGTCGCTGTTGAAGCCGAACGCCTCCGCGGTCTCCCGCATCTTCTCCGGGCCGAGCTCGACGGCCATCCGGGCGAAGGCGGTGTTGCAGGACTGCGCCATCGCGGTCTCGAAGGAGATCTCCTCCGGGTCGCAGAGGTAGCGGCCCTCGTTGTCGACCACGTTCTGCTCGCCGGTGGTCCCGGGCAGCTGGTAGCTCGAACCGGAGGGCACGTTGTCGCCCACCTGGTAGAGCCCGTTCTCGATGGCCGCCGCCGCGGTCACGATCTTGAAGGTCGAGCCGGGGAAGAGCCGGGTCTGCACGGCACGGTTGAGCAGCGGCTCGCGATCGTCGGAGTCCAGGTCGGCGTAGGCCTCGGTGCGGGTCGTGGAGTCGTGGCTGGCCAGCTTGTTGGGGTCGTAGGTCGGCAGCGACACCATCGCCAGCACCCGTCCGGTCTTCGGCTCGATCGCCACCACCGACCCCTCGCCGTCCGGGCCGATCGTCTCGGCCAGGTTGTCGAAGGCCGCCTTCTGCGCCTGGGGGTCGAGGGTCAGCTTCACGTTGCCGCCCTTGTTGGCCTCGCCCTGGAGCATGTCGACCAGCCGGTTGACGAAGAGCCGCGGGTCCTCCCCGGAGAGGATCGCGTTCTGGGAGCGCTCGATGCCGGTCTGGCTGCCGAGCTGCAGGTAGCCGGTGACCGGGGCGTACATGTAGGGGCGCGGGTACACCCGGAGGTACTCGTAGCGGTCGTCGACCGGCTTGCTGCGGGCCACCGGGTCCTGGCCGACCAGGATCAGGCCGCGCTCGCGGCTGAACGACGCCTCGGCGGCGCGGGCGTTGGCCGGGTCGTTGTTGTAGTCGTCGGCCTTCCAGAACTGCAGGTAGGTCACGTTGATCATCAGCGCGACGAAGAGGACCAGGCAGAAGAGCGAGATCGAGCGGATCGGTTTGTTCACCTGCTGGCCTCCTCTCGCGGCATCACTTTGACGATCTGGGTGTCGAGCTGGTCGGGGTCCTCGGCCGGTTGGTCGACCGGCGGTGCGGGCCGCCTGGCCTGGTCGGAGATCCGCAGCAGCAGCGCGATGATCACCCAGTTGGCCACCAGCGACGAGCCGCCGGCGGAGAGGAAGGGCGTGGTGAGGCCGGTCAGCGGGACCAGCCGGGTGACGCCGCCGGTGACCACGAAGACCTGGATCGCGATGACCGTGCCCAGGCCGACCGCGACCAGCTTGCCGAAGCCGTCGCGGGAGATCAGCGCGGTGCGCAGCGCGCGCTCCACGATCAGGCCGTAGAGCAGCAGCACCGCCATCACACCGGTGAGCCCCAGCTCCTCGCCGATGATCGCCATGATGAAGTCGTTCTGCGCCTCCGGGACGCGCAGGTGCACGCTGTCGCCGGAGCCGAGGGTGAGCATCCCCTCGCCGAGGCCGCGCCCGATCATCCCGCCCCAGGAGAACGCGTAGAGGCTCTGCACCAGCTGGTAGCCGTCGCCGTTGGGGTCGGCGAACGGGTCCAGCCAGATGTCCACCCGTTGCTGCACGTGCGGGACCAGGAGGTACGCCGCCGCCGCGCCGGCCAGGAACAGGCCGCCGCCGACGAAGAGCCATCCGGGTCTCTCCGTCGCCACGTAGAGCATCACCAGGAAGAGGCCGAAGAAGAGCAGGCTGGAGCCGAGGTCCTTCTGCAGGACCAGGATCGCCATGCTGACGCCCCACATGGCGAGGATCGGACCGAGGTCGCGGCCGCGGGGGAGGTCGATGAAGAGGAACCGGCGGCCGGCCAGGGCCAGCGCGTCGCGGTGCTGGACCAGGTAGCCGGCGAATGCCAGCACCAGCAGCACCTTGGCGACCTCACCGGGCTGGAAGCTGAACGGACCCAGCTTGATCCAGATCCGGGCGCCGTTCACCTCGTTGCCGATCCCCGGCAGCATCGGCAGCAGCAGCAGGACGATCGCGAGCAGTCCGAAGGTGTAGGTGTAGCGGCCCAGCACGCGGTGGTCGCGGATCAGCACCAGCGCGCCGATGAAGAGACCGACACCCAGGGTCATCCAGATCAGCTGCTGCGGTGCGTCGGAGGTGTCCACCGCCAGATCGATCCGGTGGATCATCGCCAGGCCGAGCCCGTTGAGCGCGGCGACGACGGGGAGCAGCACCGGGTCGGCGTACGGGGCGACGAGACGGACCGTCACGTGGGCTGCGATGACGAGCAGGGCCAGCCATCCGCCGTACCCGATCAGGTTGGCGGGGACCTCGCCGTCGACGCCGAGCCCGACAGCGGCGTAGGCGCCGATCCCGACCACCAGGGCGATGATCAGCAGGAAGAGCTCCGCACCTCGCCGGCGGCGGTGCACGAAGCCCATCAGGGCGGAGTTCTGGGCCATCCGATCAGCCCCGCGAGCCGTCGGGGGTCGTGGCCGCCGCGGAGTCGGTCTGGTCGGTCGGGAGGAGGGGTCGACCGGGGTGGGCGGCTCCTCGTCGTCACCGACCATGGTCGAGGCGAGCCGCTCGACGGTCTCGGTGGCGTCGTTCAGGTCGCTGGCGGCGATCCCGTCCTCGACGTCCATCCGGGCGGTCTCCTTGAGGTCCTCCACGGCGAGGTCGCTGGTCATGTAGACGCTGGAGAGGCCGGGGATGCCGTCCACGCCGCGGAAGATCGCGACCTGTCCGTTGCTTTCCCCGACGTAGTACTGCTTCTGGGTCCACCAGTAGCCGGCGGCGAGCAGGCTCCACGCGACGCCGACCAGCAGGGCCAGGGTGAGCAGTCGGCGCAGCCAGGTGAAGCGGCGCGGGGGCGGGGCGCGTAGCGGTAGGCCTCCGGGTCGATCGGCGGGTCGGCCCGGATCGCGTAGTCGATCCCCTCCGGGATCTCCGCGTCGATCGGCTCGAGCTCGCCGGTGTCGCCGCTGCGGTGTCCGCGGAAGAGTGCGCGAGGCATGCGTCGCTGCGGCTCGGCCGCGGCGCCGACCACCTGCGGCTGCTGGGTGGCGAGGCCGGGGTCGGACGCGGCCTGGTCGGGGCCGATCACCTCGGCCACCACGCAGGTGACGTTGTCCGAGCTGCCGGCGTCCAGGCTGGCGCGCACCATCTCGATCGCGGCGAACTCGGTGCTGCCGTCGGACAGGATGCTCGCGATCCGGTCGTCCTCCAGTACGCCGCAGGCGCCGTCGCTGCACAGGAAGAGGCGGTCGCCGGCGACGAGCTCGAGCTGGAAGAGGTCCGGCTCCACGTCGTGCAGGCCGTCGAGCGCCTTGAGGATCAGGTTGCGGTGCGGGTGGACCCGCGCCTCGGCCTCGGTGATCCGCCCCTCGTCGATCAGGCTCTGCACGAACGTGTGGTCGCTGGTGAGCTGGGAGATCTCACCCTCGCGGAGCAGGTAGGCGCGGGAGTCGCCGACGTGGCCGATGCCGAGGCGGGCGCCGTCGAAGAGGGCGACGGTCGCGGTCGTCGAGGTGCCGTTGAGGGCGGGGTCGTGATCGACCTGGCTGCCGATCGAGTCGTGTGCCTCGTGCAACCCGTCGCTGACCCGGGTGATCAGGTCGGTGCCGTCGGGGGCGACGTCGAGGGTGCGCAGCTCGTTGATCGCGGTGCTGGAGGCGATGTCGCCGCGGGCCGCTCCGCCGACGCCGTCGCAGACCGCGAGCAGCCAGGGGCCGGCGTACCCGGAGTCCTGGTTGTCCTTGCGGACCCGGCCCACGTCGGAGACCGCGTGGAAGCGCAGCCGCAAGCCACCGCCCACCGACGGGGTCGGCTGGGTCGATTGGGTCGACTGGATCGGCTGGGTCGGTGCGGGGGCGTCACCGGGTGCTCCGCTCGCCACGGGGGGCGGGGGAGTCGGGTCGCTGGCCGTCATCTACTTCCTCAGCTCCACGATGGTCTTCCCGATCCGGACCTGCGAACCGAGTCCGATCGGGACCGGCTGGGTGATCCGCTGGCTGCCGAGGTAGGTGCCGTTGGTGGAGCCGAGGTCCTCGACGTACCACTGGTCGCCGGAGGCGACGATCCGCGCGTGGCGGGTGGAGACGTAGTCGTCGTCGAGCTTGATCGCCGCGTCGTTGCCGCGACCGATCAGGATGGGCGCGTTGGCCAGGTCGGCGGTGATCCCCGAGTTGACGCCCTGGACCACGACCGCCTGGGTCGGCGTGCCCCGCTTCTGCTTGGGCGCCGCCTTCTTCTTGGCGCCGCGCGGCTGCTGCGGTGGGGCCGGCGCGGTCGGGACCCGCGCGCCGAACATGTCGGAGCGGATCACCGAGATCGCGGACAGCACGAAGATCCACAGGATCGCCAGGTAGGCGATCCGGACCAGGAACAGGGTCAGCTCAGACACCGGCACTCTCCTCGGTCACCCGGACGGTCAGGGATGTGTGGCCGATCTGGACCCGGGTGCCGTTGCGCAACGCGGCGTGCGGGACCTTCTGCCCGTCGACCCGGATGCCGTTGGTGGAACCCATGTCGTGCACCTCGATGTGCAGACCGGACGCGCCCGCGGCGCTCCCGGTGGTGATCAGGAACTGGGCGTGCCGCCGGCTGACGCCCGGGTCGTTGATCCGGATGTCGGCCTCGCTGCCGCGGCCCACGACGAGTCCCGGCGGCGTCAACGGATGGTGGGTGCCGTTCACCTCGAGCACCACCTTCGACGGAGTGCCGTCGGCGGCGGGACGGCGCGCCCCGGTGACCGACGCCTCGGCCTTGCTCAACACCCGGAACCGGCCGGTGGTCAGGTCGTCGGCGTCGGTGAAGTCGATCTTCACCGGACCCGGGAAGACGTAGCCCTGCTGGTCGGCGTGGTCCTTGAGCTGGTCGCGCAGCTCGTCGGCCAGCGTTCCGGTGAAGCCGGACATCCGCTCGAGATCGCTCGGGGCCAGCTCGACGTGGAAGCTGTTGGGCACCATCCGCCGCTCGCGGGAGATCACCTGTGCCTTGTTGTCGAGCTCGCGCTGCAGCGCTGCGGCGACCTCGACGGGCTGCACCGCGGAGCGGAAGGTACGGGCGAAGACTCCGGAGATCGCCTGTTCAAGGCGCTGTTCGAAACGCTGTAGTCCGCGCACGGCTCGTCGGCTCCTCTCCTGCTCGTCCTTCTCGCTGCTCCGCCGGCGATCAGCCGACAAGTGACACGGTCGATCGCTCGATCGTATCGGGGCCGCGGTCCCGTGCCGGGATCACCGCGCCCTCCGAGCGCCGTGCCGCGCCTCCGGCGACCCGCGGAGCACCCCTCGGGTGCGCCCCGGTTTGGGTTCGGCGAGGTGACTGGGATAGATTGACGCCGCTTCAAGCGCGAGTGGCGGAATAGGCAGACGCGCACGGTTCAGGTCCGTGTGTCCGAAAGGACGTGGGGGTTCAACTCCCCCCTCGCGCACGTGAACAGAAGCGAAGCCCCGGTCTTCGGACCGGGGCTTCGTTCGTTTTCCGTCCACGGCCCTCGGCTGGGCGCCGTCTGTCCACAGCTCGGCAGTCGGCCGGTGGTTCGTGAGGATTGTCCGCACTTGCATGGCTTGTATGACGAACCAAACGTCCACCACTGCCGGTCCCGAGGCCGAGAGTCTGGTGTTGCAAGTAGCTGGAGTATGCAACACACTGATGGTGCGGCGATGATCTTCGACCGGATCGAGTGGGACGACCACAACCTCGACCACGCGACCAGACGGCTCACAGCCGCCGAGATCGAGCAGGCGATCTGGAAGGCGGGGCACTGGTATCACCATCCGAAGTACCCCGATCGCCGGCTGGTGCGTTCGGAGACCGACGGAGGCAAACGAGTGCTGGTCGTGCTCCAGATCGTGCGAGACGGCGTACGACCGATCACCGGATGGGAGGAGTGACCATGGGCGACAAGACCGACGGCATGGCCGAGGCCGAAGTGGCCGACTACTACAACCAGACCGAGGACGCCTCGGACTTCGACCTCGACAACCCCGAGCCGACCACGGTGCGTCGGAACGTAACGATCTCCGTCCGGTTCTCCGACACCGAGATCGCCGAGCTTCGCGCCCGAGCCGAGGTCGCGGGGGTGAAGGTCACCTCCTTCATCCGCGCGGCCGCGCTCGAGGCCTCGCAGCCCGTCGATCGCGCTCAGCTCGACGCATTGGCGAGGGATCTGGAGGAGCGGGCTCATCGAATGGCGCAGATCGTGGCGCGCGGCGCCTGAGCGCCGCTCGCTTCTACGGCACCGAGGCCGCGTCACCCCTGCCGGATCACTGCATCTTGTCCGGCGCAGGCAACAGGTCGACCTCGTGCCGCCCGCGATACTCCTCGAACTCGTCGCGCGAGATCGCTTCGAAGAGGCCTTGGGTGGCGTCGAGGTCGAGGAGTACGACGCTCTGTCCGGCGATCGTGTCGGTGCCGTTGTGGGGGGGGGCTGCACTTGGCTCGATCCGCCGGTGCGCGGGCGTGCGGCCGCCCTGGTCGCGATCAGCGCTGTGCGAGCCCCAAGCCCTTGTGCTCGCGTCATGTTTGACACATGATCGGGGATATGTCTCAGATGGCGCGGCGGTCGCGGTCGGACAAGATCGATGTCGATCGTCTCCTCGACGCGGCAGGGCTCGCCTTCTCACGCTATGGCGTCGGCCAGGCGACGATGGTCGAGGTCGCCGCGCTGGCGGGTTGCTCGCGAGCCACGTTGTATCGCCAGTTCCCCAACCGCGAGTCTCTCCGACTGGCATACGTCCATCGCGCCACGCTGCGGATCGCGGCCGAGATCGCGCCCGAACACCGGCCGGGGAGCGTCGACACGGTGGTCGACCTCCTCCTGCGCGGCATCAGGGCGGTCCGCTCGGATCCGTTGCTCGCCGTGTGGTTCGAGCCGCAGAACATGGCGATCCCCCTGGCGCTCAGCCAGAGCTCGGAGCTGCTGCGGACGATGACGACCGGGCTGGCCGGCGAGTTCGCCGACGACCCCGCGGCTCTCGCCGACATCGAGCTCCGCGGCGCCTGGATCCTCCGCAGTGTCGTCTCCCTGCTGGCGATGCCGGGTGAGAGCGAGGAGGCCGAACGGGCGTCGCTGGCGAGGTTCGTCGTACCACTCGTCCTCACCGACAGCTCCGCGACGGAAGGCAGGTCGTGACCGTGTATGCCTGCGAGAAGGTGGGTCTCGACTTCTTCGACACCGCCCCGTCCGTCCACAGGCTCGAGCGCACGGTGGCCGCCACGCCGGCGGAGGTGTTCGCCGCCTTCCTGGACGCCGAGGCGTGGGCCGCTTGGGCTCCGCCGATCACGCGGGTCGAGTGGACCTCGGGTCTGCCGATCGAGACAGGATCGACCCGCACGGTCCACATGCGGGGCGGTCTGGTGGCCCACGAGGAGTTCCTCGCCTACGAGGACGGCGGCCGGATGGCGTTCCGCTTCAACGAGGCCTCCAAGCAGGGTGTCCATGCTTTCGCCGAGGACTACCGGGTCACCGACCTCGGTGCAGGGCGGTGTGTCGTCGCGTGGACCATGGCCCTGGACACCGGACGCGGGCCGAGCCGGCTGGACCGGGTGGTCGACCCGATGATGCGACTGGGGCTGCGGTACATGCTGGGGCGGTTCGGCAAGCTGGTGGAGTCCCGGTCCGCGACGACGGCGGCGGACCGATGAGTCGCTGCCGAACGACCGAGTAGATGCAACCGGACCTGACCGGCGCGTCGGTCAGGTCGCCGACC